>NZ_CDBN01000001.1 GCF_000820085.1 Aeromonas sanarellii
CTCCCGCGCCGCATCCTCCCCCACGGCCTCCCCCGCTATCCTGGTCAGGCGTCCGCGCACCATGGGATAGAAGTCCGAGGTGATGGCGCCGGCCCGCTGCAGGTCGGCCAGAATGCCGTCGCGCTCCTCATCGGCCACGTTGACCAGGAAGCGGTTCGGAGCATCGGCGGGCAGGCGGGCGGAGAAGTCCTCGAGCAGATCGACCCGCGCCGCCCACAGCAGCCCGAACAGCATGAGCGCCAGGGCGAAGCCTGCCAGCTGGAACAGGCCGCTGCCACGCTCCCGGGAGAGGTGGCTGATGGCGAGCCGCAGGGCATGAGGCCCCTTGAGCCGGCTGCCGAGACGCAGCAGCCCGGAGGCGAGCAGCGCCAGCAGCAGCATCAACACCCCCATGCCGCCGATGAGGCCGAGCGCCAGCCGGACGTCCGCGGTGAAGCCCCACACCAGCGCGAACAGGCCGATCAGGCCCACCGGCACCGTCAGCCAGGGAGGGATCCCGGCCTCCAGCTCACGGCGCAGCACCCGCAGCGGCGGCACCTTGAGCAGGCGAAGGAAGGGCACGAACGCCAGCAGCAGGGTGATGAAGAAGGCGACCGCGATCCCCAGGGCGAACGGCCGCCAGGAGGGAGGCGGCAGATCCGCCGGCAGCAGGTCCCCCAGCAGTTGCAGCGTCAGCCACTGCATGGCGCTCCCCGCCACCAGGCCCATGATCGCCCCCGCCAGGGTGAGGGAGAACAGCAGGGTGCCCATCAGCTGCCAGAGGGTGCGCCGCGACGCGCCGAGCGTCTTGAGCAGTGCCACCATGTTGGTCTGGCGCTCGGCGAAATGGCGCACCGCTATGCCCATGGCCAGCGCCCCCAGCAGCACGCCGGCGAGGGACGCCAGGCGGAAGAATCGCTCGGCATTGGCCAGGGGCTTGCCGACCTGGGAGCCCTCGTCGTCCGGCTTGATCAGCTTCTGCCCGGCGGTCAGTTTGGGGCCGAGCCAGGCCTCATAGCGGGCGATCCCCTCCCGGGAGCCCTTGATGAGGTAGCGCCACTGCTGACGGCTGCCCGGCAGGAGGGCGCCGGTCGCCTCCACATCGGCGCTGTGGATCAGGGCCCGCGGCGCCATCTGGAAGGGGCTGAAGCCCTGATCCGGCTCCTGGCCCAGCTCGCCGGCCACCCTCAGCCGGGTGTTGCCGACCTCCAGCTCGTCCCCCACCTTGGCGCCGAGCAGCAGCATCACCCGGGCGGAGAGCCAGATCTCGCCGGGGACAGGGGCGCGCTGGGGATTAAGCTCCAGCTTGCCGTAGAAGGGGAAGTCCCCCGGCACGGCGCGGATGGAGGCCAGTTGCAGGCCGTCGCCGTGAAACAGCATGCTGTTGAAGCTGACCGTGGTCTGCACGGCCAATCCCTCCTGACTCGCCCGCGCCAGCCAGTCGGCAGGCGCCGGTGTGGCGGAGCGCAGCACCCGATCCGCCCCGATGAAGTCGCGCCCCGACGCCTTGAGCCCCGCATCCAGCCGGTCCGCCACCAGGGCCACGCTCAGCACGCAGGCCACGCTCAGCGCCAGCGCCAGCACAAACCAGCGCAGCTCGCCGCTGAACCCTTCCCGACGCAGCAATTGCAATCCCAGTCGCCACTGACTCATGACAACTCCCCGACCCGGGCGGCCACCACGGCGCCGGAGTCCGACTGCAGCCGCCCTGCCGCCATCACCAGTTGCCGCTGGCAGCGCTTTGCCAGCTCATGGTCGTGGGTCACCACCACCAGCGTGGTGTTGTGCTCGCGGTTCAGGCGAAACAGCAGCTCGATCACCGTCTCCCCCGTCTTGCTGTCGAGGTTGCCGGTGGGCTCGTCCGCCAACAGCAGGCTGGGGCGGGTCATGAAGGCCCTGGCGATGGCGACCCGCTGCTGCTCCCCGCCGGAGAGGCGTGGCGGCAGGTGGTGCAGCCGCTCGGCCAGCCCGACCTGGGCAAGCAGCGCGCGGGCACGGGGCTCGCTGTCGGTCTCGCCGCGCAGCTCCGCCGGCAGCATGACGTTCTCCAGGGCGCTCAGGGTGGGCAGCAGCAGGAAGGACTGGAACACGAAGCCCACCTGATCGGCGCGCAGTCTGGCGCGCCCCTCCTCGTCCAGCCGGGTCAGGGACTGACCGAGGATCTCGATCTCGCCGCAGCTCGGCAGGTCGAGGCCGGCCAGCAGGCCGAGCAGGGTGGACTTGCCGGAACCGGACGCGCCGACCAGCGCCAGTGTCTCGCCGGTATTGACTTGCAGATCGATCCCTTCAAGGATGGTGAGACTTTCCTGGCCGAGGCGAACGGTTTTGCCGAGCCCCCTGACGGTGATAATGGGCGTTGAACTCATCTTGGGTTTCCTGTTTGCCTGAACCTGTAATGACAATAGATCTTGGGAGTTGAATGCATGATGCGTCTCTTGTTTGCCGTGAGCTGCCTGTGGTGCTGGGCAGCCTCTGTCCAGGCCCAGACCCTGCTGGTGCTGGGCGACAGCCTGAGCGCCGGCTATCAGATGAAGGCCGAACAGAGCTGGCCTGCCCTGCTCAATGAAAAATGGCAGCAGCAGGGCGGGGAACACAGGCTCATCAACGCCAGCATCAGCGGTGAAACCACCCAGGGCGGGCTCGCCCGCCTGCCAGCCCTGCTCGAGACCCACAAGCCGGACTGGGTGCTGATCGAACTCGGCGGCAACGACGGCCTGCGCGGGTTTTCCCCCGCCATCACCCGGGCCAACCTCACCAAGATGGTGGCGCTGGCCAAGGCGAGCCAGGCGAAGACGGTGCTGACCCAGATCCAGCTGCCCCGCAACTATGGCGCACGCTATCTGCAACAGTTCGAGCAGATCTTCCCTGAGCTGGCGCAGGCCAACGACCTGCCGCTGATGCCCTTCTTTCTGGATGATATTGTGCTGCGCCCTGAACTCATGATGAACGATGGGCTTCACCCGACGGCGGCCGCCCAGCCCCAGATCCGCGACAAGGTCGCCCGCTTCATCGAGCCCCTGCTGACCCAGTAGCCCAACGCAAAGCCCCCGCCAGGGCGGGGGCTTAGTGCTCGTCGGTTGCCGATCAGGGCCCAGGCTCAGCGCCCCAGGATCTGCCGCATCCGCTCCTGTACCACGTCCACCAGCAGATCGGGCTGGAACTTGGAGATAAAGCGGTTGCATCCCACCTTCTTGACCATGGCCTCGTTGAAGTTGCCGCTCAGGGAAGTGTTGAGGGTGATGAAGAGATCGGACATGCGCGGATCGCTGCGCACCTCGTGGGTGAGCCGGTAGCCATCCATCTCCGGCATCTCGGCATCCGTGATCATCAGCATGATCTCGTCGGTCACCTTCCTGCCCCCGTCGCACCACCCCTTGAGCAGCTTGAGCGCCTGCAGACCATCCTGGCACTCGATCACCTCGAGTCCGAGCTGGGCGAGCGTCTCGCGCACCTGGTTGCGCGCCGTGCTGGAGTCGTCGACGATGAGCACTCTGCGCCCCTGCATCTGGGGCAGGATCTCCTCGTCCAGCACCTCGGCCGAGATGCGCACGTCATAGGTGATGATCTCGGCCAGCACCTTCTCCACGTCGATGATCTCGACGATCTGGTCGACGCCCCCCTCCGGGACGCGGGTGATGGCGGTCAGGTAGTTGGAGCGGCCCGCCGAACGGGGGGGCGGCAGTATGTCCTTCCAGGTCATGTTGACGATGTGCGCGACCTGTCCCACCAGGAATCCCTGAATGGTGCGGTTGTACTCGGTGATGATGAGGTTGGACTCATGGTCGATGGCCATGGGGCGCATGCCGATGGCCCCGCGCAGGTTGATGACGGGGATGGAAACGCCGCGGATGTTCGCCACGCCGCTGATGTTGTGATGGGCGCCCGGCATCTTGTTGAGGTGGGGCAGCTTGACCACCTCCCGCACCTTGAAGACGTTGATCGCAAAGAGTTGCTGGCCCCCCAAACGGAACATCAACAGCTCCAGGCGATTCTCCCCCACCAGCTGGGTACGTTGATCCACTGAATCCAATATGCTCGCCATATAAAGCCCTTACGTCCGTTTCCCGAGTGCCGCCCCCAAAGGGTTGCAAGATGCCAACCAGACTCGCCCTCCCCTGCCTGGGCGACGCGAGTCCCTATAGAAATAATGAAAAGGGTCGAGGAAAGATAGGCTCTTGACCACGGGGCGTGATCCTCGCCCCATCGCCGCCTCCGTCACAGGACCATACGGCGGCCCTGCGCCCTACCACAAGGGTATCGACCAGCAAGGAAGAATGCTGAACCCCGGATCCACCCCGCGACCCCTTGCTCCCAATAAAACCCATAAAAAAACCGGCCGCAATGCGGCCGGTCAACAATATACAGCAGGCAGTCAGGGAATGACTTAGAAGTGGTACTGCATGGCCACGCCAACGACGTCGTCGGTGTTCTGGCCAAACTTGTTGTAACCGTCGGACCCTTCGCTGCTCAGCAGGTTGGCCTTGTAGTCAACGTAGATGTCGAAGTTCTCGTTGATGTTGTACCAGGCACCGATGGAGACGTACTCGGTCAGGGTGTCATCCAGGTTCTGGTCGGAATCTTTCACGTCCAGGCGGTTATACGCCAGGGACGGCTTCCACTGACCCCAGGTGTACTGCACCACGGCTTCGTAGCCGTTGCTCTCGGAGGCATAGCCGTCGTTGCCGGCCTGGTTCACGTAGACGTGGTTTTCACCGTAGGCATAGGTCGCGGCGGCGTACAGGTTGTTGGCGTTGTACTTGATGCCGACGGCGGTCAGCTTGGCGTCTTCGCTGCCACCGAAGTTGGTGTTGGCAGCCTGATCGGCCGTCTTGCCAGCCTGGTTATAGGCCAGACCCAGGCTGATGCCCATGTCGAAGTTGTAGTTGGCGGACAGGGCGTAACCCTCTTCGGAGCCCCGGGTCCAGCTGGAATCGCTCTCGTTCTGCGCTTCGTTCTCACCGGTGAACTGGGCACCCAGCACCAGACCGTCGAAGGTGTAGATGTACTGGGCCAGACCGTTGGTACGGCCGGTACCGAAGACTTCGGTCCCCTTGCCCAGGCCATCACCGCCCCACTCCGGCAGGACGTCGGTGTAGTCGTTGACCGCCTTGGCAATCAGGCCGTCCTGACGACCGTAGCTGAAGGCACCGAAGCGATCGTTCTTGATGCCAACATAGGCATAACGCAGCTCATTGTCGGAGCTGTTGGTCGGTACGTTGTACTGCACAAAACCGTTGGCGACGGTTTCGTTGTTGATGCGGGTCTCGCCAGCGATGTTCAGACGCAGGTAGCTCTGGTCGCCGCTCTCGTCGTCGTTGTCGCTGCCGTAATACATGCCTTGAACACGACCACCGATATCAAGCTTGGTACCGTCCTGGTTGTATACGGTAGAAGCCTGTGCACCACCGGCCAGCAGCAGGCTGGAGATGGCCATCGTCAATGCTGTCTTTTTCATTGTTCGTTCCTCTGGTGTAAACACTCTCTGTCAGACCTGTGCTCGGTCGTTTATGATCGGGTCTATGTTCCGATGGCCTAAAGTAGATCCGGAAACCTTGATGGGAACTGAAGCGGGGAACGATTAATTCCAAAAACATGGCATGAGCCGTTTGCCCACGACGCCAGGCGTCGTGACAACAATAATCAGCAGAACTTAAAACTAGCTGAATGAGGATGCACAAACAAAAAAGCTGTCATTTATTTCAATGACAGCTTGAACAGTCGATAAAAAGGGCGGATGGACCTGCCAGGGGGCGTGTACGGTTCGTTCGGACTCGTTCAGGCTGGTTGCCAGCCGCGCATGACCTTCAACAGATCCTTCCAGCTCACTATGCCGACCAGGGCGCCATTCTCCAGCACCGGCAGGCAGGAGACGTGCTGCTGCAGCATGATGGCGGCGGCGTCTTGCAGGGATAGCTCGGGGGAGATGGTGATGGGGTGGCGGCTCATGATCTGGTGGGCCCGCCGGTTGAGGGTCTCGGTGTCCCGGTTCATCTCGGCATCCGTGTCGAGATAGGGGCTGATGGCGCGCAGCAGATCCCGGTCCGAGATGACACCCACCAGCACCTCATCCTCCACCACCAGCAGGTGACGAAAGTGGGCCTGCTCGAAGATCTCCTTGATGACGCTCAGCCTGTCGTCCATGGAAACGGTCGCCACCCGGGTCGTCATGATCTCTTTAATCAGCATGGTCAGCCTCCTGCCACCAGATGTCTCTGTTATGACACGTTTTTCCTGCCTCAGCCATCCCTCCCGCCCTCAAGTGCAAATTTGTGTCATTTCACGTAAGATCCGCGCCAGTTTTCCTCCTTCACTCGAGCCAAGCAGACCCATCCATGATAGTTGCCAGTCAAATCGAACTGATCCGCGGCGGCCGCACGCTGCTGGACAACGCGTCCGCCACCATCCACCCCGGCCACAAGGTGGGTCTGGTGGGCAAGAACGGCTGTGGCAAGTCCACCTTCTTTGCACTGGTGCGGGGCGAGCTGGCCATCGACAACGGCAGCTTCAGCCTGCCCGCCGGCTGGCAGATCGCAGGCGTCGCCCAGGAGACCCCGGCGCTGGAGTGCTCCGCCCTGGAGTACGTGATCGACGGCGACAAGGAGTTCCGCGCCCTGGAGGCCGAACTGGCCAACGCCGAGCAGGATGACAACGGTCTGCTGGTGGCCGAGCTGCACGGCAGGCTCGACACCATAGGCGCCTACAGCATTCGCGCGCGCGCAGCCGAGCTGCTGCACGGCCTGGGCTTTGGCGGCGATCAGCTCGACTCGCCGGTGAGAAGTTTCTCCGGCGGCTGGCGCATGCGCCTGAACCTGGCCCAGGCGCTGCTGTGTCGCTCCGATCTGCTGCTGCTGGATGAACCGACCAACCACCTGGATCTGGACGCCGTCATCTGGCTGGAGAAGTGGCTCAAGAGCTACCAGGGCACGCTGGTGCTGATCTCCCACGACCGCGACTTCCTCGACTCCGTGGTGAACCGCATCATCCACATCGAGAACGGCAAGCTCAACGAATACAGCGGCGGCTACTCCGACTTCGAGCTGCAGCGCGCCGAACAGCTCGCCCAGCAGCAGTCCATGTACGAGAAGCAGCAGCGGGAGATGGCCCACATGCAATCCTATGTGGACCGCTTCCGCTACAAGGCCTCCAAGGCCCGGCAGGCCCAGAGCCGCCTCAAGGCCATGGAGCGGATGGAGAAGATCCTGCCCGCCCACGCCGACTCCGAGTTCAGCTTCGAGTTTCGCGAGCCCTCGGCCCTGCCGACCCCCCTCATCGCCATGGAGAACCTCAGCGCCGGTTACGGCGATAAGGTGATTCTGGAGAAGATCAAGCTGAACCTGGTGCCGGGGTCGCGCATCGGCCTCCTGGGGCGCAACGGCGCCGGCAAGTCCACTTTTATCAAGATGCTGGCGGGCAGCAATCCGCCGCTGTCGGGCAAGCTGGAGGTGAGCGCCGGGGTCAGCATCGGCTACTTCGCCCAGCACCAGCTCGAGACCCTGCGCCTGAACGACTCCCCGCTCGATCACCTGGTGCGCCTCGCCCCGGACAAGACCGAGCAGGAGCTTCGCAACTATCTCGGCAGCTTCGGCTTTCACGGCGACAAGGTGCTCGACAAGGTGGCCCCCTTCTCCGGCGGCGAGAAGGCGCGCCTGGTGCTGGCCCTCATCACCTGGCAGAAGCCCAACCTGCTGCTGCTGGATGAACCGACCAACCACCTGGATCTGGAGATGCGCCACGCCCTGACCATGGCGCTGCAAGGGTTCGAAGGGGCCATGGTGGTGGTCTCCCACGACAGGCACCTGCTGCGCACCACCACCGACGACTTCTACCTGGTCCACGGTGGCCGGGTCGAGCCGTTCGACGGCGATCTCGACGACTACCACAAGTGGCTCGGCGAGCAGGAGAAGGAGGCGAACGCCAAGCCGGTGGACGGCCCCGTCTCCGCCAACTCGGCGGTGGCGCGCAAGGATCAGAAGCGCCTCGAGGCCCAGTTCCGCCAGCAGACCCGGCCGCTTCGCCAGAAGCTGGAGAAGCTCGAGGCCGCCATGGAGAAGCTGCAGGGCAGGCTCGCCGACATCGAGCAGCAGCTGGCCGACCCAGCCATCTACGAGGAGGGCGCCAAGGGCAAACTCTCCGAGCTGCTCAAGTCCCAGGGCCCCCTCAAGGAGGAGCTGGAAAACGTCGAGCTGGAGTGGATGAGCCTCTCCGAGGAGCTGGAAGCCATGGAGCAAGCCTTCTTTGCGTGACACACAGCGGATGGAAGGCACCCGAGTGCAGGCCCACGAGCTGCCCAGCCCGCCCGACTTCTGGGCGTGGAGCACTGGGGCCTATGGCCAGCGCAGTCAGGACTGGCTCCATGTCCAGACGCTCGGGGGCAACGTCAACCTGGCCCTGCTGCTGCACCACCTGGATCTGCTCTGCATCCCGGTCGACCTCACGGACTTGCAACCGGCCCTGGTGCAGACTGAGGCGGTGCTGATCCCCTGGCGCACCCTGCGCCAGCAGGCCAAGGCCAGGCTGGCCGACGACGAGTACCAGACCATGCTGGCCCACGAACTGGAGCTGGAGCGGCTGCAACAGGGAGTCCTGCTGCAGACCCTGCGCGCCCTCACCCTGTTTCGCGGCGACAGCCACAACCTGTCGAACTATCTATCGTTACTGGGAGCCCAGCAGGGCCCCCTCAGAGATCTCATATGCTGAGCTACCGCCACGCCTTTCACGCCGGCAACCACGCCGACGTGCTGAAACACGCCGTCCAGGCCCTGATCATCGAGTCCCTCAAGAAGAAGGAGAAACCCTTCATCGTGCTGGACACCCATGCCGGTGGCGGTCTCTACGACCTGCGCGGCGACTGGTCCCAGAAGAAGGCGGAATACGCCGACGGCATAGGTCGGCTGTGGGACGAGCGTGCCCAGTGGTCTGCCATGGCCCCCTATCTGGGCGTCATCGAGGAGATGAATGCGAGCGGCGAGCTGCACTACTACCCCGGTTCCCCCGAGCTGTCGCGCCGCCTTCTCCGCGAGCAGGACAAGCTGGCGCTGATGGAGCTGCACAACAACGAGGTGGAGGACCTGCGCGCCAACATGGGGTACGACCCCCGCGTCGCCGTGCACCATCGCGACGGCTTCGAGGGGCTGGTGGCCCTGCTGCCCCCCACCCCGCGCCGCGGCCTGGTGCTGATCGATCCGCCCTATGAGCTCAAGGAAGACTACTTCGCCGTGGTCGACACCCTTAAGAAGGCGCAGAAGCGCTGGGCCACCGGCATCTATGCCCTCTGGTATCCCATCCTGGGGCAGGAGGCGGACAAGTCCCGCGACATGCTCAAGGCGATCAAGCGGGAGAACTTCGGCAACGTCCTGGTCGCCGAGCTGGAAGTGGCCGGCCAGACTGCCGACTGGGGCATGAACGGCTCCGGCATGCTCATCGTCAGCCCCCCCTGGATGCTGGACGAGCAGATAGAAGCCTTCCTCAAGCCCCTGTGCGCCAAGCTGGCCCAGGGCGCCGGCGCCCAGTACAGGGTGGAGTGGCTGAACAAGGCCGAGGCCTGACTGTTCATCCGCTGCAAACACGACAAAGCCCCGCAAGGGGCTTTTCTATTGCTGCGACCGAGGGGACTAGGCTTGCCTGGCATCCGCTCCTGCGGGCATGTCCCGCCACAGCGCCAGAATGAGCAGCGCCAGCAGGGCGAAGGGCGGGGCCAGGCAGAGCAGCACGCACAGGACGGTGACAAGCACGGGATGACGGCTCTTGCGCCGGGCCAGTCGCCAGGCCAGGACGCCGACGACGATCATCAGCAGCAGGATAAACAGCACATAGATGTTGGCATTGATGGTCATGAAAGCTCCTTTTTCATGGCAAAAGGCACACTCTAGCGCCGTTGTGGCCCCAGGCAACTCCCGATCCGGTGGGGCTCGCCGGTCGATAGGCTTTTTCTATTTCGCCGATAGATGAGAATGATTTTCATTTGGTGAGATTCTGGGTGATACTGCCTTCATCGCCAGAGGAGACACCACCATGAAAAAGACCATCAGCTTCGCCATCTTGCACTTCAGTGTCGCCTTCACCGTGGCTTACCTGCTGACCGGCGAGCTGCTGACCGCCAGCCTGATCGCCCTCATCGAGCCCGCCGTCAACACCGTCGCCTTCTACTTCCACGACCTTGGCTGGCACAGGCTCAAACCCCACCACAGCCTGCAGGCCAAGACCAGCAGCTTCGCCCTGGTCCACTTCTCGGTGGCCTTCGGCGTCGCCTTCCTGTTGAGCGGCGAGCTGCTCACCGGCGGCGTGATGGCACTGATCGAACCTGCCATCAACACCCTGGTCTTCTTTTTCCACGAGCGGCTGTGGCGCAGCCGCCAGCCACTGGCGCTGGCCGGCGTCTGATTGTAATGCAGGGCCGCCCGGCGCAAAAAAGCGCTCGGCGGCCTCGTGCCATTATGTTCTAGTAGCGGAATCCCCCTTGCTGGAACCCTATGGATGAACAAGATCTTGCTTGGCACCCTGCTGTTTTCCCCTCTGCTGGCCGCGGCGGCCACCCCGTCCTTCGATTGCGCCAAGGCGAAAGGCGCCGCCGAAGCCCTCATCTGCAAGGATGCCGGACTGGCTGCGTTGGATAACGAGCTGTCAGCCCTCTATCCCAAGGCGATGGCCGGGTTCTCCCCCGAGCAGCAGAAGAGCGAGCGTGCCATCCAGCGCGGCTGGATCAAGGGGCGCAACGACTGCTGGAAGGCGGGCGACCTGCGCCAGTGCGTGGAAGAAAGCTACCAGATACGGATCACCGAGCTGCAGATCAAGGGCGGCCAGCTGAGGGTGCCGACGCCGGTGGACTACCAGTGCGGCAAGCACGTCACCCTCTCCACCTACTTCTACAACGAGGCCAAGCGGCCCGCCGCCATGATCAACCTGAGCGAGGGGGACAACCAGCAGCAGGTGCTCGCCTATGAGACCCCCAGCGCCAGCGGCGCCCGCTACGAGGGGCAAAACCTCACCCTCTTTACCAAGGGGAGCGACGCCAGGCTGGAGCGCTACGGTCAGCTCCCCCTCGTCTGCAACGAGCTCCCGGGCAACTGATCCCCCGCCCGGCCAAAGGCCGGGCAACCACTTCCGTACAGGCAGCAAGAGGGTCACCAACAGGTGGCCATTCGCCCCCTTTTACCTATCCCCAGCCCCCTCTCGCCAATCCGGCCCGGGCGCCAGGCTTTCGGGCTGGCGTCCATTTGTTGATCTTGCCCGGCAATTCGCCATTTCCTCCTTTCCCTTCGCTCGCGGGCCGTTAATATAGCCAATTGGCAACATACGCCTCGTCGGAGTCTCCCCATGAGCCATGCCAACCCTCACGCAGGTAACGCGCAGCATACTGGAGGCTGAGATCCAGTGCGGTAGCGTCGCCAAAGGGTGCGACCGGCAAGGGATAAGTCACTGATTCAACTATGTCGAGTGGAGTGAATGTATGGAAACGCAAGCACTGCATCGGGGTCGACTGATCGACCATCTCCAGTTGGTGGTGAAAGACCTGGCCGCCAGCGAGCGCTTTTACAGGGCCATACTGGCCACCCTCGATGTGCCAATCGGCGGTGCGGGTGAGGGCTACTTCTGGGCTGACGAGCTGTTTGTCACATCCATCGACAGCCCGGCGGCGCTCGGCGCACTGACCGGTCGCCATCACCTCGCCTTCCAGGCACAAGACAGGGCCACAGTCGATCGCTTCTATCAGGCAGCCCTGGCCCACGGCGGCCAGGACAACGGCGCCCCCGGCGAGCGCCATTATCATCCCGGCTATTACGCCGCCTTTGTCCTCGATCCGGACGGCAATAATATCGAGGCGGTGTATCACGGCGAGGCAAAGCGCAGTGCAGAATCGGTGGAAATTCGCTTTTAGAAATAAGGTGGAGCGCCAGTGATGCGAACATCACTTTGGCACAGCAAGGTAACTACTCCTTGCTCAACATAGTGATGCCCTAATTTTCTTATTGCTGTATTTTTACAGTGATAAAGGTAAAGCCAAGAAAGGAATTAATGTCAGCACGGAGAGGCACAGCGTCAAATTGGTAACATGATGCTCTTAATCAAATATTCTGCAAGGGTAATAAAATCAGTACAGAGTCATAAGGAAAGAGTGATAATCAGTTTATTAAAATCGTCTTTCCAGTCACTATTAACAACTGTTTTGAGAGCATATTTTAATGAAAGCATGGGAACGAAGATTAAAAGACTTATCTCATATCCTTGTAAGCTGTGAGAAGACATATTTCGAACCAGAGTTGTTTAGAATGAATTTGAACCAGTTCTTACAAACGGCTAGAACCATCACATTTATTATACAAAAAAACAAAAATGATATTCCAAACTTCACTAATTGGTACGACGATGCAGTAATTAAAACATGGAAAAATGATGATCTTATGCATTGGGCCAAAAACTCAAGAAACAAGATTGAAAAAGAAGGTGATTTGGAATTATATAGCAAATTAACTACCACCTTATTTTTTGTATATGATGAAAAACATGACATTCATTTAGAGTGCGGTAGAAATGAACTAATAAATTATAATGTTAAGAAATTAATACGTCTTGCACAAAAAAAACTTCCTACAGGATTTATAGATTCAGCTTCGATAAAAATTGAGCGTCGCTGGGTTACAAGTGAACTTCCTGAATGGGAACTTCTTAACGCAGTAATTTATATCTATGGCAAGATACATACTTGTTGCGTTAGTTTATCCCAACACTTAAATAGTAACTTTGATGATAGCATTCCCTCCCCATCTCAATTTACCTCCTCACGAATCAATACGGTTAAGACTAACTACGTAAAATTATCTGACTTACATTTATCTTCAATAAAAATATCAACTTTAAATATAAATCACGAGATAAAACCACCTGAAGATTTCATAAACATATTTAGAGGCACTGAAAAACCAAACTCTTTAAAAAATCTTGTAGATTTTCACGGTGAGTTATCAAAATCGTTATTTGATAATAGCGGCTACCATATAACTGTAATTTTCTTTTATGATGATGATTTCAATTTGATTCATACTTTGTCAACAAAATTCAATGATCAAGCAGACAAAATAATATTTTGGCGACAAGTGGCAGAGTTAATACCTCAATTCAACATTCATAGAATAATTTTTGTTTCTGAAGCATGGAATAGAATGCCAAGTCACGACCTAATAACCCCCATAAAAAACATGCCGATAATTGGGGAATCACTTAACATTGTTGGTTTAGATCTAAGCAAAGACTGTATCATTAAAATTTATGACATAATAAAAAATGATGAAAGAACATTTATAAATGAAAGAGTCTCAGAGGCAGAAAAAATAAAAAACAACTTACCTAATTATTTTACCCCTATCATCACTATGTTTGATAAATTGTCAGAAATGAAAAATAAAGCGCACAAAAACTAGCCTAATGTTCGAATAGCGAAACGTATTCAAGCAATCATAAATAACCACCACCGTATAAGCAAGGATCAAGAAATCCCCTTGGGGAGCCCATATCGGCCACCTTGCGGCCATGTCTGGTTCGCAGGGGCCACAATAAGCTGGATTTATGGGTTTTCCGATAATGACCAAACATTTTCATATAGTGACGATCACCAGTCCATTTACGCCCGTTATGGCCCCATCAGGGGTCAGCGCGGCCATTTCCCGCCTCGGCCGGACGGGCGCAAGGCCCTCCCATTCGATGGGGCAACGCCATATCCAGAGCGCAGTCGGCGCAATACACTGCTCCTGCGCCGTGCCAGGGACGCGGCGATGCCGTCACAGAACCATACCCCTATCCTCCCGCACTGCGCCAACAGCGCGCCCCTCCCCCATGGGGATTCTCTCCCGCCAGCCACTGACCTATAGTGGGCCCCTACTCGAACAACCTTTGCGAGCAGCAATATGTATATCGGCGAATTTGCCCGGCTGGCGGGCACCACCCCAAAGGCGGTCCGTCTCTACGAGCAGCTCGGGCTGCTGCCCGAGCCCAGGCGGCGCGGCAAGTATCGCGTCTACCGGGCCGAGGATCTGGAGTGGGTTGGCTTTATCCGCGAGGCCCAGCGGCTTGGTTGCAAGCTCGGGGAGCTGGTTCCCCTGCTCGCGGGCGTCACCAGCCTCGACCACTTCCCCTGGCAAAGGGTGGAGCAGCTTATCGCGGACAAGCTGGCACAGATCGAGGCGGAGGTCGCCAGGCTGCAACGCCAGCACCAGGGGCTGAGCCAGTGCGCCACGCTGCTGGCGCAGCACCCCTGCCGCTATGGCGCCCCGGTCCGGCACGACCCCGACGCCCAGGATCATCCCGCAGCAGCGGATCGGGGGCAAAAGGTGGCTTGACTCTGTCCCATGGGACAAGGGGTGTAATGGGGGCTCACTGCAAGGAGCCATGCCATGACCCCCAACCTGCTTGTTCTCAACGGCAACCCCAAACCCGACAGCCTCTGCCACGCCCTCGCCCGGGAGTATGCCCGCGGCGCCGAGCAAGGGGGCGCCCGCGTCACCCTGCATCACGTGGGAGGGATCGCCTTCGAGCCGGACCTGCACCACGGCTATGACGAGGCGCAGCCCCTCGAGCCCGATCTGCAGGCGGTGCAGCAGAGCCTGGCGCAGGCCCAGCACCTGGTGATCGTCGCCCCCGTCTGGTGGGGCCACCTGCCTGCCCGGCTCAAGGGACTGCTGGATCGCACCCTGCTGCCGGGCTTCGCCTTTCGCTACCAGCCGGGGAAGGCGCACCCGGAGCGGCTGCTCGCCGGCAAGACGGCGCGCCTGCTGCTCACCATGGACAGCCCCCCCTGGTATTACCGCTGGTGGCAGGGCGCCCCCGTGGAGCGTACCCTGGACCAGCCGGTGCTGGGGCTCTGTGGCATACGGCTGACCCACCGCCAGCATCTGGGGCCCGTCCACACCTCGGATGAGGCGGCCCGCCAGCGCTGGCTCACTCAAGCCGGGGCCGCCGCCCGCCAGGATGTGCGGCGGCTGGGCAGACGCCCCGCCTAACCCCTGCCATGGGCATTTTTTTGCCCATAAAAAAGCCCCGCCATGGCGGGGCTTTTTGTCACGGATGGCGCGGGTTATTTCACCGCGACCGCCTCCGTCAGGGGGCTCTGAAACTCCTGCTCGGCATCGGCAAAGCGTTCCAGCATGGCCTGGGAGGGGGCCTTGTCCAGCAGGCTGAACACCACTATGGCCAGGGTGGCAAACAGGAAGCCCGGGATGATCTCGTACAGCCCCAGCCAGCCGAACTGCTTCCAGACGATGACGGTCAGGGCGCCCACCAGCATGCCCGCCAGGGCGCCGTTACGGGTCATGCGCGACCAGAGCACGGAGAGCAGCACCACGGGGCCGAAGGCGGCACCGAAGCCGGCCCAGGCGTAGCTCACCAGCCCCAGCACCCGGTTTTCCGGGTTCACGGCCACGGCGATGGCGATGAGGGAGATCAGCAGCACCATGGCGCGGCCGACCCACACCAGCTCTTTCTGGGAGGCGTTCTTGCGCAGGAAGGGCTTGTAGAGATCCTCGGTGATGGCGCTGGAGCAGACCAGCAGCTGGCAGCTGAGGGTACTCATCACCGCCGCCAGGATGGCGGAGAGCAGCACGCCGGCGACCCAGGGGTTGAACAGGATCTTGGAGAGCTCGATAAAGACGCGCTCCGGGTTGCCGGTGACGCCGGTCGCCTGCTCGGCGAAGGTGGCGAAGTAGGCCAGGCCGAAGAAGCCGATGGCCACGGCGCCGCCCAGGCACAGGATCATCCAGGTCATGCTGATGCGACGGGCACTGGCCATGGAGTGGTGGGAGTCCGCCGCCATGAAGCGCGCCAGGATGTGGGGCTGGCCGAAGTAGCCGAGACCCCAGGCCATCAGGGAAACGATGGCGATGAAGTCCAGGTTCCGGAACATGTCGAGGTTGCTGGCGCTCTTGGCGGCCACCTCCACCATGGCGGTGTCGATGCCGCCCACCGCGATGATGACGAACACCGGGGTCAGGATCAGGGCGAAGATCATCAGGGTCGCCTGCACAGTATCGGTCCAGCTCACCGCGAGAAAGCCGCCGAAGAAGGTGTAGGTGATGGTGGCCGCGGCACCGACCCAGAGGGCGGTGTCATAGCTCATGCCGAAGGTGCTCTCGAACAGGCGGGCGCCGGCCACCACGCCGGAGGCGCAGTAGATGGTGAAGAACAGCAGGATCACCAGGGCGGAGAGGATGCGCAGCACCCGGCTCTTGTCCTCGAAGCGGTAGGTGAAGTAGTCCGGCAGGGTCAGGGCGTTGCGGTTCTTCTCGGTGTGGACCCGCAGCCGGCCGGCGACCCAGCGCCAGTTGAAGTAGGCACCTATGATGAGGCCGATGGCGATCCAGCTCTCGGAGATGCCGCCGATGAAGACGGCGCCAGGCAGGCCCATCAGGAGCCAGCCACTCATGTCGGAGGCACCGGCGGAGAGGGCGGTCACCCAGCTCCCCATGCGGCGGCCGCCGAGAATGTAGTCGTCAAAGTTGCGGGTGGCGCGATAGGCGATGAAGCCGATCAACACCATCCCGAGGATGTACACCAGAAAGGTGATGAGCATGGGGGTGCTAGCTGTCATTCAAAACTCCGTTATGTGACGTCTGTGTCCGTTCTTGTGACGGACTCTTCCTTAAAAAACCGGCCTAGAGTAATCAGCAGATCGCCTGATCACAACCATTTTTAACAAATAAAAAACACACAAAAAACGTTTAACACCTAATCAAGTAACCACTCAGAGCCATAAGGGCCGGATTTTATCCCAACCAACCAGGAATTTCCCCTGACGATCCCCTCCCCGAAGAAACAAAAAAGCCCCGGCAGTGGCCGGGGCTCGCAATCCGGGACCGGGGATCAGCGGTTGATGGCGATGGGCATGCCGCTGCGCTGCTCCAGGGCCTGCTTGACCAATTGGGAGTCGCTGTCGGCGTGGGCGATGAATCGGGTCACCGCGGTGGACATGGGCAGCGGCGCCGGCAGGCTGGAGTCGAACTCCTCCTGGTTGCGGGAGAGCGGCTGGTGCACTTCCAGATAGCGGCGGCCATCCGGCTCGACAGAGGCCTTGATCGGCTGGTTCACGAACTGGACCCGGGTACCGACCGGGACCTGCTTGAACAGGTACTCGATGTCGTCGTTGCGCAGGCGCACGCAGCCGTGGCTCACCCGCAGGCCGATGCCGAACTGGGCGTTGGTACCGTGGATGGCGTACATCTTGCCGATGTAGAGCGCGAACAGCCCCATGGGGTTGTCCGGGCCGGCCGGCCAGACCGCGGGCAGGGTCTCGCCGCGGGCGGCGTACTCGGCGTGCATCTTGGCCGTAGGGGTCCAGGTCGGGCCCGCCTTCTTGCGCTGCACGCTGGTCACCCAGTCTTCCGGGGTGTCGGTGCCGAGCTGGCCGATGCCGATGGGCAGCACTTCCACCACCTTCTTGCCCTTCGGGTAGTAGTAGAGGCGCATCTCGGCGACGTTCAGCACTATGCCCTCGCGGGGGGCATCCGGCAGGATCAGCTGGTGCGGGATGACCAGCTTCTCGCCCGCCTGCAGCAGCAGGGGATCCGCCTTGGGATTGGCCTCCAGCATGTTGGTCAGGCCCAGCTGGAACTTGGCGGCGGCCGCCTCCAGGGGCTGGCCGGCCTCTTCGGGCGACACCACGTAGTCCAGGTTCTCACCCACCAGGCGGCTGTTGGCCGCAGGCAGGGCATATTCGATGGCGAAGGCGGGCATGGCGGTCAGGATCAGACCGCAGCACAGGGCGACCGCCGTGTTGTGGAGGAGTTTCATAACTTTCCTGTGATAAGGGGATGGATCAGCACTCTGGCCAGACCGGGAGCGACTTGCGCACCCGGGGCGACGAGAAGGCCGCCATTTTTCTCCTCTGTCTTGCAAATTTCAACCGCCACGTGGCGACGGGTCGGCGATTAAATAGGGGGCGGCGCCCCTCCCCCATGTCACGTGAAAAGCAGCATCAACCATTTTTCCAGGCATGCATGTCATAACCAGTTGGCGACTGATGCAGGCGCAGATGGAATTGCTCGATAATGGCAAATATGTGGTCGAATATATCAGCCTGTATCCCCTCGTACTCGGCCCAGGCGGTGGTCGCCGTGAAGCAGTAGATCTCGAGCGGCAGGCCGTCCGGGGTCGGTGCCAGCTGGCGCACCATCAGGGTCATGTCCTTGCGAATGCCCGGATGGGCGCGCAGGTAGGCATCGAGGTAGGCCCGCAGGGTGCCCAGGTTGGTGAGATGGCGGCCATTGATGGGGCAGCTGATGGCATCGCTGAGCTGCTGGTTGTAGCTGCTGAGTTCCTGCTCCTTGCGGCTGAGATAGGGGGCCAGCAATCTGGCCTGCTTGAGCCGCAACTGCTCCTCCGAGGTGAGGAAGCGCACGCTGGTCATGTCGATGTTGACGCTGCGCTTGATGCGCCGGCCACCCGACTCTGTCATCCCCTGCCAGTTCTTGAAGGAGTCGGAGATAAGGGCATAGGTGGGGATGGTGGTGATGGTCTTGTCCCAGTTCGACACCTTGACCGTGGTGAGGCCGATGTCGGTCACCTCGCCGTCCGCCCCGTACTTGTCCATCTGCAGCCAGTCACCGACGCTCAGCATGCGGTTGGCGGAGAGCTGGATCCCGGCCACCAGGCCCAGGATGGGATCCTTGAACACCAGCATCAGGACCGCGGTCATGGCCCCCAGGCCGCTGAACAGGAAGAGTGGCGACTTGCCGAGCAGCAGGGCGATCATCAGGATGCCCACCAGGATGCTGGCCACCAGTTTCACCCCCTGGAAGATGCCGCGCAGGGGCAGATCCCGTCCGAGTCGGGTATGGCGGCTCACCGACAGCAGGCAGTCGAGCAGGGCGAACAGCGCCAGCAGCAGGAACAGCAGGATCCAGAGCTGGGCCACCAGTTCGATCAGTTGCAGGCTGTCGGACGCCCTGGGCAGCCAGATCTCCGCCTGACCCAGCAGCACGGCCCCCTGCAGCACGAAGGCGAGCCGGTAGAAGAGCCGCTGCTGGAGCTGGGGCGGCAGCCACACCTGCTTGGTCTTGCCGAGCAGGGCCACCAGACGTACCAGCAGGATGCGATGCAGCACCAGGTGCAGCACCAGGGCGGTCAGCACGATGAACCCCAGGGCGATCACCAGGGCCATCATGGCGGTAACCTCTACTCCCAGACTGGCAAGCCAGTCGAAAAACATCTTCTTCATCGCACTCTCCGCAATATCACACTGCGGTCAGGGTACGTATCTGGTCCGTCATGTCAAATGACAGGCCGCTCACTGGGCGCCGGAAATGACAACGCCCGGCACAGGCCGGGCGTTGATTCGCTGCGAGGTGGCCTTAGCCGACCAGGCTCAGGGCATCGCGGGCGATGACCAGCTCTTCGTTGGTGGGCATCACCATGGCCAGGCGGCTCTCTTTGGTGGTGATGGGGCCTTCACCGCCCAGCACGGCGGCGTTGTTCGCCTCCTTGTCGACCTTGAAGCCGAACAGGGCCAGGCGCTCCAGCACCATCTCGCGCACCATGGCGGCGTTCTCGCCGATGCCGCCGGTGAACACCAGGGCGTCCAGGCGACCGTCCATGGCGGCGGCGTAGGCGCCCACATACTTGGCCACCCGGTAGGTGAACACGTCCAGCGCACGCTTGGCACCGGCGTCGGTGGCGTAGTTGGAGGTGACGTAGCGGCAGTCGCTGCTCGCCTCGGTCATGCCCAGCAGGCCGGACTCGCGGGTCAGGGTGTGGTTGATCTGCTCCACGCTGTAACCGAGCTGGTCGTGCATGAAGAAGACTACAGCGGGGTCGATGTCGCCGGAGCGGGTACCCATCGCCAGCCCTTCCAGCGGGGTCAGCCCCATGGAGGTGTCGACGGACTCGCCGCCACGGATGGCGCAGACGGAGGCGCCGTTGCCCAGGTGGCAGTTGATGATGTTGAGCTCTTCGAGCGGCTTGCCGAGCGCCTTGGCGGTCTCTTCGGCGATGAAGCGGTGGGAGGTGCCGTGGGCGCCGTAACGGCGGATGCCGTTCTCCTTGTAGAGCTTGTAGGGCAGCGCGTAGAGGTAGGCCTCCTCTGGCAGGGTCTGGTGGAAGGCGGTGTCGAACACGGCCACGTTCTTCTCGGCCAGGGCCGGGAACACCTTCAGGGCGGCACGGATGCCGATGAGGTGCGCCGGGTTGTGCAGGGGGGCGAACGGGATGGCGGCCTCGATGCCGGCGATCACGCCCTCATCGATGCGCACGGAGCGGGAGAACTGCTCGCCGCCGTGCACGATGCGATGGCCGATGGCCACCAGCTGCTCGGCCAGCGCGGGATCCTGGGGCAGGATGTGACCCACTATGTGGTCGAGGGCTTCCTGGTGAGCGGCACCCGCGCCCAGCATGGCCTCGCCCTTGACCCCGTGGAGTTTCCACTTGATACGTGCATCATCCAGATTGAAGCATTCGGCCAGGCCGGACAGCATGTCCTCACCCGTTTCGGCGTCCATTACGGCAAATTTCAGGGAAGAGCTACCGCAGTTAAGGATCAATACCAACTTGCTCATGTTCTACATCTTCCTGTGCTTCGGCTTTATGCCGACAGTGTCGTGTCATCCAGCGATGGATGGGATTCCCCTGCCGGGGGCTTATGGTCGCAGGAAAGTGCGCCCAATTTTTCAAACTGTCTGGCGCCGACCGCCAACTCTGGGCCTGGCGCGCTTATCCTTTCAAACTGTCTGGCGCCGACTCATAGTCTGGCGCGCTTATCCTTTCAAACTCTCTGGCGCCGACCCATAATCTGGCGCACTCATAGAATCATCGATTCGGTCTGCGCAGTGCGCTCCGCAGGCGGCCGGTACGGGCGATCAGAGCCCGGCCAGCAGATCCCGGTGCACCTTGACCACCAACTTCTTCACCTGAGCCGGCGAGTGGGGGGTGCAGAGGGGGCGATGCAGTTCTCCCGGCCAGAAGATGGCAAAGTCGCCGGGCTGCAACGCCAGATAACTGGTCTGTTCGTCGTCGACGAACCAGAGATCGGGGTGAGGATGATCGGCGCCCTCCCCCGCATAAACATGGGGACCGACGCCGATCCACTCCTCGCCGCGCAGCAGCAGCTGGATGTCCAGGTACTGCTGATGGAACTCGCCGCGGCGATCCGCCACCGGCTCGGTCAGATCCTCGCTCACCAGGCAAAACAGCCTGAGGCCGTCTATCTCCTGTTTGCCGAGGGGGGCGTTCAGCCAGCGCTCGACGCCCTGCACCACCTCGACCATGATGCGGTCCAGCGGGGCGGGCAAGGGGGTGCGTTGCAGGGTATTCAGACTGCCGGTGATCATGGGGCTCGCATCCTTAGGTGTATCCGTGGTCCATCTTTCTTCATCAACGAAAAAGGACCCGCAAAGGTCCTTTTCGTGGTGTCACCTGCCATCCGTGCAGGCTTGAACTGCGTCTCTCGCGACGAGGACGCCGGCTCACTGTTGCACAGCCGCCCGCACCTTGCCAAGAGATAGTCGCTCGTTCACCCGATGATCGTACCAGTTGAAACAATATTATTCACTACCCAATCTCCCCTGACTTTGACCAGACGCAAAAACGGGAGCATCTGCTCCCGTTTTTTTCGCATCACCTGGTGATAACCGGTGCCATTCAAACCTTGCCGGCGTTTTCCACCGGCTTGGCGTACATGGCGCGCCAGATGGCCTTGTGCTCTTGTGGCACCTCCGACTGGCGGGTCAGGAAGGCGGTCTGCTCTATGGTGCTGGCCTTGCCGGGCACATCCGCCGCCAGATAGTTGCCGGGGAAGAGGCGATAGCTGCTCCAGATGGCCTTGTCGATCAGGGCGGCCAGCTCGTCCGGATCGCTGAACCCCTCGGTGATGGGGGCGCCGAAGGAGACGTGTACCCGCCCCTTCTGGCCGACGATGCCGGCGACTATGCTCTCGATGTCCTCGAACTCGCCCTTCTCGTAGCTGCCGTTGACCGATTTCTCGTAGAGCTCGCGCGCCTTGGCCTTGTCGGTGGGATCCAGCTCGTAGCTGATGCTGACAGGCACTATGTTGAGGCTGCGCATGTAGTCGACGAACTCGATCTTCTGCTTCTTGCCGTCCACGTAGAACATCTTGAGGATGGCCGGATCCGTCTTGTCATCCCCGTCCTTGGCGCGCCCTTCCTTCTGGGCGATCCAGATGGAGTGGCCTTCGTGCACCGACTGGCCTATGTAGGCCGACAGCTCGCCGAGGGCCTTCATCATCTCCCGCGGCCCCTTGGCGGAGCGCTTGACGATGAAGCTCTTGTTGAGCTTCATCAGCTCGGTGGCGCAGGGCTTGCGCAGCAGGTTGTCACCGATGGCGATGCGCACGGTATCGAAGCCGTGGGTATGCAGCCCCCAGTTGACGAACGCCGGATCCATGGCGATGTCCCTGTGGTTGGAGACGAACAGGTAACCCTGCTCCTTCTTCAGGTGCTCCAGGCCGGAGAAGCTCACCCCCTGGGTGGAGGTGGCGATCATCCGGGTCATGTAGCGGGTCACCCCCATCTGCACCTGGTGAACCGTGCTGACCTTGGCCCACTTGTGGCGCAGGAACTGGCGGATCAGCGGGCGGATGGCCCAGCCCAGCCAGCTCATCAGGGAACCGAAACGGTATTTGGCGATGGCGCCGATAAACTCGTCATCCTGGATCAGCCGCTCGATGGCAGCCGGCACTTCTTCATCGCGATAGGGGCGAATGTCCGCGAATCTGTCTACTTCTGTCACAATGTCTGCCTTGCAAGTATGGAGTCGCGGCCAGCGTCTGCCGGCCGGGAAAATTCAGGGCGCAATTTTACACGCTTTTGTGGTCAGGGGTATGAGACGCATACAGATAGTGCGATCTTGCCGTGAAAAAGCCCTCTGTGGACCGGGCGCCATCGCGAGCCGTGCCGAGGGAATGCAGGCTGGTGCCGGTTAGACGGCGGGGTTGATCCGCGCGGTGAGGACATGATCCTCCCAGCGGCCGTTGATCATCAGGTAGTCCCGGGCATAGCCTTCCCGCTCGAAACCGAGCCGCGTGAGCAGGGCGCCGCTGCGCAGGTTGGCGGGCATGTAGCTCGCCATGATGCGGTGCAGGCCGAACTCATGGAACAGGTAGTCGATGCCGGCGCTCACCACCTCCCGCATCAACCCCTGCCCCTCGTGCGCCTGGTCGATGGCATAGCCCAGGTGGCACGCCTTGAACATGCCCATCATGATCTGGGTGAAGTTGCAGGTGGCCAGCACCCGCTCCCCTTGGGGATCGAGCGCCACCAGTTGCACGGCGCTGCCGTCGAAGAACTGGCCGTAACCATCGCGCAGGCGCGCCTGCCAGTGGGCCAGGGTATAGAAGCTCTCGTCCCGCCTGGGCTCCCAGGGGGCGAGGTGGGCGCGGTTGCGCAGGTAGAAATCCAGCATCAGACCGGCCCGCTCCGGGGGCAGCACGGTCATCCGGGTACGGGCCGTGACGAGATGGGGCAGCGTCGTCATCTTTCCCCCCGGAAGTAGGAGCCGGACAGGAGGGCCATCAGTGCTCCCTCTGCCTGAGCCATTCCTCCCGCAGCAGGCCGTAGTTGACATGGTCCACCACCCTGTCCGCCAGCCGCTCCGCCCGCCGGGTCACCCCCTCCTGCACCATGCCGAGCCGCTCGCACACAGCCCGGCTCGCCTCGTTCTCCAGGGCGGCGCTGATCTCCACCTTCTCCATCCCCATCTCCTCGAAGGCATGATGGATCAGGGCCTGGCAGGCCCGGGTGATGATGCCGTGCCCCTGCCAGCGCTCCGCCAGCCAGTAACCGATGCAGACCTTGGCCAGCTCATGATCGATCCGGTTGTAGCCGATGACGCCGACCACCTCTCCCTGATACTCGATGGCTGTGGTCAGCCCCTCGCCCCGGGCAAATTTCTCGATGGCATGGCGGATGAAGGTGGCGCTGTCCGAGGGTTGCTGGATATGGGGCACCCAGGGCAGCCACTGACTCAGGTAGTCGCGATTGCGCTGGCAGAGGCGAAAGAGTTCGCTGGCCATGTCGGGTTGCAGGAACAGGAGCGCCAGCTCGTCATCCAGTTGCCATGAGAACATCGCCACTCCCCCTGTTTTGACCCGGCATGCGCCGTCATGGGAGCCAATGTAGTCAATCAATCCCTTGTTTGCCAAGGACTTTCGGCGCGCCTCCCCCGCTGGCAACCCCCATATGGCGATGCCCATCCGGGTGCGTTATCGAGCATGTCATCAATCTCGTCGTCCATTGGATTAACACACTAAAAACGCCCGTTTTTTTGGATGATAAGTACCACAAAAGTGAATTGTGCTACCCACTTTCTCTGCCCTGTGACAAATGACAGGCCGTTATTTCCCCCCTTCCCACTAGTGTAAGAGCGCCGGGCAACGGACCCGGCGTGCAATCTTCATCGACTAAGGAAAGACGAGATGAACAAAGTCTATTTGGCCGTGGTACTGGCCTGCTGGGGAAGCGCCGCCCTGGCGGCAGAACAGGTGGAAGTGAATCGGGTCGCAGGCCTGCAGGGGGCACCGAGCGGCGCCGCCGGGGTCAGCGCCCTGGCCGGGGATGGCGAGTTTCGCCAGGTGCGGGCGGTCAAGCTGCCCAATGGCCAGCAGCGGGTGCGCTATGAGCAGACCTGGCACGGCATCCCGGTCTGGGGCCAGGTGCTGGTGGCCGAGCACTCCCTCGGTGGCCAGATAAGCCAGGTTTCCGGCACCATGCTGCGCCAGATCGAGGCCGATCTGGCGAGCCCGACCGCCGCCTTCTCCCCCAGCGATGCCGCCAGCAAGGCGCGTGCCGGCGCCAAGGGCAGCAACGAGCGGGTCAAGCTGTTCGTGGTCCAGGATGATGCCGGCCAGGCCCGGCTGGTCTACCTGGTCTCCTGGCTGGCGGCGAGCGAGCAGCCGAGCCGCCCCTTCGTGATGATCGACGCCCAGACCGGCAGCGAGCTCAAGCGCTGGGAGGGGATCAACCACAAGGACGCCACAGGCCCGGGCGGCAACATCAAGACCGGCAAGTACTTCTACGGCGCCGACTTCGGTCCCCTCCAGGTGGACGACAGCTGCCGCATGAGCAGCGCCAACGTGGACACCGTCAACCTCAACCACGCCACCAGTGGCGGCGCCGTGCACCAGTTCACCTGCCCGGAGAACACGGTCAAGGAGATCAACGGGGCCTACTCGCCGCTCAACGACGCCCACTACTTCGGCAACGTGGTGTTCGACATGTACCGCAACTGGTACAACACGGCGCCGCTGAGCTTCAAGCTCAAGATGCGGGTGCACTACAGCCGCAACTACGAGAACGCCTTCTGGGACGGCAGCCAGATGACCTTCGGTGACGGCGCCACCACCTTCTACCCGCTGGTGAGTCTGGATGTGGCGGCCCACGAGGTGAGCCACGGCTTCACCGAGCAGAACTCGGGCCTGGTCTACTCAGGCCAGTCGGGCGGCATCAACGAGGCCTTCTCCGATATGGCGGGGGAAGCGGCCGAGTACTACATGAAGGGCAGCAACGACTGGCTGGTGGGGGCCCAGATCTTCAAGGGCAACGGCTCACTGCGCTACTTCGAGGACCCGACCCGGGACGGCAGCTCCATCGGCCACGCCAGCGATTACTATGACGGCATCGACGTGCACCACAGCTCAGGGGTCTACAACCGCGCCTTCTACCTGCTGGCCAACACCGGCGGCTGGAATACCCGCAAGGCGTTCGAGGTGTTCGTGCTGGCCAACCGCCTCTATTGGGGCGCCAACACCACCTTCGATCAGGGCGCCTGCGGCGTGACCAAGGCGGCCACGGATCTCGGCTACAGCCTGACCGATGTGGCGGCAGCCTTCACCGCGGTCGGCGTCAATGCCAGCTGTGGCACCACGCCGCAACCGGGCAGTGTGCTGCAGAACGGCGTGCCGGTGACCGGCCTCGCCGCCGCCAAGGGGGGCAAGCTGAACTACACCATAGAGGTGCCCGCCGGCAAGAGCCAGCTGGTGGTCGCCAGCAGCGGCGGCACCGGGGATGCGGATCTCTACGTGAAGTTCGGCTCGGCCCCGACCAGCACCAGCTATGACTGCCGCCCCTACAAGAGCGGCAACGCCGAGACCTGCACCCTGAATGCGCCCAAGGCGGGCACCTGGCATGTGCAGCTGAGCGGGTTCAGCGCCTTCTCCGGCGTGACCCTCAAGGCCAGCTACTGAGCCTGAACAGGCATAAACGGGAATAAGAGAAGA
The DNA here is from genome assembly GCF_000820085.1 of Aeromonas sanarellii. Taxonomy (GTDB): domain Bacteria; phylum Pseudomonadota; class Gammaproteobacteria; order Enterobacterales; family Aeromonadaceae; genus Aeromonas; species Aeromonas sanarellii. Next base: position 26,183 of record NZ_CDBN01000001.1, read on the forward strand.
GCGCCGGCCTGGTCCGGCGCTTTTTCATTCCCGCTTGCCCGCCCAGCGCCGGGCCAGAGTGCGGGCCGCCTCCAGCACCCGCTCCTTGGCAGGATTGGGCCGTTTTCCGCTGCGCCAGGCCATCATGACGTCCCAGTGATCCGGCGGCAGATCCACCACGTCCAGCTTCACCAGGCGACCGAACTCCAGATCCCGGGTGATGGCGAGCGCCGGCATCAGGGTGATGAAGCCGTGCTCCAGCGCCAGCTCCCGCGCCGCGCTGGCGGGCTGAATGGCGTGCAACGGGCTCGCCACCTGGCGCAGCAGCCGCAGCTGCAGGATCAGCTCGTCGCAGCCCGTGCCCCACTGCTGGGGAGCCAGCCGCTCGTTGGCGATGTCCTGCAGGGTCAGCCCCTGCCGCCCGGCCAGGGGATGGGTGGCGCAGGCCACGGCGATGATGGGGGAACGGTAGAGCAGCTCGAGCTGGATGCCGGCGATGGCGGGACACTTGAGAATGAAGCCGACGTCGGTCTCGCCGGTCAGCAGCTCCTGCATGATGATGCCGGAGTGATCCGTGTTGCAGCGGATCTCGAAGGACTCGTCCACCAGGGCCAACAGCAGGGGACCGAACACCGCCGTGGTCAGAGAGGGCAGGCAGGAGAGCCGGATCCGCGGCAGGGCCGGCGCCCCCTGCATCGCGAGCCGCCCCCCTTCCAGCGCCGTCAGGGCCGCGGTCGCCGCCGGCAGAAACTGCTCGCAGGCCGGAGTCGGGGTGGCGCCACGGCGGTGGCGACGGAACAAGGACTGGCCCAGCTCCTGTTCCAGCACGGCGATCCGCTGGCTGACCATGGGTTGTGACCAGCCGCGAATGGCCGCCACCTTGCTGAAGCTGCCGCGGTTGGCCACATCCAGCAGCAATTGCAAATCGTCGAGTGTCACAGCCATAACCAAATCCAATATGAAATATAGCCAGTTGTCGGCTACCACTATATCTGGCGCCCCACCAGAATAGCAGCATCAATCGTCATGAAATGGCAAAACGCCACCGAGTCAGGGACTTGTCATCGCCCTTGGCTCTGTTTGGTGACGGCGCCATCCGGGCAAAAAGACAAAACGACAATATCAACGAAGCGAACAGAGGTAACAGGATCATGGTGGAGCGGGCGAGGCGGTTGGGGCGGTGGTTCTTGGCATTGGATTCCCTCCTGGTGATCCTCGGCTTCTTCGTGGTCATGCCCATGATCAGCCTGCGCTTCGTGGATCAGCTCGGCTGGGCCGCCGGAGTGGTCGGGCTGGCGCTGGGCCTGCGCCAGCTGACCCAGCAGGGGCTGGGGGTCTTTGGCGGCTCCCTCGCCGACAAGTTCGGAGCCCGCCCGCTCATCGTCTGCGGCATGCTGCTGCGGGCGCTGGGATTTGCCAGCCTGGCTTATGCCCAGAGCGGGCTGGAACTCATCCTCTCCTGCGTCATCTCGGGCCTCGGCGGCTGCCTGTTCGATCCGCCCCGCGCCGCCCTGGTGATCAAGTTCACCCGGCCACGGGAGCGGGGTCGCTACATCTCCCTGCTGATGATGCTGGAGAGCGCCGGCGCCGTGGTGGGCGCCCTGCTCGGCAGCTGGCTGCTGAACTTCGACTTCGAGTATGTCTGCCTGCTGGGAGCCGGCCTGTTCGTCTGCGCCGCCCTGTGCAACCTGCTGATCCTGCCCCCCTACAAGCTCTCGGTGCGACCGACACCGATCCGCGACGGCCTCGGCCAGGTGCTGGCGGACAAGGCCTTCTGCCGGCTGGTGCTGATCCTGAGCGGCTACTACGCGCTCTGGGTGCAGGTCATGCTGATCTTCCCCATCCTGGTCAAGCAGATGGCGGGCAGCACCACGGCAGTGGGCTGGATGTATACCCTGGAGACCGCCATCTCCCTGGCGCTGCTCTACCCCCTGGCCCGTTACGGCGAGCGCCACTTCAAGCTGGAGAACCGCCTGATGGCCGGGGTCTTGCTGATGACGGCGGGGATAGGCCTGGTCGCCTTCGCCACCACCCTGCCCGCCGTCTTCCTGCTGCTTGCCTGCTTCTACCTCGGCATCGTCATCGCCGAGCCGGCGCGGGAGACGCTGATGACCAAGCTGGCCCAACCCGGGGCGCGCGGCAGCTACATGGGCTTCAGCCGGCTGGGGCTGGCGCTCGGCGGCATGACGGGTTACGTGGGGGGCGGCGCCCTGCACGACTACGCCATGGCCCAGGGGCAACCCTGGCTGCCCTGGCTGGTGCTCGGCACCGTCGGCGTCACCACCCTGCTGCTGCTGGCGAACTGCTTCCAGCGCGGCTCCCGCCTGGCCGGGGTCAATGCCTGATCCCCTGGCAATCACGCCATCCAACCCGGGCGCCCTTCTCTTGAGGGGCGCCCTCTTTTTATCCTCCCCTTGAGTTGTCCTCCCTAGCTGACCCGTCGCCCCGAAAAGCGCCCATAAAAAAAGCGGCAGATTGCTCCGCCGCTTTGTGTCCATCTGACCGGATTACTTGTCGATGTCCAGCAGGTTGTTGTTCAGCATGTAGTCGATGACCTGATTGGCCGTGGTGCCCGAGCTCCCCGTCAGGGTGTCGAAGGTGTGGTTCACCAGCACGATTTCCTGGGTCACAGGCGCCGCGCTGCTCTCCTTGACCTGCAAGTGCACCCCTTCGCTGTCCTGGAACACCGAGAGCAGGCTCTTCAGGGAGCTCTCGTTCTTGCTGCCATCGCTGTCGAGCAGGTCGCTGAGATCCAGCTTGTCCCCTTCCGACTTGCTGAAATCGACGATGTAGTCCTTGGCGACCTTGCCAGCCTCGGTATCCCCCTTCAGCCAGGTGAAGGTATCGGCTCCTGCATCCCCCTTGAGGATGTCGTCGCCGAGCCCGCCAACCAGGATGTCGTTGCCAAGACCGCCGCTCAGCACGTCGTTGCCAGTCCCGCCGTACAGGGTGTCGTTGCCGCTGCCACCACTCAGCACGTCGCTGCCACTCTCGCCATAGAGGGTGTCGTTGCCGCTGCCACCGAACAGGATGTCGTTGCCGGCACCGCCATACAGGAAGTCGTCACCGCCCTGACCGAACAGGATGTCATTGCCATCCCCGCCGTAGAGGGTGTCGCCCTTGTCATTGGCCGACGACTGATCGAACTCGCTGGCGTGATCCCTGATGTAGGAATGCACCTGGGCATCGGTCGCCGACCCGGCCCCCAGCTTGCCGCTCACATACTGCTTGATGGCCGCATAGCCCTCCCCGCCGATACCGGTGAAGCGCACCGCGTCGCCAAACAGGATGTCGTCGCCCGCCCCGCCATTGAAACGGTCGGCCCCCGGCAGGTTGTTGATGGAGGTCCCCAGGATAGCATTGGCCAAGCCATCAGCACTAATCCCTGTCAACACTTTGCCGTCACTGTCGAATCCTCTCAAATCGTTGACACTCAACTGGTCACCAATACCAATAGCCTCTACAGTAACGCCTGCCGCAACCAATAGCGCGTAACCATCTCTCGCATTTTGATCGCTATTACCGTCTCGATCACCAGAGAGTGTCACCGCTTCATAACCCCCTTTACCATCAGGGCGCATAACTCCTTTCCAGCGTCCGTCAGCACTATATACTTGGCCTGTCGTTGTAATCACCAGACGACCATCAAGATAATATTCCTGACCAAGTTGGTATCCGCCAGCAACAATCTGACTCAAATAAACAGCATTCCACTTGCCTCCTTCCCATTGATAGCCAATGAAAGGATCAGACTCGGAATTGAACGTATTCGGCTGGCCATCCGTTATGAAGTAGGCAACATTCTTGGCATTGGTGTTTAACTCGGCAAAATCACTTTTGAACCAGTTAGCGGTAGTTTTAAATACATCCTCATAGTTTGTAGCACCGCCATTTTTCTCACTGCCATCCATGGTTTTGATAATGTTTTGCAACTGGTTCAAGGCATCAGAATCCTTCAGATTTACACTGATGGACTTGTTGGCCTGACTGTCGAAGTCCACCAGGAAGATATTGACCTTGCCCGCCCCCTCGGTCCCAACACTTGTCTTGAGACTGGCAAAAACCTGCGCCAGCTGGTTCTTGATGGTCTTCATGGCATCGCTGCCGATACTGCCGGAGCTGTCCACCATAAAGGCGATGTTGTAGTTCTGGCCGGGCAGCACCACGCTGCCATCCAGATCCCCCACCACGATATTGTGCTCGCTGCCATAGGTCCGGTTCTGATCCCCCGGCTCCCCTTCGGTGGCGTTGAAGTAGCTCAGGCGGATGCTGTCATCGTCGGACGCGGAGCTGGTCTGATCGGTCCCCACCTCCTTGGCGATGGCGTCCACCTTGAGATCGACCTGACCGGCATTGTTGCCGGGGACTCGCAGCGTCAGGCCGGTCAGCTTCACATCCAGCGCGCTCGGACTCCACAGGCCGCTGCTGGCGGTGAGAGTGAGCTTGCCATCAACCCCGACGGTCCCCAGCAACTGGTTGCCGTTGTAGAGCTCGGCCCCCTTCGGCATGCCGCTCAGCACCAGGCTGTCGAGTACTTCGCTGCCATCTCGATCGCTCAGGGAGGCGCTCAGCTCCAGCGGGTAGTCGACCACCACCGGCTGCACCAGGGTCAGCTCGCCGGTGCTCTGGTTGAGCTGGTAGATGCCGTCGGCGAACTGGACATATTCCACGTCGTGCAGCGCCTTGGTGATACCGACGCCCTTCTCCGTGACGGAGAAATCGAACCAGCGATCATTGATCGAGTAACCCTCGCCTTTCTTGATGGCGTAATCGGCACGGTTGCCGGTCAGCACGGCGATATCGGTCCCGGCACCGCCATAGAGGCCATCGCTGCCAAGACCGGATACCAGCACATCGTTGCCATCACCGGCGTAGAGGGAATCCCCCTGGGTCGCATTGCCGCCGACCAGGACATCGTTCCCCGCCTGTCCATAAAGCAGATCGCCACCGCCGTGGGTGCTGACGATATAGTCGTTGCCGCTGCCGCCAAGCACCTGCTCCTGGCCACTGCTGCTGTCCGTCAGCGAGTTGGTGATGCCAAGGGCCGTCTTGTTGACGTTGCCGGATTGGAACTGCTCCGTGGTAACGCCCGCGCTCGGGAAGCTCGGGCTGTACAACGGAATGCCATTCCCCGTCAGGGTGACGTTGACGGTCGGCTTGTCGGCCACCGCCGTCACATCGATCACCAGCTTGCCGCCGTTGCTGAGGTTGGCGCCGTCGCTTATCTGATAGCCAATGCTGGCATAGTCCCCCTTCAGGTTGCCGATCAGGGCGCCGTTGCCGTTGCCGGCATTGGTGCTCGACTCGTTCAGACCGGGCACGAAGCGCAGATGGCCTGCATTGACCTCGGCATAGGAGATGAGGGCTCCGGTTTGCACCGCAACCCACTGACCCGCAGCGTTCAGATATTCGAGGGTGCCATTCAGCGGCAGGGTGTTGATCTGCACCCCGAGATCGGTCGCGGCCTGATCGTCACTGGCACCGAACTGGGCCCAAGTCAGCACCTGGGGCTTGTCTTCCTGCCCGGCACTGTGGCCCCCGGCAGCCGTCGGCGCCCGATCGTTGTCAAGGATGGTGCCGGTGCCGCTCTGGCCACCTATGGTCAGCGACAGGGTCTCGTTTGCCTCGACCAGACGATCGTTCACCGTCGGAATGGTCACGCTGAAACCGGATACCCCGGCCGGTACCGTGATCTTGCCGGTGGTGCTGTTGTAGGTCACGCCGTTGCTGAACTGGGCATTGCCCCAATCCTGGTTGGAGGCGGGGTTGCTGCCGCTGCCCCTGATGGCGAAGTCATATTGCGTCGCCTCCTGGGTCGCGTCGGACAGGGTCACCGTATGTTGCAGGCTGCCGCCTTCGGTCACGCTGTCGGCAGAGATCCCCTGTACCGTCGGCGTATAGAGCGGCTTGGTGGCAAAGGACCCAATGCTGACGTCACCATCCCCATCCACCACCCGGATCTGGAAGTCGATGTCGCCATCTCCCTGGGGCTTGGACATGTTCTGATACTGGAAGAACTCCCACTTGCCGGTGGCCGGGGTGAACTCCAGCCGGAAGACCAGATTGCCACCCGCATCCTTGCCGAGCAGGGTATTGGCCCCGCTTGAGCTGATGGTGACCAGGGAACCGGCGGCCGTCCGCAGGCCGCTCTCGAAGGCGTCCGGATCCAGGACCAGCCCCATGGACCCCTTGCCATCGGCCCCCCACTGCGGGGTCACGGTGCCGGAACCATAGGCGATGGCCTGCGCCGTGTCGGCACCGAGGAACTCGATGCTCTTCACCGTGAAGTCGCTGTTGTCACCGTAGAGGCCGTTACCATTGTTGGTGGCCTTGATCACCATGGTATCGAAGCCGCCCTGCTGCACCTGGAAGTTCTGGTTGAACTCCCCACCTGCCGCCGTCGAGTTGAATACCAGGGTATTGATCAGCACCCCGCCACGATAGAACTCCACGACCCCGCTCTCCAGCTCGCCACCAAACATCTTGCTGAACTTGATATTGGCGCCATAGGCCACCTTGCCCGCGTCCAGTCTGACGATCAGCTGCTCGGAAGCGGAGGAGCCATCCGCGAAGTGGCGGAAATCTATCTCGTTGGCGAGGTTGTGGTTCGGTGAGCCGACGCTGGCAACCCCCAGCCCGGCGCTGGAGCCGTTGACATTGGCCGCCGTCAGCGTCGAGTCGGTCGCCGAGGTGAAGCCCATCGCCGCGATGCTGAAGCCGTTTGCATTCAGGGTGGCCTGATTGCCGCTGTATTTGGTCAGATCGAACAGACCAGTCAGGGTGTCAGGGATATTCGTTCTGGTCACGGCCACGGCATCCATGTCGCCTGCCACCGGCGAGTCGTCCTCGACCGAGATGGACAGACTCTTGGTATCGGTGGTCTTGCCATCCGATACCGTCACACCGATCTGGAAGTTCAGTACGTCTTCGCTTCCCTTGACCGGATGGTCAATCGAGGCCTTGAGGGTCACGTCGTAGCTCCACTCCCCCTTGCCACTGGTGTTGGGTGCCGTCAGCTGCACATCCATGACCGCCTTGTAGTCGGCACCACCCGGTGTGCCGGTATAACCGGTCAATACCTTGGTGGCGGCATTCCAGCTCCATTGCACCGCCACACCGCCTGAGGTGAGGTCACTCGGCCCACTCAGGCTGATGATCAGGTTGTCGTTGCTGTCGACATCGCCAACCGAGAACTTGCCACTGGCAGCCACGCTGTTGGTGGTATCGCTGCTACCCGCCGTATCAGCAATACCGCCCGTAAGCCCCTCTTCGGAGACGACAGCTCCGCTGGTGATGATCAGGGTCGGCAGGTCGTTGACCGCATCCACCCTGATGGTCACGGTCGCCGGGCTCGCATCCACGGCACCGTCGTTGTCCACCGCCGCATAGTTGAAGCTGGTGTTGCCGTTCCAGTTGGCATTCGGAGTGAAAGTGAGCTTGCCGGCATCTGCCACTGCAATGCTCTGATCCGCTGTCACCGCCACCCCGTTCAGATAGAGGGTGCCGTTGGCAGGCAGGCTCTTGATGGTGAAACTCACCACGCTGCCGTCGATGTCGCTGCCGGAAAGCGGCGGGATGGCGATGCTGGATGCATCTTCCTGACCGCTTGCCTGCTTGTTTGCCGTCTCCGGGGCCTCGTTCAGGATCTCCGCCGTGTCGCGGCCCGGCAGGGAGACATTGCCCGCCTTGTCGGTCTGGGTCGCGGTCACGGTCAACGACTTGCCGTTGGTCGGGGTCGTCTCGGTCCAGCTGATGGTGCCATTCTGATAGCCGTAGCTCTTGCCATCGCTCGCCAGCAGGGAGCCATCAGCCTTCAGCGTCAGCTGAACCGTGCTGTTCACACCGCCATTGTTGATGGTCAGCGTTACCTTGCCACCCGCCACCAGATCGCCGTGATTGACTCCGGCCTGCACCTGGATCTGATCGCTGCCGATCTCGGTCTTGGTCAACATCTGGTCGTTGTTGGCATCGTCCACGATGACCACGGTCGGCTCCCCGGCGCCGTGGTGTCGACCCCGTAGCCTTCGCTGTCGGTCGCGGTGGCGCTGTTGCCCGCCGCGTCGGTGCTGGTCACGCTGGCGTCGATGGTGCGGTCGCTATCGGCCGCCAGGTCGCTGCCCGCCACCAGGATGGTGAAGCGGCCATCGG
>NZ_CDBN01000002.1 GCF_000820085.1 Aeromonas sanarellii
AGCGCAGGATCAGCACCAGTTCTGGCACGACCCTGCGCTTCCTTTTGCCTGCTCATCGGCCAGCCGTTCGGACACATTTGCCACGCGAGCGCGTGACGGGTTGGTTCGGCGCTGGCCGCTGCAACTGGCTAGCCACCCAGGTAGGCCTGGCGGACGGCGGGGTTGGCCAGCAGGGCCGCCCCCGTATCCTGCAGCACCACCCGGCCGTTCTCCAGCACATAGCCGCGATCCGCCAGCTTGAGCGCCTGGTTCGCGTTCTGCTCCACCAGGAAGATGGTCATCCCCTTCTGGCGCAGCTGCTCTATGGTGTCGAAGATCTGCTGGATGACGATGGGAGCCAGCCCGAGCGACGGTTCATCCAGCAGCAGCAGGCGCGGCTTGCTCATCAGGGCGCGGCCGATGGCCAGCATCTGCTGCTCGCCGCCGGACATGGTGCCGGCCCGCTGCTCCAGCCGCTCGTGCAGGCGGGGGAACAGGGTAAATATCTGATCCAGCAGGCCGCGCTGCTCCGCCTTGTCGACGAAGAAGGCCCCCATCAGCAGGTTCTCCTCCACCGTCAGGCGGGCGAAGATGCGGCGCCCCTCCGGCACCACGGCGATGTCCTTGCGCATGATGCGGGCGGTGCTGAGGGTGTTGATCTGCTCTCCCTCGAACCAGATGCTGCCGCTGCTGGGCTTGGGTTCGCCACAGAGCGTCATCAGCAATGTGGTCTTGCCGGCGCCATTGGCGCCGATCAGGGTGACGATCTCGCCCTCTTTCACCTCGACGCTGACGTCGTGCAGCGCCTGGATCTTGCCGTAATGGGTCGATACGTTGCGAAGTTCTAACATCATGACTCCTATGATTCGCCCAGATAGGCCTTGATCACCGCCGGGTTGCTGCGAATGTCGTCCGGCTTGCCGTTGGCCAGGGGCGTGCCCTGGTTGACCACGAAGATGCGGCTGGAGATCTCCATCACCAGCTTCATATCGTGTTCGATCAACAACACTGACACCCCGAACTCGTCCCTCAGGTTGGAGATGAGCTCGTTGAGCTCGTCCGTCTCGTGGGGGTTGAGGCCGGCGGCGGGCTCGTCCAGCATCAGCAGCTCTGGCCGGGTCGCCATGCAGCGGGCGATCTCGAGCCGGCGCTGCTGGCCGTAGGCCAGGTTCCCCGCGGCGCGGTTCGCGAGATCCTTGAGCCCCACCTTCTCCAGCCAGAACGCGGACTGCTCCAGCCCCTCTTTCTCGGCGCGGCGGAAGGCCGGGGTCTTGAACAGGCCGGCGAGGAAGCCGGTGTTGAGGTGCCTGTGCTGGGCCACCAGCAGGTTCTCCACCGCCGTCATCTCCTTGAACAGGCGCACGTGCTGGAAGGTCCGCACTATCCCCTTGCGGGCGATGAGGTGGCCGGGCAGGCCCTGGATCTCCTCGCCCTTGTAGCGGATGACGCCGCCGCTCGGGCGGTAGAAGCCGGTCAGGCAGTTGAAGATGGTGGTCTTGCCTGCGCCGTTGGGGCCTATGATGGAGATCACCTCCCCCTTGTTCACGTCCAGCTTGACGCCGTTGACCGCGAGCAGGCCGCCGAAGCGCATCGACAGATCTGAGACATCCAACAATGTGTGATTGTTGCTCATTTACGCAGCTCCATATGGGGTCGACTCATGGGCAGCAGTCCCTGCGGCCGCCAGATCATCATGAATACCATCAAGAGACCGAACATCAGCATGCGATATTCGTTGAACTCGCGGGCGAGCTCCGGCAGCACCGTCATGACGATGGCCGCCAGCACCACCCCGATCTGGGAGCCCATGCCGCCCAGCACCACAATCGCAAGGACTATGGCCGACTCGATGAAGACGAAGGACTCCGGGCTGATGAAGCCCTGGCGCGAGGCGAAGAAGCTGCCGGCGAAGCCCGCGAAGCAGGCGCCTATGGTGAAGGCGGTCAGCTTGATGATGGTAGGGTTCAGCCCCAGGGATTTGCAGGCGATCTCGTCTTCCCGCAGCGCCTCCCAGGCGCGGCCCAGCGGCATGCGCAGCAATCGGTTGATGACGAACAGGGTGGCGATCACCAGCACCAGCGCCATCAGGTAGAGGAAGATCACCTTGTGGTTCGCGTTGTAGGCGATGCCGAAGAACTCGTGGAAGGTCTCGAAGCCGCCGTCCTTGACGGTGCGGTTGAACTCCAGGCCCCCCAGGGTCGGCTTGGGAATGCCGGAGATCCCGTTCGGGCCGCCGGTCAGGGTGGTCATGTTGTTGAGCAGGATGCGGATGATCTCGCCAAAGCCCAGGGTGACGATGGCCAGGTAGTCCCCCCGCAGCCGCAGCACCGGGAAGCCGAGCAGGAAGCCGAAGGTGGCCGCCATCAGGCCGGCGATGGGCAGACACTCCCAGAAGCTCAGGCCGAAGTAGCTGTTGAGCAGGGCGTAGCTGTAGGCGCCGACCGCATAGAAGCCGACGTAGCCGAGATCCAGCAGGCCGGCGAGGCCCACCACCACGTTCAGGCCCAGCCCCAGCATGATGTAGATAAGCGTCAGGGTGGCCAGATCGATGGCGCCGCGGGAGGCCATGAAGGGCCAGCTCACCGCGAACAGCAGCACCAGCACGGCGGTCAGGTTATAGAGCTTGGGCGCCTCCTCCGGGCTTGGCAGCACCAGCTTGGTGAAGCCGACGGAGAAGCCGCTGATGGAGGCCTGGAATAGGCGCGCGATCTGGCCGCGCAGCATCTGGAACCAGAAGACGAAGGTGGCGCCCCCCAGCAGCCAGGCGAGGGACACATCGAGACGACTCACCACCAGCAGGCGGGAGCCGTCGGTCTCCAGCTCGAAGCCGAGCAGCCAGAAGGAGAGCACCAGCAGCATCAGGCTGGCGATGCAGGCATGGATGAATTGCTTTTTCATACTTTCTCGACCTCCGGGCGACCCAGGATGCCTGTCGGCATGAATAGCAGCACGAAGATGAGCAGGGCGAAGGCCATGACATCCTTGTACTCGGTGCTGAGGTAGCCAGCGGTGAGCGCCTCCACCACACCGAGCAGCAGGCCGCCCAGCACGGCACCCGGGATGCTGCCGATGCCGCCCAGTACCGCTGCCGTAAATGCCTTGAGACCGGCCATAAAGCCGAGATAGGGGTTGATGACGCCGTAGTACATGCCGAGCAACACCCCGGCGACGGCGGCCAGGGCGGCCCCCAGCACGAAGGTGATGGAGATGACCACATGGGTGTCTATGCCCAGCAGGTTCGCCATCTTGATGTCTTCGGAGCAGGCGCGGCAGGCGCGGCCCATGCGGGAGCGACCGATGAACTGGGTCAGCGCCAGCATGGTGACGAAGGTCACCACGAAGATGATGAGCTGCATGTAGGAGAGGCTGGCCTGGAAGCCGTCCTCGCCGCCGAGGGACCAGCCCCCGGAGATCAGGGTGGGCATGGCGATGTCGCGCGAGCCCTGTGCCATCCGCATCATGTTCTGCAGGAAGATCGACATGCCGATGGCGGAGATGAGGGGGATCAGGCGGTTGCCGCCCCGCAGCGGGCGATAGGCGACCCGCTCTATGGTCCAGCCATAGCTGCCGGTGATGATGATGCTGACCAGGAAGGCGCCCCCCAGCAGCAGCACAGTGCTGTCGATGCCCATCATCATGAGCCCGGCCATCACCATGAAGGCGACGTAGGAGCCGATCATGTAGACCTCGCCGTGGGCGAAGTTGATCATGCCTATGATGCCGTAGACCATGGTGTAGCCGATGGCGATCAACGCATAGGTGCTGCCTATGGTCAATCCGTTCAGCAACTGCTGAACCAGGTAAAGAAGGTGTTCGGACATACCGCGTTCCCTGTACTTGCCCGCAAAGAAAGGAGGGGTGACTCATGTCACCCCGACTGGCAGATTATTTGACTTGAGTGGAGGTTCCGTCGGCGTGCCACTGGAAGACACCGAACTCGAAGCCTTTGAGGTCACCGTTCGGTGCCCAGGTCAGGGGACCCATGACGGTGTCGATCGGTGCGGCCTTGATGGCGGCAGCCACGGCAGCCGGGTCATCCTCACCCGCCTTGGCGATACCGGCCGCCAGGGCCTGCATGGCCGCGTAGGTGGTCCACACGAACGGACCGGAGGAGTCCTGACCCTTGGCCTTGAAGGCTTCCACTATGGAGGCGTTCGCCGGCACCAGGTCGTACTTGTTCGGCAGGGTGACCAGCAGGCCTTCGGAAGCCGGGCCGCCGATGGCGGAGATGTCCTTGTTACCCACGCCTTCCGGACCCATGAACTTGGCCTTCAGACCCTTCTCGCCTGCCTGGCGCAGGATCAGACCCAGCTCCGGGTGGTAGCCGCCGTAATAGACGAAGTCCACGTTCTCTTTCTGCAGCTTGGCGATCAGGGCGGAGAAGTCCTTGTCCCCGGCGGTGATGCCCTCATAGGCCACGACCTTGACGCCGGCCTTGTCCAGGGCGGCCTTCACGCTGGAGGCGATGCCTTCACCGTACTGCTTCTTGTCGTGGATGACGGCCACGCGCTGGGGCTTGACCTGCTCGATGATGTACTTGGCGGCGGTCGGGCCCTGGTCGCTGTCCAGGCCGATGGTGCGCAGGGTCAGCTGGTAGCCGCGCTCGGTGATCTTGGGGTTGGTGGAGGCCGGCGTCACCATCAGCACCCCTTCATCTTCATAGATGTCGGAGGCGGGCAGGGTGTTGTCGGAGCAGAGGTGGCCGACCACGAACTTGACGCCGTCGTTGATCACCTTGTTGGCGATGGCCACGGCCTGCTTGGGATCGCAGGCGTCGTCATAGATGACGGCTTCGATCTGCTTGCCCTTGATGCCGCCCGCCTTGTTGATCTGCTCGACCGCCATCTTGCCGCCGGTGAACTGCATGTCACCGTACTGGGCGACCGGGCCGGTCAGGGGGCCGGCGATGCCGATCTTGATGGTATCGGCCGCATTGGCCATGGATACCGAGCCAAACAGGGCCAAAGAAACCGCTGCCCTGACCGCCATTTTGTTGAAGTTATGCATTGATTCGTCCCTTAATCAGTGAATTGTTTCATTTTATGCACGTCATTCCGAGCCTGTGTCCCGCCAGCCCGGCGATAGATAAGGTTCTATCATTCCTCGCCGTGCAATAACAAGATGTTAAAGATACTAACCGGGTGGGGGTGGAGGGTCGTTTTTTGGAGCAAACAACCTGCCATTTTTTCCGTATCGGGATTAAATTCTGTTTTGGTTGATTAACATATTCACAACACCGGGTGGTGTGGTGGAAAAACAGAGTAAAAAACTGACGATATTTCATTCTGCGTTCGCTCTCATTTTGACCAAAATTCGTTTGCGCAAAAAGAAATGACCGCCTAGATTAGCCAGGATTGACAATTCACTGGCAGCTCTCGTTAAAACCAAGCCTTTATTCGGGAAATCTGCTACTGTTCCGCCTTTGATCTTCAGGAGACAGAGATGGCCACAATCAAGGATGTCGCCTCACGGGCAGGCGTATCCATCTCCACCGTCTCACATGTACTCAATCACACCCGTCGGGTCAGCGAAGACGCGACCCAGAAAGTGCTTGAGGCGGTGGCAGAACTCAACTACGCGCCCAATTCGGTGGCACGCAGCCTCAAGATAAATGCAACCAAGACCATCGGCATGCTGGTGACGACCAGCGCCAACCCCTTCTTCGCGGAAGTGGTGCAGGGGGTCGAGGCGTACTGCTTCGAGCAGGGCTACAGTCTGATCCTCTGCAATACGGAGAACCAGCCTCCCCGCCAGCAGCACTATCTGCGCATGCTGATGGAGAAGCGGGTCGACGGTCTGCTGGTGCTGGGAACCGATATCGATACCCAGTTCAGGGACATGCTGCGCATCCACAAGAACGTGCCGCAGGTGGTGCTGGACTGGGGCAACGAGTGCGACTTCGCCAACGTGATCAACGACAACGCCCGCATCGGTGCGCGGCTGGCCGTGCGCCATCTGCTGGAGCAGGGCCACACCGACATCGTCTGCATCACGGGGCACCTCGCCAAACCGACTACCCAGCAGCGGCTGGACGGGGTGCGCGATGCCCTGGCCGAGCAGGGCCTGACCCTGAAGGACGAGCAGATCTTCGAAGGGGACTACGAGAGCCAGAGCGGCTTCGATGCCATGCAGCGCATCCTGGCCCTCACCCCGCGGCCGACTGCGGTGTTCGCCTTCGACGATCCCATGGCGATCGGCGCCATCTGTGCCGCCTGGGAGGCCGGGGTCAAGGTGCCGGATGACATCTCCATGATCGGCTATGACGACGTGGAGATGGCGCGCTTCTCCAGCCCGCCGCTCACCACCATCCGCCACCCCAAGGCCGAACTCGGTCTGCTGGCGGTGCAGCAGCTGGTGAGCCGGATCCGCAACAAGGAGCTGGAAGTCGAGTCCATGACGGTGCAGCCGGAGCTTATCGTGCGCCGCTCGGTCAAGTCCCTGCGCTGATCCCCGCGTCGCCCGCGAGCCAACGCCATGAAAAACCCCCTCCCTCGCGAGGGGGTTTTTGTTTTTGGACTGCTCATATCTGGGGAGTCGTCAGGCCTTGAGGCCGAGCCGCCTGGCGAGGCGGTGCAGGTTGCCGCCGTCCAGATCCAGTGCGCGGGCGGTGGCGGCCCAGTTGCCGCCATGGGCCGTCAGGGTCTGCTCGATGAGCTGGCGCTGGAACAGATCGGTGGCGGCGCGCAGGCCCAAGCCGGCAATGGTCGGGGAGGCGGGCTGGCTGACGGTGTCGGCGGGCAGGGATGAGCCCGTCGTCCCCAGGTTGAAGTGGTGGGGTTCCAGGGTCGGCGAGGGGCTGCCCTGTTCGGCCCGCGCCAGCACGGCGGCGCGGTGGATGGCGTGCTCCAGCTCCCGCACGTTGCCGGGCCAGTCGTGGCGCTCGAGCAGTTGCAGCGCCTGTGGCTGGATGCGCAGCCGCTCCAGACCCAGGCTGAGGCGGCAGCGCTCGCAAAAATAACCGGCCAGCAGGGGGATGTCGCCGGGGCGCTCCCGTAGCGCCGGGGCCTGGATCGGGAAGACGCTCAGCCGGTGGTAGAGATCGGCCCGAAACTGCCCCTCGACCACCGCCTGCTTCAGATCCCGGTTGGTGGCCGCCAGGATGCGCACGTTCACCTTGAGCGGGGTATCGTCACCGATCCGCTGCAGATCGCCGTATTGCAGCACCCGCAGCAGCTTGGCCTGCAGCGCCAGCGACAGCTCCCCTATCTCGTCGAGAAACAATGTGCCCTTGTCCGCCAGCTCGAACTTGCCCGCCCGGTTGTGGATGGCGCCGGTAAAGGCCCCCTTCACGTGGCCGAACAGCTCGCTTTCGGCCACCGATTCCGGCAGGGCGGCGCAGTTGAGGTAGACCAGGGGGGCATGGGCGCGGGGTGAGCCGCCATGCACCGCTTTGGCGATCAGCTCCTTGCCGACTCCGGTCTCCCCCAAGATCAGCACGTTCAGCTCCGAATTCGCCACCACCTCGATCTCGTGGCGCAGCCGGGCCATGGCGGGGGACTGGCCTATCATCTCCGGCTGCTCAGGGCCGGGCCGGGTGCCGGGGATCAGGGGCTCGCTGCTCTGGCGGGCGAGGCGTTCCAGCAGCAGGGCATTGTCGAGGGCGGCGGCGGCCAGGGCGCCCACCAGCCGCAGCTCCTCGTCGCTGATGCCGTCGAACTGGGCCGGGTTCATGCCGTCTATGGTCAGCGCGCCGATCAGCGCCTGATCCGAGAACAGCGGCAGGCCGACGCAGGCGTGCACCTTGAAGTCGTCGTGATCCGGCAGTAGGCCGTCATAGGGGTCGGGCAGGCTGCTGTCGGCGGGGAAGCGCACCACGTCGCCGGCGCGGGCGATGGCCTCGAGGCGCGGGTGATCCCTGAGGGCGAAGCGGCGCCCCAGCACGTCCTGCATCAGGCCGTCGATGGCCAGCGGGATGAACTGGCCCCCCTCGTAGCGCAGCAGGGCCGAGGCATCCGAGTTCAGCAGGCTGCGCACGCTCTGGATCAGGCGGTGGAAGCGGTCCTGATGGGAGATGCCGAGTTGCAGGTCGAGGGCGATGCGCGCCAGGCTGTCGGTCGAGATCACGAGAATTGTCCAAATGACAGTGTGTTTGTGATTTTGACTATATGTGGTGATTGTCTAAATGACAATAATTGAAATTGGTGTCGATAAAAATCAATGAGTTATGACTTGGCACGTCCGCTGCAATAGCTGGTTCAGTCGAACATCCACTATTGCATTCGAGGAACTGCCTGATGAGCATTCACGTCAAGAACAACATCCACTGGGTCGGCCAACGGGACTGGGAGGTGCGCGACTTCCACGGCACCGAGTACAAGACCCACAAGGGCACCAGCTACAACAGCTATCTCATCCGCGAAGGGAAGAACGTGCTGATCGATACCGTCGATCACAAGTTCAGCCGGGAGTTCGTGCAGAACCTGGCGGCCGAGATCGATCTCGCCGCCATCGACTATGTGGTGATCAACCACGCCGAGGAGGATCACGCCGGCGCCCTGACCGAGCTGATGGTCCGCATCCCCGGCACTCCCATCTACTGCACCCACAATGCCATCGACTCCATCACCGGCCATCATCACCACCCGGAGTGGAACTTCCACCCGGTCAAGACCGGTGACAGCCTGGACATCGGCAACGGCAAGCAGCTGGTATTTATCGAGACCCCCATGCTGCACTGGCCCGACAGCATGATGACTTACATGACAGAAGATGCGGTGCTGTTCTCCAACGACGCCTTCGGCCAGCACTACTGCGACGAGCACCTGTTCAACGACGAGGTGGATCAGACCGAGCTGATGGAGCAGTGCCAGCGCTACTACGCCAACATCCTCACCCCCTTCAGCCCGCTGGTGACGGCCAAGATCAAGGAAGTGCTCGGCTTCAACCTGCCGGTGAGCATGGTGGCCACCTCCCACGGCATCGTCTGGCGCGAGGATCCCACCCAGATCATCCTGAAATACCTGGAGTGGGCCGACCACTATCAGGAAGACCGCATCACCCTGTTCTACGACTCCATGTCCAACAACACCCGCATGATGGCCGACGCCATCGCCCAGGGCATCCACGAGGTGGACCCCGGCGTGGCGGTGAAGATCTACAACGTGGCCCGCCACGACAAGAACGAGATCCTGACCCAGGTGTTCCGCTCCAAGGGGATACTGGTGGGCTCCTCCACCATGAACAACGTCATGATGCCCAAGGTGGCGGGCATGCTCGAGGAGATCACCGGCCTGCGTTTTCGCAACAAGCGTGCCTCGGCCTTCGGCAGCTACGGTTGGACCGGCGGCGCGGTGGACCGGATCCAGACCCGGTTGATGGATGCAGGCTTCGACATCAGCCTCTCCCTCAAGGCCAAGTGGCGGCCGGATGGCTCGGCGCTGGCGGAATGCCGCGAGCATGGCCGCCGGCTCGCCCGTCAGTGGGCGCTGCACCCGCTGGACGCGCCCCGCCCGATCACCACAACCCAGGCAACCGTGACGCCCGTCTCCGCGATGCCTGCTGTTGAGCCGAAAGCCGCAGCGGTGACCGCCGAATGGGACGATGATCAGGCCATGCTCTGCACCGTCTGCCAGTGGGTCTATGACCCGGTCCAGGGTGAGCCGGATCAGCTGGTGGCGCCTGGCACCTCCTGGGCCCAGGTACCGGACAGCTTCCTCTGCCCGGGCTGCGGCATCGGCAAGGAGGTATTCGAACCCTGTGGGGTGGAGGCCTGTGTATGAGTGCAGCAACCCTGAATGACGCCGGCATCAGCCGGGAGATAGTGGTGATCGGCAGCGGCTTCGCCGCCCAGCAGCTGGTCAAGAGCCTTCGCAAGCTGGACGCCGAGCAGCCCATCCTCCTCATCACCGCCGACAGCGGCGACGAGTACAACAAGCCGGATCTCAGCCACGTGGTGAGTAGGGGCTGCCCTGCCGCAGCCATGACTCGCCTTAGCGGCAGCGACTTTGCCGAGCAGCAGCGCATCGCGCTGCTGCCCCACTGCCCTGTGCTCGGCATCGATCCTGCCCGGCGGTTGGTGCTGACCGCCAAGGGGGAATTCCCCTACGGCCAGCTGGTGCTGGCCACCGGTGCCAGCGCGGTACGCCCCGAGCTGCCGGGCAGCGAACATCTGGTCACCCTCAACAGCCAGCAGGAGTATGCCGCCGCCGAGGGGGCAATCCAGCAGGCCCGCCGCATCCTGGTGCTGGGAGCCGGCCTCATCGGCTGCGAGCTGGCGATGGACATGGCGAGCGATGGCCGCGAGGTCACCTTGGTGGATCTGGCCGACAGCCCCCTCAGCGCCCTGCTGCCCGCCACCCTGACCCAGCCGCTGCAACAGGCGCTGCGCAGCCAGGGGGTCAGCCTGCGGTTCGGGACAGGTCTCGCCAGGATGGATGACCAGCCGGGCGATGGCTGGCGCGTCACCCTGAGTGACGGGCGCGTCAGCGAGCAGGATCTGGTGATCGCCGCGATCGGCCTGCGGCCGAATCTGGCCCTGGCCCGCGGGGCCGGGCTGGCCGTGGAGCGCGGCATCCTGGTCGATGATCGGCTGCAGACCAGCGACCCCCATATCTTCGCGCTGGGGGATTGTGTGCAGTGGCGGGGTCAGCTGCTCCCCTTCCTGCAACCCATAGTGCTGGGCGCCAATGCGCTGGCGCGCACCCTGCTCGGCACACCGACCCCGCTGGCCCTGCCGTCCATGCTGGTGAAGGTAAAGACGCCGCGCTACCCGCTGCAACTGGCCGGCCGCACCAAGGGCGAGGATCTCGCCTGGCAGTGCCGCTGGAACAGCCACGGCATGGTGGCCGAGGCGCGCGATCAAGCCGGCGAGCTGTGCGGCTTCGTGGTGGGGGGCGACCAGATGAGCGCCGCCTTCCCGCTGCTGCGTCAGCTGCCCCGTTAACCCCTTTCATTGCACCGGCCGGGGCGACCCGGCCACGCGAGGAGAACCGATATGGCCATGCAACTGATTCCGTCTCACTGGGTAGTGCGCCGCTCCACCCCCTTCTTCACCCGCCAGAATGTGCCCCAGGCCCTGCTCACCCACCACAACACCGCGGCCGGGGTGTTCGGCCAGCTCTGCGTGATGGAGGGCACCGTCACCTATCACGGTTTTGCCGACGAGCAGGCCGAGGAGCCTGAGCTGAGCCTGGTGATCCGGGCCGGGGAGTTTGCCACCAGCCCGCCCCGGTACTGGCACAGAGTCGAGCTGTCGGAGGATGCCCGTTTCAACATCCACTTCTGGGCCGAGCAGGCCGAATCCGACCAGCCGCTGTTCAACAGCCGCAAGGCATAAGGTTCAACCATGGGGAGGGACATTGGGCGCAAATGTCCCCCTCTGCCCATGCAGATCAAAATAATCAATTCAGATGTCCGTTATCCTTGCCGCCAGTGGTGGATGAGGCAGTGAGGGAAACATGAGCGTGATCGAAGCCGTGACCATGGCCGCCGGCCTGGCCTATCTGGTGCTGCTGGCGTGGCAGGCGCGATCGGGCTGGCAGTGGCGTCTTGCCCTCGGCCTGCTGCTCATGCTCTGGTTGCTGGCGGCTGACAGCCTGCTCTGGCTCGGCGTGGGGCTGGTGGCCGGCGCGCTTACCCTCTGGCACCAGCGGCGACCGCTGCCCACCCTCGAGGCGCTCGACAGCCAGTGGCTGCGGACGCGCACACGGCAGCTGCTGTTGCTCTGCTGGGGGCTGGTGACGCTGCAGTACGGCCTGCATGTCTGGCAGTTGGGGCAGGGGATGAGCCCCTGGCTGGTGCGCCCTGACGTGGTGGACGGCTTCCTGCCCATCGCTGGCGGGCTCGGGCTGCGGGCCTGGCTCGGGCAGGGGCTGGTGGATCCCCACCATCCGGCGGCCACCGTGACTGTGCTGGTGCTCTCGCTGTCGGCCCTGCTGCTGGGGAGGGCGTTCTGCGCCTGGTTCTGCCCGCTCGGGCTGGTGGGCGAGTGGCTGCACGGCCTGCGCATCCGATGGATAGCGGGGGAGTGGACGCCGCCGCGCTGGTTCGATGTGGTGTTGCGCGGCCAGAAGTTTCTGGTGCTTGCTTTCCTGCTGTTTATCGTGCTGATCGCGGTGCCAGGCGCTGCCCTGCCCGGCTACCTCGCCAGCCCCTACCATCAGGCGGCGGACATGAAGATGGGGGCCTTCTTCTTCAACCTGACCCCGATCTCGGGCCTCTGCCTTGTCTGGGTGCTGCTGCTCACCGCCACCTTCCGGCAGGGGTTCTGTCGCTACCTCTGCCCCTATGGCGCCTGGCTGGCCCTGCTGGGTCTATTGACGGTGCTGCGCATTCGCCGTGACCCGGCCCGTTGCCTGCGCAGCGCGGGCCACGACTGCGACAAGTGCAGCCGGGCCTGCCCGTCGCGCATCCAGGTACACCAGCTCATCGCGGTGCGCAGTCTCGAGTGCACCAGCTGTCTGAGCTGTGTGGCCGCCTGCCCCAAGCGGGCCGATGCGCTGCACTTGGGCTCCCAAGGGCGCCGGCTCGCCCCTCGCCAGTTGCTGGGGCTGCTCTGCCTGTTGCTGCTGGTGCTGCCGCTGCTCTCCTACGGCTTGCTGGATCTCTGGGTCAGCCAGACGCCGCTGGCGGAGCGCTATGACCTGCTGCAACGGCTGCCCTGGTTGAACCATTGAGCCACCGAGTCGCCGCGTGCATCGGGGTGGGACAGTGCCCGCCCCGATGCGACGGCGACCTGTATAAATTTCCCCCGGCAAATTGTTATCGCCATCCCAAATTGCTCATGTTGCAATTGATCATATGCAAGGGCTCACCATAATGGACCCTGTTAATTGGCGTTGTTAATTCCAACCAGATGAGCAACAACATGAATATCAAGGTCAGCTATCCCAAGTGGTTTACCCTGGACCATAAAATCGCGTTCTTCTTCCCGCTGTAATATCCCTGTGGTGCCGCTGCATTTCCAGAAATGCAATGCATCCGTCTGAATACCTAATCTGAAATAGTCTGCACCTGTCTTCGCTTGTTTATTTTGCGAGGCGATGTCGTGCACCCATTCTCAATATTTTCTGCCTGCCGGATATTCTATTTTCGGCGGGGGATGAGACACATTCTGAATATTTAACTCTGGGGTGTTTATATTATGGAAAACTTCAAGCATCTGCCCGAACCCTTCCGCATTCGTGTCATCGAGCCGGTCAAGCGCACCACCCGCGCCTACCGGGAGGAGGCCATCGTCCGGGCGGGCATGAACCCCTTCCTGCTGGACAGCGAGGACGTCTTTATCGATCTGCTGACCGACAGCGGCACCGGCGCCATCACCCAGGACATGCAGGCCGCCATGCTGCGCGGTGACGAGGCCTACAGCGGCAGCCGCAGCTACTATGCGCTGCAGCAGGCGGTGCAGGAGATCTTCGGTTATTCCCTCACCATTCCCACCCACCAGGGGCGCGGCGCCGAGCAGATCTACATCCCGGTGCTCATCAAGAAACGGGAGCAGGAGAAGGGGCTGGATCGCAAGAAGATGGTGGCGCTCTCCAACTACTTCTTCGACACCACCCAGGGTCATACCCAGATCAACTGCTGCGTGGCGAAGAACGTCTACACCAGGGAGGCGTTCGACACCTCTGTCACCGCCGACTTCAAGGGCAACTTCGATCTGGTCAAGCTCGAGGAAGCCATCCTGGAGGCGGGCCCGGCCAACGTGCCCTACATCGTCAGCACCATCACCTGCAACTCTGCCGGCGGCCAGCCGGTGTCGATTGCCAACCTGAAGGCTGTCTACGAGATCGCCAAAAAGTACGACATCCCGGTCATCATGGACTCCGCGCGCTTCGCCGAGAACGCCTACTTCATCCAGCAGCGCGAGCCCGGCTACGCGAACTGGACCATCGAGGAGATCACCAAGGAGTCCTACAAGTACGCGGACGGCCTCGCCATGTCCGCCAAGAAGGACGCCATGGTGCAGATGGGGGGCCTGCTCTGCTTCAAGGACGACAGCATGCTGGACGTCTACACCGAGTGCCGCACCCTGTGCGTGGTGCAGGAGGGCTTCCCGACCTACGGTGGCCTGGAGGGGGGCGCCATGGAGCGCCTTGCGGTGGGCCTGCGTGACGGCATGCGCCAGGACTGGCTGGCCTATCGCATCGGCCAGGTGCAGTACCTGGTGGACGGGCTGGAAGCCATCGGCGTGGTGTGCCAGCAGGCGGGGGGCCACGCGGCCTTCGTCGACGCGGGCAAGCTGCTGCCGCACATCCCGGCGGATCAGTTCCCGGCCCACGCCCTGGCGTGCGAGCTCTACAAGGTGGCCGGCATCCGGGCGGTGGAGATCGGCTCCCTGCTGCTGGGGCGCGACCCCGCCACCGGCAAGCAGCACCCCTGCCCGGCGGAGCTGCTGCGCCTCACCATACCGCGTGCCACCTATACCCAGACCCACATGGACTTCGTCATCGAGGCCTTTGGCGAGGTGAAGAAGAACGCCAAAAACGTGAAGGGGCTCGACTTTATTTACGAGCCGGCGGTGCTGCGCCACTTCACCGCCCGTCTGAAGGAGGTCGACAATAACAATCAAGCGGCCTGCACCAAAACTGAAAAATTAGTAGAAGCATAACGAGTCAGGGGCACAGATTATTCTGTGCCCTTTTTTTTCACAGCCTTGTGAATTTTCGGGAGTGACAACACATGACATCGAAACCGTCCGTCATCGGAGGGGCCTGCATCATTGCCAGCGTCTGTGTCGGTGCCGGCATGCTGGGGTTGCCGAGTGCAGGCGCCGGGGCCTGGACCACCTGGTCATCGCTGGCCATTATTCTCACCATGATCATCATGACGGTCTCCGGCTGGATGCTGCTGGAAGCCTTCAAACCCTATGCGCTGACTGCCTCCTTCAACTCGGTGACCAAGGATCTGCTCGGTCACAACATCAATGTCTTCAACAACCTGACCGTCTATTTCGTGGGCGGCATCCTGTTGTACGCCTATATCACCTCCTCGGGCCTGATCCTGAGCGGCCTGCTGGGCATCGGCAGCCAGCTTGCCTCCGTCCTGTTCGTGCTGGTGTTCTCCTGGTTCGTCTGGCATTCGACCCGGGCGGTGGACCGGATTTCGGTCGTCTTGATCGTCTTTATGGTGCTGAGCTTCGTGTTCGGGGTCTCGGGCCTGGCCAGCAAGATCGACACCGCCATGCTGTTCAGCACAGTCGCCGAGGAGCTGGAGCAGGCCCCCTATGCCCTGGCCATGCTGCCGGTGGCGCTCACCTCCTTCGGCTACCACCATTCGGTGGCCTCGATGCGCGCCTACTACGGCGAGGAGCAGAAGGCGAAGCAGGCGATCCTGGGGGGCACCCTGATCGCGCTGGCGCTCTACCTGCTGTGGCTGCTCAGCATCTTCGGGAATCTGCCCCGCAGCGCCTTCGGCCCCGTCATCGCCAAGGGGGGCGACGTGGACGTGCTGCTCGGGGCGCTGGCCTCGGTGATCGAGTCCAGACAGGTATCACAGGCCATCAACCTCTTCTCCATGGCGGCCATCCTCTCCTCCTTCATCGGGGTGGGGCTGGGGGTGTTCGACTATCTGGCGGATCTGTTCAAGTTCGACAACAGCCGCCAGGGCCGCGCCAAGTCCTGGGCCGTGACCTTCCTGCCGCCCCTGGTGCTCTCCCTGCTGTTCCCGTTCGGCTTCGTGGTGGCCATCGGCTACGCCGGGGCTGCGGCGACCGTCTGGGCCTGCATCATCCCCGCCCTGCTGGCGAAGAAGTCCCGGGAGCTGGCCCCACAAGAGGCGGGCTTCAAGGCGCCCGGCGGCCAGCCCATGATCTTGGCGGTCATCGTCTTCGGGGTGCTCACCGCCATCTTCCATCTGATGGCCATGGCGGGCATGCTGCCCGTCTATACGGGGTGATCCGCAAGGGCGGGCATGCGGCCTCTCTATACGGGATGAGTGCGGCATAAAGCGGGGCCTGGCCCCATCACGCTGAAACGGCGCCCAAGGGCGCCGTTTTGTTGTTTATGGCTGCGGCCGGGATCGGTGGCGCATCAGCAGGACCAGCATGATCCCCATGGCGATCAGCACCGCAAGGGAGGAGGCGGCGAGGAGGGGGTCGACCCGCTCCGGTGGCAGCAGCCGGCCATAGAGCAGGTAGAGCCCCGCCGACATCACCAGCGCCCCCAGCTGGTGCAGGTAGAACTGCACGGACACCAGCCGCCCGCTCGGGTTGTCGAGCCACAGCCGGTGGCACAGGGCATAGATGAACGAGACCACGAAGCCGACCAGCATGATGTGGGCATGGGTCACGAACTGGCCGTGATCCTTGCTGGCGGCCATATGGATGCCCAGCACCATGCCGAGCAGGGCATAGCAGAGGGCGCTGATGACGAACTTCCTGTCCATGGGATGGCTCCTTGCCGTGAAAACCGGCTTGAGTATAGTCCCGCGCCCGCGGCAGGCGGGGCGCACGGGGAGTGACTCCAGGGGAATGGCGCCAACATTTGATACCCGGGGGTGAGCAGGGTAAAGTCACACCCCCAAGATGGCGGCCCTGCTGCCATGTTGGGATCGGTAGCTGGCCTCAGCCACGTCTTGCCTCGCTGACGCAGCAGCAAGCGGCTGGGCACCGATAGCACAGATGATCGCGATCTTACGATGACAACCGGCGTAGCAGATGCAACGGTCCGCGGTCGCGACCAGATCAACAATCGTCTTTGGGGAAGTAAATGGAACATAAACCATCGTTGGTGGGCGGGGCATGCATCATTGCCGGCGTCTGTGTGGGGGCTGGCATGCTGGGCCTGCCGAGTGCGGGCGCGGGGGCCTGGAGCCTCTGGTCCATGCTCGCGGTGGCGCTGACCATGGTGGTGATGACGGTCTCCGGCTGGATGCTGCTCGAATCCTATCGTGGCTACCCCCTGCGCGTCTCCTTCGATACCGTGACCCGGGATCTGCTGGGGGAGAAGGTGAACGCCCTCAACAACCTCAGCGTCTATTTCGTCGGCGGCATCCTGCTCTACGCCTACATCACCTCGGCCGGCCTCATCATAGACGGCATGACGGGGATGGGCAGCCAGCTCTCCTCCATCCTCTTCACCCTGGCCTTCTCCCTGCTGGTGTGGCACTCCACCCGGGCGGTGGACCGCATCTCGGTGCTGCTGGTGATCCTGATGGGGCTGAGCTTCGCCTTCGGCATCTCGGGCCTGTCCATGAACGTCCGCCTGGATCTGCTGCTGGATCGGGTCGGCAGCGAGACCCACTACGCCCCCTATGCCCTGGTGATGCTGCCGGTGGCGCTCACCTCCTTCGGCTATCACCACTCGGTGTCGTCCATGCGCGCCTATTACGGCGAGGAGAAGCGTGCCAGCCGCGCCATCCTGGGGGGCACCCTGATCGCGCTCGCGTTTTACCTCGTCTGGCTGGTGAGCGTCTTTGGCAACCTGCCGCGCAGCGAGTTCGGCCCGGTGATCGCAGAGGGGGGCAACGTGGACGCCCTGCTCAAGGCGCTGGGCTCGGTGATCGAATCCAGGGCGGTGGCGAGCGCCCTCAACGCCTTCTCCATGGCGGCCATCCTCTCCTCCTTCATCGGGGTGGGGCTGGGGGTGTTCGACTACCTGGCGGATCTGTTCAAGTTCGACAACAGCCGGGGCGGCCGCGCCAAGTCCTGGGCGGTGACCTTTGTGCCGCCCCTGGTGCTCTCCCTGCTGTTCCCGTTCGGCTTCCTGGTGGCCATCGGCTACGCCGGTGCCGTCGCGACCCTCTGGACCTGCATCATACCGCCGCTGCTGGCCTGGAAGGTGCGGGCGGCTCAGGGCGACGAGGGCGAAGGCTTCCGCGCCCCCGGCGGGGTGCTGATGATCGCCCTGGTGATCGGTTTTGGCGTGCTGACCGCCGCCTTCCACCTGCTCAACATGGTCGAGCTGCTGCCCGCCTACAAGGGGTGATAGGCCTGCGATGCTGCGAGCAACGGCGCCTTCGGGCGCCGTTTTCTATGGCGTCGAGACGAAAGGGGCAAGAGGGCACAGGGACCGGCGACCCATGGTTATCCGGGAGGGGGCCTGAGCGTCAGGGCAAGCTTTCAGGGTCGGTCAGCGTGCCTGCCTGGCCACCAGGGTCTGCTCCACATAGGGGTCGCTGCGCCCCTTGAGCAGCTTGCCCATCCCCTGCTCCACGGTGGCGATGTCGAACAGCCTGTCCGGCGCGACCACCCTGGCCAGCATCTGCTCCGGCAGCTTGGCGCCGCGGCGAAACTCCACCCGATAGCCGGTCCCTTTGGCCCCACCGGCGAAGGGACCCGGAGGGGCTATAGTCAGACAGATGGCACCTGCGCGTCACTGCCTGCGGGCTGCCAGCTTTCGATCACCCCGTCCATCCACCAGACAGCTGCTGCCCGGCAGCACGGCCGCCATGGTAGTCAGGCCGTGCGTGATCCTGTTTTGCATCGTATTCACCCAACCGGGAGAGAGATGTTTTGTGCAAACACCTATTGGCCCTGGGCGTGCTCGCGGCCATCACCCTGGCCACGCCGGTCCAGGCCGAAGAGAAGGCCGGCATGCCAGCCATGACAGACGAGGCGATGATCGCCAGCGCCATGGCGGCGGCCCCCGTCAAGGTCGGGGCCGGCGCCACCGTCGTCGCCATGGGGGCGGACGGCAAGATGCGCACCCTGCGCGAGGGCGGCAATGGCTTCACCTGCATGCCAGACAACCCGGCCACGCCGGGGCCGGATCCTATGTGCATGGACGCGGCGGCGATGGCCTGGGCCCATGCCTGGATCAACCACGAGATGCCGCCCAAGGGCAAGATTGGCTTCATGTACATGCTCAAGGGCGGCACCGATGCCAGCAACACCGACCCCTACGCGACCCAGCCCACCACCAGCAACAACTGGTTGCAGACCGGACCCCACGTGATGATCGTCGGGGCGGATGATGCCTTCTACGACATGTATCCGAAGGGTGCAGATCCGGATACCTCTGCCCCCTACATCATGTGGTCTGGCACCCCCTATCAGCATCTGATGGCACCAGTGGAGTAAGACGTTGTGTGCAGCAGGTCGGCGGCGTCGCGGCCGATCATCAAGAGGCGCCCGTCGGGCGCCTTTTGCATGGGGCTCGCTGGCGGTATGCCTGCGAGACGCGCCTGGGTGGCGGGCTCTCATTCCCGATAGCGGGCCGAGGTAATGAACTGTCCGAAGGTTTCACACCAGACGATCACGGTGTCGTAGCGGGCGGGGTCGATGCCGGCGGGGAGCGGCACGATAAAGTTGTCGAAGGTCTTCACCGGCCCGACATGCACCATCCGATCCTTCAGGCGGGCAAAGTCCGCCTCGGTCTCGACGAAGGCGGGCGACAGATAGAGCTGGTAGTCGGGGCCCGGCGCCAGCCTGCCCATCAGGCTGATGGCGTCCGGCCCTATGCTCACCTTGCCTTCCCCCCAGTGCAGCCGATCGCTGTCCTGCCGTTCCCGTTTGAAGGTGCCCTGATAGGTCGCCTGCGCCTGACGGGCCGCGACCTGTTCACCGCTTGGGGCGGGCGGCGCGATCAGGATGGGCAGCAGATAGATGCCGGCGGCGAAGCCGGCAGCCCCCACCAGCAGATGGCTGGCCAGCAGCAGGGCCAGGGTCTTGCGTTGCATGGCTGTCTCGGTCGGTGATCAATGGATGGCCCAACATATCAGGGCCTGCCGCCCATGCCCATCCCGGGGGGCGTGAAAGGTGCTGACGTGAGGCTGCTCTCCCTCAACGCTCCTGCTGCAATGTCCGGAGGGTGGCAATCAGCCGGCCGGCGTGGTCGCGGGCGCGCGCCTCGACCAGCTCCTGGGTGTTGTAGATCCCCGGGATATAGACCATGCCGTGGCTCCAGATCGGCGGCTCGAAGACCATGCCGGTCAGGTAGGCCAGCTGCTCCAGGGGCTTGAGCAGCTCGGGGATGGCGAAGTGGTTGTACCCGAGCGTGCGGTAGGACTCCTGCGGCCCGCCCACGGTCAGGGAGAGCAGCAGCGGTTTGCCCTTGAGCTTGTCCCCCTCAGGCCCGTAGGCGAAGTTGAAGGTCATCACCTCGTCGATCCACTTCTTCAGCAGCGCCGGCACCGAGTACCAGTAGAAGGGGAACTGCAACACCAGGATGTCCGCGTCCAGCAGGGCCTGCTGCTCGGCCGCCACGTCGATGCGGCCATCGGGGTAGCGCTGGTCGAGGCGCCGCACCCGGACGTGGTCGACGGCCTCCTCAAGCTCGCCGAGGATCACCCGGTTGGTGTAAGAGTGGGACAGGTCGGGATGACCGGAAATGACCAGCACCTTGCTCATGATGCGTTCTCCTGTGAAAGCCGTGATGGATGGATTGGCGCCACTATAAGGGGGAGAACTGTTTATTTTTAGACGGGATTGGGCAAAATGATTGTTAGTCATCAACTAACAATGGCGGCTGCCACCATGAAAGGATCCACCTTCCACTGCCTGATGATTTTCCACTGTATCGTGCAGGAGGGGTCGATCCGCGGCGCCGCCCGCCGGCTCGAGATGTCGGCCCCGACCGTGAGCCTGGCTCTCAAGCAGCTGGAGCAGACCCTGGGGCTGGCGCTGTTTCGGCGCACCACCCGCAGCATGGAGCTGACCGAGGCGGGGCAACAGCTGCACGATCAGACCGGCCACGCCATGGCGACGCTCGACGGCGCCCTGGAGCGGGTCGGGCAGCATGGCCGCGCCCCCGCCGGCAAGGTGCGCGTGACCCTGCCCCGCTTCGTGTTCCAGAGCTTCCTGCAGCCGCTCTATGCCGGTTTCTGCCGCCAGTACCCCGAGATCGAGCTGGAGCTGCACCTCTCGGACGCCACGGTCGACATCCTGCGGGAGGGGATAGATCTCGGCATTCGCTCAGGCGATCGGGTCGACGAGGGCATGGTGGCGCGGCCGCTGAGCGGCCCCCTGCGCGAGGCGCTGTTCGCCTCCCCCGACTACCTGGCCCGGCACGGCGAGCCGATGACGCCGGCGCAGCTCAGCGAACATCGGCTGATCCGCAACCGCTTCACCACCTCCAACCGCCTGTCCGCGCTGCGGCTGGCCCTCGACGACAACACGCCGGCCCCGGAGATGGGCACGGCGCTTATCGTCAACGACACCGACGCCATGATCGATGCCGCCAGGCAGGGGCTGGGCATCGGCAAGATGATCGAGCCGGTGGCAACCCCCCATCTCGCCGCCGGCACCCTGATGCCTGTGCTGGAGTCCTGGTGGGTGACCCACCCCGGCCTGCACCTCTACTACCGGCGGGAAAGTGCCCAGACCGGCCGGGTACGCGCCCTGATCGACTACCTGCTGGCCCATCGAATGCAGCCATAGGCAGCCTTCGTCAGGCTGTGGTCTGCACCAGATACCATCACCCCATGCGGGGTCGACTGGCGCGGCATAATCGGACGAACGAGTCGCCTTGGTTGCGGTTGTTGCCGTGAAACAGGGGCGGCCAACAGGAGGGGAAATTAGGTTTGGCCGTGAGAGCGGGAGAATGCAATTACGCGAACGTCCGATTACGCCTGACGGCTCATCGAACCTAGGGGCTGCTCGGGTGAGAGAAAAATAGGTGGGTGTCACAGTTTTTAATTGTGTTAATGTGCTTTTATTAAATCTGTTCAGGGATATGAGTAGCAATTATGGATATTGTAGATTTTATAAGAAAATTTATTTTTGAGTTATCAGAGCAATTAGAAAAATCAGAATTATACCTCACAATCTTTGCCGCTTTATTAGGTGCAGTAGTCGGAGCACTGCTTACAATGCTTGTGTCGATTCTCTCTGGGTTTTTGAATAAATTAAGCTATAACAAATTGGTCAGAATGCAAATTCATCATATAACCGAATCTAATATAATGCGATGTCAAGTTAATATAGGTGTTCTAGATAATGAGATTGATGGATTATCTTCTCGGGGAAAATTCACATTGAATGGTCTTGCTTTGCTTCAAGACTACGAAAATACGTTACTTTATACACCTGCAAAATTTAGACCTACAGAGTTTTTTTTAATCCGCATGCAAACCACAGCATTGAACTCACATCATGCGCAACTAGCGTCAATGCTAGAACAAAGAGCCAGGCTAGATATAGAGATTAGAAAAGCCTCCCAAGGTGAGCAGGAGTGGGAATTAACAGGGCTAAGGCTCGAATATGATAGGCACCTTAAAAATAAATTTTCTGAGATACAAGAGTTTACAAAAGCCCTTAGAGATTATATTGACCTTGGATGTCTCAAACGATTTGTTATGAATTTCATCCCACTAAGAGTGATTAAAAGTCAGTCAATGAAAGCTGTCATGGAGACACCAACTCAGACTAACTAACTGGCACTCTACATTACATTGGAGGACCAATTAGGTAGATCTATTAATTATTCCTTAACCATTACACCATCTGTTTTATTAGTGAATGTTAAATATATTGGTAAGGACTCAATAAAAACGGCGCCTTAGCGGCGCCGTTTTTTATATCACTAACCCAACCAAGATCACTGCAGCAGAGAGATATCCGCGACTTGCAGGAACAGGTTGCGCAGGTTGTTCAGCAGTGCCAGACGGTTGGCCTTGAGGGCCTCGTCGTCGGCCATCACCATGACTTCGTTGAAGAAGGTGTCGACCGGCTCGCGCAGGGCGGCCAGACGGGTGAGGGCGGCCTGATAGTCACCGGCAGCGAACAGCGGGGCCAGTTCGGCTTGCAGTGCTGCAACCTGGGTGGCCAGCGCCTGCTCGGCAGCATCGACCAGCAGTTCCGGTTTGACGGCAGTCGGCAGATCGCCTTCGACCTTGGCCAGAATGTTGCTCACGCGCTTGTTGGCGGCGGCCAGGGCCAGGGCTGCATCCAGGGTGCGGAAGTGGCTGACGGCCTTGACGCGGCGATCGAAGTCCAGCGGACGGGTCGGGCGGCGGGCCAGCACGGCCAGCACCACGTCGGCACCGATGCCTTCGTCCTGATAGGCGGCGCGGAAGCGGCCCAGCATAAAGTCGACCACGTCGGTGACGACTGTCTTGTTGGTGAGCTTGTCACCGTAGACGCTGACGGCCTCTTCGACCAGCTCCACCAGATCCAGATCCAGCTGCTTCTCGGTCATGATGCGCAGGGCACCGATGGCGGCGCGGCGCAGGGCGAACGGGTCCTTGTCACCCTTGGGCAGCATGCCGATGCCGAAGATGCCGGCCAGGGTGTCGAACTTGTCGGCCAGGGCCACGGCGCAGGAGACCAGGCCGGACGGCAGGGCATCGCCGGCGAAGCGCGGCATGTACTGCTCGTTGAGGGCCAGGGCCACCGCCTCGGCTTCGCCGTCGTGACGGGCGTAGTGCATCCCCATGACACCCTGGGTGTCGGTGAACTCGCCGACCATGTTGGTCATCAGATCGCACTTGGAGAGCAGACCGGCACGCTGGGCCTGGCCCACGTCGGCACCGACCTTGGCGGCGATGAAGCCGGCCATGGCCTCGATGCGGGCGGCCTTGGCACGTACTGTCCCCAGCTGCTGCTGGAACAGCACGGTCTCGAGGCGCGGCAGGCGGTCGGCCAGCTTCTGTTTGAGGTCGGTCTTGAAGAAGAACTCGGCGTCGGAGAGACGGGGGCGCACCACCTTCTCGTTGCCGCTGATGATCTGGCTCGGGTCCTTGGACTCGATGTTGGTGACGAAGATGAACTTCGGCAGCAGCTTGCCGCTCTTGTCGTAGACCGGGAAGTACTTCTGGTCGCCCTTCATGGTGTGCACCAGGGCCTCGGCCGGCACGGCCAGGAACTTCTCTTCGAAGTTGGCGGTCAGCACCACGGGCCATTCGACCAGGGCGGTGACCTCTTCCAGCAGGGCGTCGTCCAGATCGGCCACGCCACCGAAGGCGGCCGCGGCGGCCTCGACGTCAGCCTTGATCTTGGCCTTGCGCGCCATAAAGTCGGCAATCACCATGCCGCGCTCCTGCAGGATCTGCGGGTACTGGCTGGCGTTGTCGATGGTGATCTCGCTCTCGCCCATGAAGCGGTGACCGCGCAGGGTGCGGGTGGAGTCGATCCCCAGAATGTGGGCGGGCACCAGATCCCCATCCAGCAGCAGGGTCACGGTGAACACCGGACGCACGAACTGGATGGTCTTGTCGCCCCAGCGCATCATCTTGGGGATGGGTAGCTTGGCCAGCGCGGAAGCGACCAGCTCACCCAGCAGTTCGCGGGCCGGGCGGCCTTCGACGCGGGCATTGTGGACCAGCCACTCGCCCTTGTCGGTCACCAGACGCTCGGCCTGCTCGACTGTGATGCCGTTGCCACGGGCCCAGCCTTCGGCGGCCTTGGTCGGCTTGCCTTCGGCATCGTACGCCTGCGCCACGGCCGGGCCGCGTTTCTCGACGCTCTTGCTCGGCTGCTCGGCGGCCAGCTCGCTCACCTTCAGCGCCAGGCGGCGCGGTGAGGCAAACCACTCGACGTCGCCGAAGGCCAGATCGGCCTTGGTCAGCTCGCTCTTGAGGTTGTCGGCAAAGGCTTCGGCCAGGGAGCGCAGGGCCTTGGGGGGCAGCTCGGCGGTGCCGATCTCTACCAGAAATGTATGTTGTGCCATGTCCGTTCCTTAACCTTGCTTGTGCTCGTTGTTGCCACGCTGGCACATGGGGAAGCCCAGCGCCTCGCGGGAGGCGTAGTAGGCCTCGGCCACGGCCTTGGTCAGGGTGCGAATGCGCAGGATGTAGCGCTGACGCTCGGTGACCGAGATGGCCTTGCGGGCATCCAGCAGGTTGAAGGAGTGAGCGGCCTTGAGGATGCGCTCGTAGGCGGGCAGCGGCAGCGGCTTCTCCAGTGCCAGCAGGGACTGGGCTTCCTTCTCGTACTGCTCGAAGCAGTGGAACAGGAACTCCACGTCGGCGTGCTCGAAGTTGTAGGTGGACTGCTCCACTTCGTTCTGGTGGAAGACGTCGCCGTAGGTGGTCTTGCCCAGGGGGCCGTCGGACCAGACCAGGTCATAGACGCTGTCCACGCCCTGGATGTACATGGCCAGGCGCTCGAGACCATAGGTGATCTCGCCGGTGACCGGCTTGCACTCGAGGCCGCCCACCTGCTGGAAGTAGGTGAACTGAGTCACTTCCATGCCGTTCAGCCAGACTTCCCAGCCCAGACCCCAGGCGCCCAGGGTCGGGTTTTCCCAGTTGTCTTCCACGAAGCGGATGTCGTGGATCTCGGGATCCATGCCCAGCTCCTTCAGGGAGCCCAGATAGAGTTCCTGGATGTTGTCGGGGGAAGGCTTGATGATCACCTGGAACTGGTAGTAGTGCTGCAGGCGGTTCGGGTTCTCACCGTAGCGGCCGTCGGTGGGACGGCGGGACGGTTGAACGTAGGCGCAGGCGATGGGCTCCGGGCCCAGGGCGCGCAGGCAGGTCATGGGGTGGGAGGTACCGGCACCCACTTCCATATCCAGCGGCTGAATGATGGTACAGCCCTGGCGGGACCAATAGTCCTGCAACTGCAGGATCAGGCCCTGAAAGGTTTTGACATCGAATTTTTGCATAGTGTTTTTCGCGCGAAATGAAATCAGAGCAAGATTTGCTGAATGTGAACCGAGGGAGTATACCGTCTGGCATGGTCGGATAATAGGCGAAATTACAGGGGATTAGTGGGGCTATGCTGCCGCTTGCCCTATGATGTCGCCGACACAAGCGGCCTGCCGATGGCCGATGAAATGACAGGGGAGAGGAAATGGAACTGCGCTGCGCCTGGGTGACCAAGGACCCGGAATACATCGAATACCATGACAAGCAGTGGGGCAGGCCGGTCCGTGACCCGCGCGAGCTGTTTGCCAAGCTCTGCCTCGACGGCCAGCAGGCGGGGCTGTCGTGGATCACCATCCTCAAGCGCACCGAGAGCTACCATCGCGCCTATGCGGACTTCGATCCGGTGCGCATCGCCCGGTTCGACGACCGGGACGTGGAGCGGCTGATGCAAGATACCGGCATCATTCGCAACCGGCTCAAGGTACAGTCGATCATCAAAAACGCCCGCGCCTATCTGGCGCTGGAGGCCGAAGGCATCGACTTTGTCGATTATCTGTGGGGCTTCGTGGGCGGCGCCCCCATGGTCAACCAGCGTCAGGGCAACGGCGACATTCCGGCGACCTCGCCGGAGTCGGATGCCATGTCAAAAGCCCTGAAAAAACGCGGCTTTACCTTCGTCGGCAGCACCATCTGCTACGCCTTCATGCAGGCGGTGGGCATGGTGAACGATCATCTGGTGACCTGCCCCTGTCACGCCGAATGCCAGCAAGCGATGCCGGAGTGAATGGGGGAGTGAGCGAAGAAGGGAGGCCTGGGCCTCCCTTCTTCTTTGGGCCCGAATCAACAGGGTTGAAGGACCTGGCTCAGCGTCTCGCACACCTCGAGGATGTCTCTGCCGGGGCTTGCAAGGCCACCTGTGTCACCCTGGTCGGTGCCTCGGGAGGCCGGTGGTTGCCATGATGAACGAGCATGGCTGGCTGGTCCCTGCCATGCCAGAAGCCGCCACCGTGGGGAGTCCATTTTCGCTGTCGGTACAGCCGGCATACAGTCGTGGCTGCCCAGAATCGGGATATCCATCACGAGGATTTCCCTATGTCACTGAATTCATTCCGCCCCCGTACCCTCGCCAGCCTGCTGCTGGCCAGTTGCTCCCTGCTGGCGACCCTGCCCGCCCAGGCGACCGATCGCCAGGACTCCCGCGACGTGCGCCAGGAGGTGCGTCCCGAGATCCGCGACGCCAAGCAGGATTGCCGCGAGAACGACCAGAAGGACAACTACGAGTGCCGCCAGGACAAGCGTGAAGTGAAGCAGGACGTGCGCGAGAAGGCCCGCGACGTCAAGTACTGATCCCCGTGACCGCCCCGACGTCCGTCCATCCATACAGGAGCCTCGACATGAAGACCTCAACTCCTCGCTTTGGCCGTAGCGCGTTGCTGTCAGCCCTGCTGGCCGGTTGCACCCTGTTGGTGGCCCTGCCGGCCCAGGCCACCGAACAAGCCCAGCAACGCCGCGACGCGCGGGATCTGCGCCAGGAAGTCCGCCAGGAGTCCCGCGAACAGAAGCGCGACTGCCGCCAGGAAGAGTTCCTTGGCAATGCCGATTGCCGTCAGGAGCATCGCCACCACAAGCAAGATGCCCGTGAAGCGGCTCGTGATATCAAGTATTGAGGCCGGGAGCATTCCCCCGCCGTCAACCCTTATTGGAGTTCCCATGACCATTGCCATCTCTCGCCTGGGCGCCGCCCTGCTGACCGCCTGCACCCTGCTTGCCGCCGTACCGGCCCAGGCCACCAATCAGGGCGAGCAGCGCCAGGATGCCCGTGACATCCGCCAGGACAGCCGTCAGGAGTCCCGCGATGCCAAGCAGGAGTGCCGCGAGGGGCTGGTCGGCAATGCCGACTGCCGCCAGGACCATCGCGACAGCAAGCAGGACGCCCGCGACGAGGCGCGCGACGTCAAGTACTGATGTGCCGGGCCCCACAGGGCTCGGTGTATAATTGAGAGACGCCGATCCGCTGCGTTTCATCCCTTTCAGGAGTCATCATGAAGAAATTTGTATTCATGCTGCTGGCGGCCACCGCCCTGTCGACGGTACTGCCCGTGCAAGCCACCGAGCAGGCCAGGCAGCGGCGCGAGGCCCGCGATGTGCGTCAGGACACCCGTCAGGAATCCCGCGACGCCAAGCAGGAGTGCCGCGAGGGGCTGGTCGGCAACGCCGACTGCCGCCAGGAGCACCGCGAGAACAAGCAGGAAGGGCGAGACCAGGCCCGCGACATCAAATATTGATGCCCGACCTGCAGGGTGCAGGTTCCGCCATCTTTGCGCCACAAGGAGACCCGGTTTCCTTGTGGCGCTTTGTCGATCCTCAGCGTCACACTCTGGCGCCTCTCTGGGTTAGAATGCGCGGCCATCGGCTAGCGTCGTTCTTTTTCGGAGATTTTTCATGCATTTCAAGAAACTGGTTCCTGCCCTTGCCCTGACCGTCGCCATCACTGGCTGCACCACCAACCCCTATACCGGTGAATCCCAGACCTCCAAGGGGGCCTGGGGGGCGCTGGCCGGTGCGGCGACCGGCGCCGCCGTGGGGGCGCTCTCCTCCAGCAAGGGGGATCGCAAGAAGGGCATCCTGACCGGCGTGGCGGCCGGTGCGGCTCTGGGTGGCGGTATCGGTTACTACATGGACGTGCAGGAGGCCAAGCTGCGCGAGAAGCTGCAAGGCACCGGGGTCAGCGTGACCCGCAACGGTGACGAGCTGATCCTGAACATGCCGAACAACGTCACCTTCGACAGCTCCAGCGCCCAGCTGAAGGCGGCCGGTGCCAACACCCTGTCCGGCGTGGCCATGGTGGTGGCCGAGTTCGACAAGACCCGGCTGAACGTGGTCGGTCACACCGACAGCACCGGCTCCCGCGAGCTGAACATGAAGCTCTCCCGCGATCGCGCCGATGCCGTCGCCGCCCAGCTGATCGGTCAGGGCGTGGCGGGCAGCCGCATCGCCATCAGCGGTGTGGGCCCGGATCAGCCGGTGGCCACCAACAGCACCGCCGAGGGCAAGGCCCAGAACCGCCGGGTGACCATCACCCTGACCCCGACCGCCTAAGCGGCCCGGTTCGCGCCAAATAAAGAGGCCCCGCCAGTCATGGCGGGGCCTCTTGCTATCTCAAGCCAGGGAAATCTTAGACGGCGGCGGTCAGCTGCACTTCCACCTTGTAGCCTTCGTGGGCGAGGCGGGCCTGTACGCAGGCTCTAACCGGGGCTGTACCCGCAGGGATCCAGGCGTCCCACTGGGCGTTGAAGGCTCCGATATCGGCGATGTCTTTGAGATAGATGTTGGCCATCAGTATCTTGTCGACGCCGGAGCCGCTGGCTTCCAACAGACGCTGCAGGCTTTCCAGCACCTCACGGGTCTGCTGGTGAATGTCGGCCTCGTCGGTGGCGGGCACTTCCACCACATAGAGGGTGCCGTTGTGGATGACAACATCAGACCAGCGGGCCGTGGTGCCGATTCGGGTAATCGTCATGGATTGCTCCGGTACTGGGCTTATTGACCCTTGCGGATCAGATAGCGATAAGGGGCCTGCTCTGTCTCGCTGGCGACCAGGGTGTGGTCCATGAAGCGGCAGAAGCTGGGAATGTCGCGGGTGGTGGAGGGATCGTCGGCGCTGACCAGCAGGGTCTCTCCCTCGGCCATCAGCCGCACTTTCTTGCGAACCATCATCACGGGTTCCGGGCAACGAAGCCCGATTGCGTCCAACTCATGAGTTGCGTCGCAGAATAAAGCACTCATCAATAATCAACCTTCAACCAATTCAGCCAGCAATGATACTCACGGCGAAAAAATAATCAAACCACGGTGCGGTTATGCAGCATATGCTACCAAAATGTGAACCGGCTCTACCCAGGCTCCGCTCGATGAGTAATATAAAAATTGAACCATATTCAACAAGGAGGTGTGAATATGCAGGTCTCCTACGGCAGATTGCAAGCCTACGCGGGCATGGGGTTCTTGTCGTTCGCCATGATAGTGCTGGGCAGCCCGATCGGTAATACCGGTACCTGGTTCGGCTCCATGGTGATGATAGGGCTGGGGCTCTGGATCGAGCTCAGCGACTATTACGACGAGGATGAGGACGAGAACGATCCCTCCTGAGAGCCAGGCTCTCGGCATTCAAAGGCGGACAGGTTCCGCCTTTGTCATTTCTGCTCCGCGCCGGATCGGGTCGAGCGCATGGCGCGCTCCAGCTGCAGCGCCGTCTGCTCCGGGTTGGCCCTGGCATCGTTGAAGAAACTGCTCAGCACATCCATGATCCCCTGACGCATGTTGGTCGGCACCGCCATCCCCTCCGCCATGCTGGGCAGCAGGTTGTCCTGCTGCTCGGCGTGGAGGAAATCCTGATAGGAGCGGATGGCGCAGCGGTCAAACTTGCTCATGTCCGGCTTGATGAGCGCCGGGATGGAGCCCTTCACCCGGTTGAACTCCTCCTGGAATCTCGGCGTCATCAGCAGCCTGGCCAGCTCGCCCTGGGCCTGCAGCTGGGCGGGGTCCCGCTGCTTGAACATGGCGATGGAGTCGAGGTTGTAGCTGAACAGCCCGGCACTGCCGGGGCTCGGCAGGCACTCGATATCCTCACCGGGCCGGTAGTTGCCGGCGCTCAGCTCCCCCTTGACCCAGTCCCCCATCACCTGCATGGCGGCACCGCCGCTCTCCAGCAGGTTGGTGGCCTGGTGCCACTTCAGGCCGGCGTATTTCTCCGGCACATAGGCGCGCAGCTGCTGGAAGCGGGTCAGCACCCGCACCATGTCGGGGCCGGTCAGGGTGGCGCTGTCCTGTTCGAGGAAGGCCTTGCGGTAGAAGATCTTGCCCCCTTCGCCGAGGGCTACCGTCTCGAACAGCACCGCGAGCTGCCAGGGTTCGTTGCCGATGGCGAGCGGGGTGATGCCTTTCTCCTTGAACTGTTCCGCCACCGCCACGAACTGGGCCCAGTCGGTGGGAGGCCTGAGCCCCAGCCGCTCGAACGCCTTGCGGTTGAGCCACAGCCAGTTGACCCTGTGGATGCCGGTGGGCACCGCCATCAGGGCGCCGTTCTGGCTCAGGGTCTCCCGCACCATGGGCGGCAGTTGCGGGTACCAGCCGAGGTGTTCGGCCATGGGGGTGAGATCGCGCAGGAAGCCCAGACTGCCCCACTCGTGCAGCTCGTACCCCTTGAGGTGGGCCGCCTCCGGCGGGTTGGCCGCCAGGGCCCGGCTCTTGAGCACCGTCATGGCGCTCTTGCCGCCCCCGCCCTGCACCGCGAAGTCGTTCCACTGGTTGCCCTGCTCGGCCCATTCCGACTTGAGCACTTCCACCGCCTTGGCCTCGCCGCCGGAGGTCCACCAGTGCAACACCTCCACCTGGGAGGCGCGAACGGGCAGGGAGAGCAGGGCGATGACAGAAAACGACAACCACTTCATACATTACTGCCTTGGTAGGGAGAGGGTGGCCTGCAGGCCGCCCTGGGGGCGATTTTCCAGCACCAGATCGCCGCCGTGGGCGTGGGCGATGTTGCGGGCGATGCCAAGGCCCAGCCCGGTCCCGGAGGGGTCGTTGCTGAGGCGATAGTAGGGCTCGAAGATGCGTTCGAACTGATCTTCCGGCAGGCCGGGGCCCTCGTCCATGATGAAGAGGATCAGCATCTCCTCGTCATCCATGATGATGACGCGCACCCTCTGGCCGTACTTGATGCCGTTGTCCACCAGGTTGCCGATGCAACGCTTGAGAGCCAGCAGCTTGCCGCGGTAGGGCCACTTGCAGTGCCCCTCTATGGTGAGCAGATCCTCGTGCAGGTTCATGGACTCCGCCATCTGCTCCAGCAGGGCGTTGATGTCGATCTGCTCGAGGTTCTCGTGGATGTCGGTCTCCTTCACCGTCTGCAGCGCCCCTTTCACCATCAGCTCCAGCTCGTCGAGATCCTTGTTGAACTTGGCGATCTGCACCTCGTCGTCCAGCAGCTCGACTCGCAGCCGCAGCCGGGTGATGGGGGTTTTGAGATCGTGGGAGATGGAGCTGAACAGCCGCTCCCGATCGTCGATGAAGCGGCGGATGCGTTGCTGCATGATGTTGAAGGCGCGGGTCGCGGCCACGATCTCGGAGGCTCCCTCCTCTTTGAGCGACGGCTGGTCGATGTCCTTGCCGAGGTTGACCGCCGCCTTGGCCAGCCGGCGCAGGGGGCGGGTCTGCCAGCGCACCAGCATGAAGGTGAAGAAGCAGAGGAAGACCGTCATCAGGGCGATGAAGCGCACTTGGTTGCTCGGCATCACGGTGTCGTCCAGCGTCATATAGGGGGCGGGCAGCAGGGCCGCCAAGTAGAGCCACTCCCCCGGCTCTATCTCGATCTGGGTCACCAGCACCGGCGGATTGATGGGCTCCAGTGACAGGGTGTAGCGGGCCCAGGAGGAGGGGAGGTCCGCCAGCAGGGTGTCGTTGTTGAAGACGTGCAGCTCCTCGGGACGGGAGAAGTCCACCTTGATGGCCATGGCGTCGGAGAGCTTGCGGGTCAGCACCTCCTGCACCTCCTTCAGCACCAGCGTCTTGCGCTCGCTGTCGGGGATGGCGCTGATGTGGATCTCCTCCTCGTTCAGGGACACGAAGAAGCGGCTGCCCCCCATGTTGCGCAGCTGATCCAGCGCGATGTGGCGGTACTGCAGCGGCAGGGACTTGAAGAAGTTGACGGTGGAGGCGGCCGACAGCGCCAGGTTGCGGGTGGTGCTGAGCATGCCCTCCAGCTCCCGCTTCTGGATCTGCTGCATCCAGATGCCGGTGAGTATGGTCTGGGAGAGCAGGATGGCGAGCAGCAACAGCAGCAGCATCCGTGACAGCAGGGAGCGGGGCACCAGGGCACGCCAGAACCATCTCGTTCTCACGGATTTTCGCGCCTCTTGTCGATCAGCATGGGGTGGTTACCTCTGCGCCTTGCCGTTGACCCGTCATGGGCCTCTCTTTTGCCGTTCAAGGCCACTCGTGCCTCTCGCCGTACAGCCTGCCTGTTACGGGATCTCGTGGACTTCGGCGATCAGCATATAGCCGCTGCCACGTATGGTCTTGATGATGCGCGGGCTCTTGCCGTTGTCACCCAGCTTCTGGCGCAACCGGCTGATCTGCACGTCGATGCCGCGCTCCATGGGCAGGCTCTCGCGACCGCGGGTGGCGTCCGAGATGGTATCCCTGTCCAGCACCACGCCGGGCTGCTGCAGGAACATGCCGAGCAGCATGGCGTCGCTGCCGGAGAGGTCCAGCAGGCTGCCGTCGTCGTGGGTCAGCTGGTGGCTCAGGGTGTCCAGGGTCCACTCGGCAAAGCGCAGCCGGCGGCTCGGCTCCTTCTCCTTCTCCGGCTGGCGGAATTCGGCGCGGCGCAGCAGCGCCTTGATGCGGGCCTGCAGCTCGCGCGGGCTGAACGGCTTGGCGATGTAGTCGTCGGCGCCAAGCTCCAGGCCGATCACCCTATCCGCCTCGTCGGAGGCGGCGGTCAGCATGATGATGGGTACCTGGGAGTCGCGACGGATCTGCTGGCAGAGGGTAAAGCCGTCGTCGCCGGGCATCATGATGTCCAGAATGATGAGGTCCGGGCTGTGCTGGGCGAGTTGCTGGCGCATCTCGTTGCCCTCTGCCGCGGTCAATACCTGAAAGCCCGCCCGGGTCAGGTATTCGTTGAGCAGCTCGCGGATCTCCTGATCGTCGTCGACGATAAGCAGTTGTTTGCTCGTTGACATATGTATGTGCATCCACCCATTTTTTTGTGCAGATTGAACCTGTCGGGGGAGCAAAAAGCAAGCAAGGCCCCCCTCTAATGTGAAGTTATGGGCAATATAGCCCCCGGATTGACCCCGATCGCGGGAAAAGAATAAAAAAGGCCGACCCAAACGGGCCGGCCAACACGCAGATTCCGACGACAGGAGTGCACCCCGTGTGGCGCACTCCACAGACTCGATAACGGGGTCGCAAAGGCGGCCCCAACACCTGTGATGGGGCCCGCTGCGCCGGGATGCAGGGGCGGGCCCGTGTCTGTTGTTTCCCCCTGACCGGCGAGCCGGCCAGGGCGTTACTTACACTCGTTCGAAGACGGTGGCGATGCCCTGACCCAGGCCGATGCACATGGTGGCCACCCCCAGGGTCGCATCCTTCTCCTCCATCAGATTGATGAGGGTAGTGGAGATGCGGGCGCCGGAGCAGCCGAGGGGGTGACCCAGCGCAATGGCGCCACCGTTCAGGTTCACCTTCTCGTCCACCAGATCCTGCAGACCGAGATCCTTCACGCAGGGCAGGGACTGGGCGGCAAACGCCTCGTTCAGCTCGAACAGGTCGATGTCGCCGACGGTCAGACCGGCCCGTTTGAGCGCCTTCTGGGTCGCCGGCACCGGGCCGTAACCCATGATGGCGGCGTCGCAGCCGGCGATGGCCATGGCGCGCACGCGGGCGCGCGGGGTGAGGCCGAGGGCCTTGGCTCTGTCCGCACTCATCACCAGCATGGCGGCAGCGCCATCGGACAGCGCCGAGGAGCTGCCGGCGGTGACGGTGCCGTTGACCGGGTCGAACACCGGGCGCAGCTGGCTCAGAGTCTCGACCGTGGTCTCCGGGCGGATCACTTCGTCGTAGTCGTAGAAGAAGCGGGCGCCGCTGGCGTCATGGCCTTCCAGCCCGACGATCTCCCTGGCAAAACGCCCTTCCACGGTGGCGGCGTGGGCGCGGCGGTGGGAGCGGGCGGCAAACTCGTCCTGCTGCTGGCGGCTGATGCCGTGCAACTTGCCGAGCATCTCGGCGGTCAACCCCATCATGCCGGAGGCTTTCGCCACCGACTTCGCCATGCCGGGGTGGAAGTCGACGCCGTGGCTCATGGGCACGTGACCCATGTGCTCGACGCCGCCGATGATGAAGATATCCCCATCACCCACCTGGATGGCGCGGGAGGCGTCGTGCAGCGCCTGCATGCTGGAGCCGCACAGACGGTTGACGGTGACCGCCCCCACCTGCTTCGGAATACCGGCCAGCAGTGCGGCGTTGCGGGCGATGTTGAAGCCCTGCTCCAGGGTCTGCTGCACGCAGCCCCAGTAGATATCCTC
Source organism: Aeromonas sanarellii (assembly GCF_000820085.1). Lineage (GTDB taxonomy): Bacteria > Pseudomonadota > Gammaproteobacteria > Enterobacterales > Aeromonadaceae > Aeromonas > Aeromonas sanarellii. The sequence continues at coordinate 34,479 of NZ_CDBN01000002.1, forward strand.
GATCTCGTTCGGGTCGAGGTTGGGGTTGCGCAGCAGGATGGATGTCATCAGGTGCGCGGACAAGTCTTCTGCACGCACGTTGCGGAAGGCGCCGCCCTTGGACCGGCCCATCGGGGTCCGGATACAGTCGACAATGACTACGTCTTTCATGAATGGATCTCCTTTCCGCAATCAGTAGAAGGTTTTGCCCTGGGCGGCCATCTCGCGCAAGCGGTCGCTGACGCGGTAGAGCGGGCCCAAGTCGGCATACTGGTCGGCCATGGCCACGTAGCGATCCAGACCAATGGTGTCCAGATAGCGGAACACGCCGCCGCGGAAGGGAGGGAAGCCCAGACCGTAGACCAGTGCGATGTCGGCTTCGGCTGGCGTGGCGACGATGCCCTCTTCCAGACAGAGCACCACCTCGTTGATCATCGGGATCATCATGCGAGCGATGATGGCGTCCTTGTCGAAATCCTGTTTCGGCTTGGCGATGGGGGCCAGCAGCTCGTAAGCAGCGGCATCGGCCACCTTCTTCGGCTTGCCCTTCTTGTCCTGCTCGTAGGCGTAGAAGCCCTTGCCGTTCTTCTGACCGAAGCGGTTCACTTCGTACATCACGTCGATGGCGGTACGACCATCCTTGCTCATGCGCGCCGGGAAGCCCTGCGCCATCACGTCACCGGCGTGGTGGCCGGTGTCGATGCCGACCACGTCCAGCAGGTAGGCGGGGCCCATGGGCCAGCCGAACTCCTTCTCCATCACCTTGTCGACGGCGGCGAAGTCGGCACCATCGGCGACCAGCTTGTTGAAGCCGAAGAAGTAGGGGAACAGCACCCGGTTGACGAAGAAGCCCGGACAGTCGTTGACCACGACCGGGGACTTGCCCATGGCGGCGGCATAGGCCACCACGCGGTTGATGGTTTCATCGGAGGTCTGCTCGCCGCGGATGATCTCCACCAGTGGCATGCGGTGCACCGGGTTGAAGAAGTGCATGCCGCAGAAGCTCTGCGGGCGCTTCAGCCCCTTGGCCAGCAGGGAGATGGGAATGGTGGAGGTGTTGCTGGCGAGCACGGCGTCTTCGCCGATCACGCCTTCCACTTCGCCCAGTACGGCGGCCTTCACTTTCGGGTTCTCGACCACGGCTTCGACCACCACATCCACATGCTTGACGTTGTCATAGCTGAGGGTCGGGGTGATGGCGGAGAGCACCTGGCCCATCTTGATGCCGTCGATGCGACCCTTCTCGAGCTGGCCGTTGAGCAGCTTGGTGGCCTCATTCATACCAAGTGCCAGCGCCTTCTCGTTGATGTCCTTCATCACCGCCGGGATGCCCTTGCTGGCGGACTGGTAGGCGATGCCGCCCCCCATGATGCCGGCACCCAGTACGGCGGCGTGGCCAGTGGCCTTGCTTGCCTGCTTGGCAGCCTTCTTGGCCAGCGCCTTGATGTGCTGATCGTTCAGGAAGATACCGACCAGCGCCTTGGCCACGTCGGTCTTGGCCAGCTTGATGAAGGTGGCGGCTTCGGCGGCCAGCGCGTCGTCACGACCCATGCCGGCGGCGGCTTCCACCGTCTTCACGGCGGCCATGGGGGCCGGATAGTGTTTGCCCGCCACGGCGGCAACCATGCCGGCGGCGGTGGTGAAGCTCATCATGGCTTCCAGCTTGGAGAGGCGCAGCGGGGCCTTCTTGGCGGCGCGGCGGCCCTGCCAGTCCAGCTTGCCCGCGATGGCGTCTTTGATCATCTGCAGCGCAGCGCTCTGCAGCGCCTCTGGCGCGACCACGGCGTCGATGGCACCCACCTTGAGGGCGTCATCGGCACGGACATCCTTGCCGGTGGTGATCCACTCCAGCGCGTTGTCGGCACCGATCACCCGTGGCAGGCGGACGGTGCCGCCAAAGCCCGGCATGATGCCGAGCTTGGTCTCGGGCAGACCGATCTTGGCGCTGGTGTCGGCCAGCCGGAAATCGGTGGAGAGAATGGTCTCGCAGCCGCCGCCCAGGGCGTGGCCCTTGATGGCAGAGAGGGTCGGAACCGGCAGATCTTCGATGGCGTTGAAGATGTCGTTGGCCTTTTTCAGCCAGCCGAGCAGATCTTCTTGCGGCAGATCGAACAGTTCCAGGAATTCGGTAATATCGGCGCCGACGATGAAGGCGTCTTTGCCGGAGGTGAGGATCAGACCCTTCAAATCGGCTTGTTGCTGTAATGCGGCGATCGCTTCGCTCAGGGAGAGCAGGGTAGCGCGATCCAGCTTGTTGACTGAACCCGGGGCATCGAACCTCAGTTCGGCAATGCCGTCTTCGAGGTAGCTGACCGTCAGGGTTTCGCCTTGGTAGATCATGAGAGTGTCTCCTTGTTCCCACTCTGTGGGGAATGGTGCTCCTTTATCCCCAGCAGGGGGCGAGGCTCACTATTGATCCAAAAGGAGACATTTTCAACACCTATTTAAAACATTTGTTTAACAGTTGTCGAGTAAAAGCTCTCCATCACGGAACGGACAAAAGAGAGGCGCCTTGCGGCGCCTCCGATGGATATGAGTCTTTTATCAACTGGCCAGTTCGGGACGATCGCGATACTGGTTCAGCACCTCGGGATCGGCGAGGGCATGGGTGTTGTTGACGGGTCTGTTGTGCACCACTTCCCGCACCGCCAGCTCCACAATCTTGCCGGACTTGGTACGGGGGATGGCATCCACCTGCAGGATGCGGGCAGGCACGTGACGGGCGGTGCAGTGCTGGCGCACCTGCTGGCGGATGCGCTCGCGCAGCGCTTCGTCCAGCATGAGGCCTGGCTTGAGCTTGACGAACAGCACCACCCGCTCGTCCTGCTGCCACTGCTGGCCGATGACGATGCTCTCCTCCACTTCGTCGAGCTGCTCCACGTAGCGGTAGATCTCGCTGGTGCCGATGCGCACGCCGCCCGGGTTGAGGGTGGCGTCGGAGCGGCCGTAGAACAGGATGCCACCGGTCGGGGTCAGCTCGATCCAGTCGCCGTGGCACCAGACGTTGTCGAACCGCTCGAAGTAGGCGGCGTGGTACTTGTCGCCCTTCTCGTCACCCCAGAAGCCGATGGGCTGTGCCGGGAAGGGTTTGGTACAGACCAGCTCGCCCTTCTCCCCCTGTACCGGCTGGCCCGCTTCGTTGAACACCTGTACCGCGAGGCCGAGACCGCGCCCCTGGCTCTCGCCGCGGTAGACGGGGCTGAGCGGGTTGCCGATGACGAAGCAGGAGCAGATGTCGGTGCCACCGGAGATGGAGCTGAGCTGCACATCCTGCTTTATCTGCTGGTAGACGTAGTCAAACCCCTCCGGCGACAGCACTGAGCCGGTGCTGCAGATCAGCCGCAAGTGCGGCAAGTTGTGGCTGTTGATGGGGGCATAACCCTGCTTGTGCAGCGCGTCGAGATACTTGGCCGAGGTGCCGAACAGGGCGACCTCTTCGTCGCGGGCGAGATCCCAGAGCACGTTGCCATCCGGGTAGAACGGCGAGCCGTCGTAGAGCACCAGAGTCGCGCCGGAGGCGAGGGCGCTGACCAGCCAGTTCCACATCATCCAGCCACAGGTGGTGAAGTAGAAGATCCGCTCCCCCGGCTTGATGTCGCAGTGCAGCTGGTGCTCTTTCAGATGTTGCAGCAGGGTGCCGCCGATGCCGTGCACGATGCACTTGGGCTTGCCGGTGGTGCCGGACGAATAGAGGATGTAGAGCGGATCGTTGAAGCCCATGGGCTCGAAGGCGAGCTGGGCGCTGGGCTGACTGGCCAGCATCTGCTGCCAGTCGTGACCCAGTTGCAGGGCGTTGCCCAGCAGGGGGATCATCACCGTCTGCTCTATGCTGTCTATCTGGCTCACCACGCCGGCCACCTTCTCCTGAATGTCGATGGCCTTGCCACCGTAGCGATAGCCGTCCACCGCAAACAGCACTCGCGGCCGGGTCTGGCCGAAGCGCTCTACCACGCTGGCTTCGCCGAAATCGGGGCTGGTGGAGGTCCAGATTGCGCCGAGGCTGGTGGTTGCCAGCATGGCCACCACGGTTTCCGGGATATTGGGCAGGTAGGCGGCGATCACATCGCCACGACCAATCCCCTGATTGCGCAGCCACTGGGCCAGACGGGCCACCTGATCCGCCAGCTCGCGCCAGCTCAGGGCGCGGCTTGGGCTCCCTTCAATGCGGGAGATGATGGCCGGGCTCTCGTCCTGGCGGCGCAGCAGGTTTTCGGCGAAGTTGAGCCGGCTGTCCGGGAACCAGCGGGCACGCTGCATCTCCTGGCGGTTCTCCGCCACTATGTTGCCGAGCTCCCCCTTGACGCCGCAGTGCTGCCACACCAGCGGCCAGAAGCGGGTGGTCTTCTCCACCGACCATTGATAGAGATCGGCGTAGCTGCGCAGTTGCAGGCCGTGGAAGTGGTTGACCTCGGCCATGAACCTATGGAGGTTGGAGTGCTGCATCCTGTCCTGATCCGGTGTCCACAGACAAAGGTTTTGCATGAGTCGTTCCTGACGGCTGATATCTACTGTCTGTGGGCAGTGTATTGAATTGTTCTTTGTTTGTTAATTGTCTGTTTTCGTTTAATAACAAAAACCCTGTAACCTATGCGTTACCTCACGAAGCGAAAGCCTGGCGGCTCGAGCCTTGATTCGCTTGATGTTATGCTGAAGTCACATTCGCCCGGAGCAGGACGCCATGAGCAGTTACAGCCAACTTTTTGCCCAGCATCTCGACACCCTTCAGCGGCGCACCCGCGACATACTGCAGCAGCAGGGGCTGAGCGGACTGGCCATCCATGCCGGCCAGACCCACCGCATCTTCCTCGACGATCAGGATTACCCCTTCAAGGTGAACCCCCAGTTCAAGGCCTGGTTGCCGGTGCTGGACAATCCCCACTGCTGGTTGCTGGTGGACGGGGTGAGCCAGCCGGTGCTGCTGTTCTACCGGCCGGTGGATTTCTGGCACAAGGTGGCGGATCTGCCCACTGCCTTCTGGGTCGACTTCTTCGACATCCGTTTCCTGACCCGGCCTGAGCAGGTGGCGGATCACCTGCCGGCCAACAAGCAGGAGTGGGCCTATCTGGGGGGCCACCTGGAGGTGGCCGAGCTGCTGGGGCTGGGGCAACCCAATCCAGAGGCGGTGCTCAACTATCTGCATTATCACCGTGCCTACAAGACGCCCTATGAGCTGGAGTGCCTGCGCGATGCGAACCGCATCGGCGTGCGCGGCCACATCGCGGCCAAGGACTCCTTCATGGCGGGGGCGAGCGAGTTCGAGATCAACCTGGCCTACATGAAGGCGGTCGGGCAGGGGGCCAATGATGCGCCCTACGGCAATATCGTCGCCATCAACCGCAATGCGGCCATCTTGCACTACACCCACCTCTCCACCCAGCGGGTGCCGGATGCGGAGCGCCACTCCTTCCTCATCGATGCCGGGGTGGACGTGCATGGTTATGCCTCCGACATCACCCGCACCTGGGCCTGGCGCCGGGGCGAGTTCGCCGATCTGATCGCGGCGCTGGACGCCCAGCAGCAGGAGATTATCAAGGAGATCAAGCCGGGTCGTCGTTACAGCGAGCTGCACCTGCAGATGCATCACAGGCTGGCGCGCCTGCTGCAAGCCACTGAGCTGGTGGACATGTCGGTGGACGAGATGATCCACACCGGGGTCACCAATGCGTTCTTCCCCCATGGCCTGGGCCACTTTCTTGGCCTGCAGGTACACGACGCCGGCGGCTTCATGCAGGACGAGCGCGGTACCCATCTGCCCGCTCCCGAGCAGTTCCCCTATCTGCGCTGCACCCGGGTGATGGAGGTGGGTCAGGTGTTCACCATAGAGCCGGGCCTCTACTTCATCGACAGCCTGCTGGAGCCGCTGCGCCAGGGTGAACAGGGCAAGCGGGTCAACTGGAACAGGGTCGAGGCCCTGCGCCGCTATGGGGGCATCCGCATCGAAGACAACGTGGTCCTGCACGCCAACGGGGTGGAGAACCTGACGAGGCAAGCAGGGCTCTGATGGCGGCGGATTACCCCATACCGGTCGGGCCTGTGGAGGTGAGTGAAGAGATCAAGAAGAGCCGCTTCATCACCTTCATCGCCCACACACCCACAGTGCCGGCCGCCAAGGCCTGGATCGACGACATCAGAGCACAACACCCCGGGGCCCGGCATCACTGCTGGGCCTTTGTCGCAGGGGCCCCGCAGGACAGTCAGGTGTATGGCTTCAGCGATGATGGCGAACCCTCGGGCACGGCGGGCAAACCCATGTTGGCCCAGCTGATGGGGGCAGGCCTCGGTGAGGTCGCCGCCGTGGTGGTGCGTTATTACGGTGGAGTCCTGCTCGGCACCGGTGGCCTGGTCAAGGCCTACGGCGGTGGCGTGGGGGCCGCCCTCAAGCGGCTCGAGACCCGGATCAAGCGTCAGCAGACCCCCTCCCTCATCCAGTGCGACTATACCGACATGGGGGCGGTGGAGGCGCTGATCTCCACCCATCAGGGTCAATTGCTGGCGGCCGACTACGGTGCCAGCGTCACTCTTCAGGTGGCGTGGGAATCCTCCGCTTGGGCCCAGGTTGCGCGAGAACTGACCGACCGAACTCAGGGTCGGGTATCCCTTCGTCCTCTAGATGGCTAGAATCCATCGCTCTTTTAGTCTGAAGAGGGAGCCGGAATGCAGATTCTGAGCATCATCCGTATCGTGGGTCTGCTGGTCGCGCTGTTCAGCTCGACCATGTTGCTGCCTGCGATGGTGGCTTTTGGGTACCGAGATGGCGGGGGGGCCGAGTTCGTCAACTCCTTCTTCATCGCCCTGCTGCTCGGCACCGCGCTCTGGTTCCCCAACCGCCATCAGAAGAAAGATCTCAGGTCCAAGGAAGGCTTCCTCATCGTCGTGCTGTTCTGGGTGGTGCTGGGCAGCGTGGGGGCCGTCCCCTTCATCCTCAGCGACGTGCCGAGCATGTCGGTCTCCGAGGCCTTTTTCGAGTCGTTCTCCGGCCTGACCACCACGGGGGCGACCGTGCTGACCGGGCTGGACGAGCTGCCCAAGGCATTTCTGTTCTACCGCCAGTTGCTGCAGTGGCTGGGGGGCATGGGGATTATCGTGCTGGCAGTCGCCGTGCTGCCGCTGCTCGGGATCGGGGGCATGCAGCTCTATCGCGCCGAGATCCCGGGGCCGGTCAAGGACAACAAGGTGACCCCGCGCATCGCCGAGACGGCCAAGGCGCTCTGGTTCATCTATCTGCTGCTCACCTCCCTCTGCGCCCTGGCTTACTGGATGGCGGGCATGACGCTGTTCGACGCCATCTGCCACTCCTTCTCCACCCTGTCGGTGGGAGGCTTCTCGACCCATGATGCCAGCATCGGCTTCTTCAACAGCCCGACCATCAATTTGATCACCGTGCTGTTCCTGCTGCTGGCCAGCGTCAACTTCGCCCTGCACTTCATGGTGTTCGCCCACAAGCCGGTGCGCCTGAGCAGCTATCTGCGGGACTCCGAGCTCAAGGTATTCCTAAGCATCCAGTGCGTGCTGGTGCTGATCTGCTTCGTCTCCCTGCTGTTTCACGGCCACTACGCCTCCTGGCAGGAGGCGCTCAACCATGGCCTGTTCCAGGCGGTGTCGCTGGGCACCACCACAGGCTACAGCACCACCAGCTATGCGGAGTGGCCCTCCTTCCTGCCCATGCTGCTGATGTTTTCCGCCTTCATCGGCTGTTGCGCCGGCAGCACCGGGGGCGGCATCAAGGTGATGCGCTTCATGATCCTGTTCCTGCAGGGGATGCGAGAGTTGAAGCGGCTGGTGCACCCGCGCGCCATCTATACCCTGAAACTGGGGCGTCGCGCCGTGCCTGAGCGAATTGTCGAAGCCGTGTGGGGCTACTTTGCGACCTACATCATCCTGTTCTTCATGTTCATGCTGTTGCTGTTGATGACGGGGCTGAACGAGGTGACCGCCTTCTCCGCCGTGGCGGCCGCATTCACCAACGTGGGGCCGGGACTAGGGGAGGTGTCGGCCAACTTCGGCAAGATCTCGGCCACGGCCCAGTGGATACTGATCGTGGCCATGCTGTTTGGACGATTGGAAATCTTCACGCTTCTGGTACTGTTTACTCCTGCATTCTGGCGTAGTTGAGGTAGGTATGAACAAGATTTTGGTGCTTTATTCTTCCCGTGACGGTCAGACGCGGAAAATCGTGGATGTCATGTTGGAGGAGATGCCAGGGTGCGAGGTGGTGATGCACGATTTGCATACCCTGCCCATGTGTAATCTCAGCAAGTATGGCAAGGTGCTGATCGGCGCCTCCATCCGTTATGGCAACTTCCATCCCAGCTTGTTCAGCTTTATCCATGCCCATGCGGAGCAGCTGGAAGTGGCCAACGCCGCCTTCTTCTGCGTGAACCTGACGGCCCGCAAGCCCGAGAAGCAGACACCGCAGACCAACGCCTACATGAAGAAGTTTTTGCGCCTCTCCCCCTGGAAGCCGAAGACCCTGGGGGTGTTCGCCGGTGCGCTGCAGTACTCCCGCTACAACTGGTGGCAGACTCGCATCATTCAGCTGATCATGAAGATCACCGGTGGCAGCACGGATACCAGCAAGGACATCGAGTTCACCGACTGGGAAAGAGTGCGCAGCTTCGCCAGGGAGTTCTGGTCAAAAAGATAGCGGCAATAGGTCTAGAGTGGCTTGGGCCCTGCGGATGCGGGGCGTTTTGTTTGATAAATAGGCGTTTGAGTCATCAAATAGTAAAAACTGTCATTTTTTGCCATTTTTCCCTTGTCAGATCAAATCCGCTCCCTATAATGCGCCTCCATCGACACGGCAAGCGGCAACGCAGAAAGCCTAAGTCGGTAGCCTCGAAAAGCCTGTGAAAATAAGGCTTGACTCGAGAAGGCGGTTGAGTAGAATGCCACTCCCGCAGCAGCCAAAAGCTGCGTCGCTCTTTAACAATTTGAATCAAGCAATCTGTGTGGGCACTCACAGCATCGAGCATCAAAAACAATTTTTGATTTTCACTATCTGTTGACATGATCAAAGCCACTTTTAGTTGCAGCCGTTAATTCAGCAATTCATTGAGCCGCTTTTCGAAGCAACCAAACTTACATTGAAGAGATTGATCATTGCTCAGATTGAACGCTG
>NZ_CDBN01000003.1 GCF_000820085.1 Aeromonas sanarellii
GCATGATGCGCAGGGGGCGGGCTTTTGGCCCCGGCGGGGGGATCCTCATCCCCGGTACATTCGCCTGTGCCGTGCTCCTGGTGATCCCGGGAGGCCTGACGCTGGCAACCCTGGGTCGGGGCGGCGTTGTCGCAGCAGTGGCTGTCGTGCTGGTGCTCGTGGGGGGCGGCCTTGACGATGCCCTTGATGGGGGCGGCATGGGAATGGCCGCAGCAGGATTTGCTCATGATGAGTCCCTCTTGAGTGGATCCCGCCCCTGCGGGATCCCCGATGTGCGGGCCCAGTGTAAACCTTGGTCTTTAGTCCAAGGTCAAGCCCGGTTTGTGGTCTTTGTCCGGGTGACTGATCCCAAGTCCCGTGGCTGGAAAGCGTGGGGGACGGGAGCAGGGCGCAAATCCCTCTTGTTAGCGGGTGTTTGTCCCCGCCCGGCAGGCCTATACTGTGGACCCTGGATCCCACATCAATCATCAAGGACCTAACATGAGCAATACCGTCACCCTGCAAGGCAACCCTGTCTCCGTTTCCGGTCACTTCCCCGTCGCCGGCGAGCAGGCCAAGCCCTTCTCCCTGGTTGCCAAGGATCTGTCCGATGTGACCCTGGCGAACTTCGCCGGTCAGCGCAAGATCCTGAACATCTTCCCGAGCGTCGACACCCCGACCTGCGCCACCTCGGTGCGCAAGTTCAACGAGCAGGCCAGCGCCCTGAACAACGCCGTGGTGCTGTGCATCTCCGCCGACCTGCCGTTCGCCCAGGCCCGTTTCTGCGGCGCCGAGGGGCTGGACAAGGTGGTGAACCTCTCCACCCTGCGCGGCGTCTCCTTCCTGCAGGACTATGGCGTGGCCTTCTCCTCCGGTCCGCTGGTGGGTCTGGCTGCCCGTGCCATCGTCGTGCTGGACGAGCACGACAAGGTGCTGCACAGCGAGCTGGTGGCCGAAGTCGCCGACGAGCCGAACTACGCCGCCGCCCTGGCTGCCCTGTAATTCGCGCCCTCTCCTGATTGCCTGACGGCCTGCCCCGTGCACACGGGGCAGGCCGTTTTCATTGCATATCCCGATCCTTTTACTTATGGGACGGCTCTGGCTAGACTTCGCCCCCACATCCTCGTTCAGCCTCTATCTGCGTAGCCCCATGACCTTTGACGAACTCTCCCTCGCTCCCCCCCTGCTGGCCGCCCTGCCCGCGACCCTGCACACGCCCACCCCCGTCCAGCGCCTGGCCATACCGGCGGCGCTGGCCGGCCGGGATCTGCTGGCCCTGGCCCGCACCGGCAGCGGCAAGACCCTGGCATTCGGCCTGCCGCTGCTGCAGCGGCTGGACGCGGCCTCCGATCGGGTGCAGGGACTGGTGCTGGTGCCGACCCGCGAGCTGGCCAGCCAGGTGAGCGCCGCCCTGCAAGGGGTGGCCGAAGGATTGGGGCTGCGGGTCCTGACCCTGTGCGGTGGCGTGGCGCAGGAGCTGCAACAGGCCGAGCTGGCCCTGGGGCCGCAACTGCTGGTGGCGACGCCGGGGCGGCTGCGGGACTTGCTGGCCCAGCAGGTGCTGGGGCTGGGCGCGCTGCGCTGCCTGGTGCTGGACGAGGCGGACCGCCTGCTGGAGATGGGCTTCTGGCCCGACATCCAGTGGCTGATAAAGGCGATGCCCGCCGAGCGTCAGACCCTGCTGTTCTCGGCCACCCTGCCCGCCGAGCTGGAGAGCTTGGCCACCGGCCTGTTGCGGGATCCGGCGCGTATCGAGGCCGAGCCCCTCCACAGCCTGGTGAGCGAGATCGAGGAGCGGCTCTATCTGGTCAACAGGAGCAGCAAGGTGCCGGCGCTGATCGCCCTGCTCAAGGCGCACGACTGGCCCCAGGTGCTGGTCTTCATCAGCGCCAGGGACGACGCGGACGGAGTGGCGAAGAAGCTCGCCAGGGCGGGCATTGCGGTGGCGGCCCTGCACGGGGACAAGGAGCAGGCGGTGCGGGAGCAGGCGCTGGCCGACTTCAGGACGGGCAGGGTGCGGGTGCTTGTGGCCACGGATCTGATGGCGCGGGGCATTCACGTGGAGGCGCTGCCCCTGGTGATCAACCTGGATCTGCCTGCCCATGCCCCCGTGTATGTGCACCGCATCGGCCGTACCGCCCGGGCCGGGCGCAGCGGGCTCGCCATCTCCCTCACCTGCCACGGCGACGGCGGGGCGCTCGAGGCGATACGGGCCCTGACCGGGCGGGCCCTGCCGCTGGCGGCGCTCGACGGCTTCCCGGTGACCGATCAGCCGGCGAGCGGGGAGGGCAAGCGGGCCCCCAGGGACAAGCAGGCCAACCGGCGCACCCAGGGCAAGCGCAGCATCAGGCAGTTCAAGGGCAAGGCCTAGGCGCGACGCTGCCCGGTTGGGCAGTATCAAAGGAGGCCTGTTTCGGTATGCTCCATGGACTGGACCATGGAGGATAGCGGATGACGACCCTGGTAATGGGGCCCCTGCTGGGGCTCGAATCTGAGACACAATACAGCATCTGTTTCCTGGCGGTGGCGGGCTTCAAGGGGGCCAGCGTCAGGATCAATGGCAGGCTGCTGACCGCCAGCAAGCAGGCGGATACCACCAGAGGGGCGTTCTGGCGCGCCGTCTGGTCGGCGACCCCGGAGGCCCGGGCCAGCACGGTCGATTACGAGATCCTGCTGGACGGTGTGGCCGCCCGGGATCTGGCCGGGATCAGCCAGTGGCAGTTTCATCTGCCGGGGCGGGAGGAGCGGGTGCGCATCGGGTATGCCTCCTGCAACGGTTTCTCCGACTTCAAGCTGCTCACCTCCACCCCCCAGCCCTATGTGATGTGGGACAAGCTGGCCGCCGAGCACAGGGAGCATCCCTTGTCCCTTCTGCTGATGGGCGGTGATCAGGTCTATGCCGACTCCCTCTGGACCTCGGTACCCAGCCTCAAGGCCTGGAACGAGCTGGATCGGGTGGAGAAGGTCAAACGCAAGGCGACCCGGACCATGGTGGAGCAGCTCGATCGCTTCTATTGCGAACTCTACTGCCGGCAGTGGAGCCGCCCCGAGGTGGCCGCCATGCTGGCCAGGGTGCCGAGCGTCATGATGTGGGACGATCACGACATCTTCGATGGCTGGGGCAGCTATCCCGCCGACTTGCAGGGCTGCGAGGTCTATCAGGCCATCTATGCCGCCGCCGCCAAGTATTTCCGGCTGTTCCAGCTGCGCTCCGCTGCCAATGCCTCCCTGCTGGATCCTGCGAACCTGGCCCATCACTCCTGGCGACTGCGTTTTCGGGACTACCAGATCCTGGCCCTGGACAACAGGGCGACTCGCACCCAGAGCCAGGTGATGAGCCGGGAGCAGTGGGATCAGATCAACGACGCGCTGGCCGATTGCGGCGAGGGGCACCTGCTGGTCATGACCGGGGTGCCCGTGGTCTATCGCGACTTCTCCTTCACCGAGGCGGCGTTCGATGCGACCCCCTGGGAGGAGGAGCTGACCGACGATCTCAAGGATCACTGGCGCGCCAAGTCACACGAGGGGGAGCGGGCCCGCCTCATCATGCGGCTGCTGGACAACGCCAAGAGCCGGCGCCAGCGGGATCCTGGTTGCAAGACCCTGATCCTCTCCGGCGACGTGCACGTGGGCTGCCTCGGGGTGATCCAGGACAAGCGGGAGGGGGTGATGAATGTGCACCAACTGGTCTCCTCCGGCATAGTGCATCCCTGCCCCACCCAGTTCCAATGGACGGGGATCCTCGCCATGACCAACGACGATCCCGAATACCTCGACGAGAGCCGGCTGATCCGCGCCGAGCTGATCAAGCCGTTCGGCGCCCCCGTCTATCTGCGCACCCGCAACTTCGCCACCCTGCAGATGGGCAGCGACAGCAAGCTGTGGGCCAACTGGCACTGCGAGAACGGGCTGGCGGCCAGCTATCCGCTGGCCTGATGACCCGGCAAACATCAAGGGCCCTGACGGGCCCTTTCTCTTGTGGCGATCAGACTCCCCAGGCCGTCGCCGGTTCAGGGCCGGCCCTGCTCCTGTGCGAAGAAGTCGCGCCTAAACTGCCCGAGCACCACCTCCCTGTGCTGTTGCCAGCTGGCCTCGTCCATGTTGCCCCGGCTGGCCGCCAGTTGCTGCTCCAGCTCGGTCAGCTGCTGCTGATAGTGGCTGCGCTGCGCCAGCTGCTGTTGCCGGCTGGCGGCAAACTGCACGGTCGCCTCGGCCTGCCCGGCCGGCAGGAAGTGGCGGGCCAGGGTCGCCAGCTCCTCGTCCCCCCACAACTGGCGCGCCTGCTGCAAGCGGGCATCCGGGTTGAACAGATCCGCCGCCAGATCCGGATGATCCGCCGCCCACTCATCCTGCAGCCGGCTGAGGGCCGTCAGCCGCTCGGTCAGGGTTAGCTGCTCGCTCTCCTGCGCCAGCTGCTCGAGTGCCAGGGCGTAGCGCCCCTGCAGTCGAAACAGGCTCTCCCCCTCGCTCAGCCATTGGGCCTCTATCGCCTCCAGATTGGCGAGCCGCTCGGCCAGCGGCTGCTCGCTGTCGCTGACCTCGCTGGCGAGCTGCCGATTCATCTCGTCCGGCAGATCGCGCCAGCTGGCAGGGGCCTGTGCTGGGCCGGCTGGCACGGAGGTAGCGACAATCGGGCCGGTGACGGGGGCCAGTGGCGGCTGTGTCTGCGGTGACTCGGCGGCTGGCTGAGCGCTCTGGCTGGTGAGCGCCGGCCGCTCGGGCGCCTCCTGCCAGCCGAGGTGGAGCAGCAACACCGCCAGCACCGCCAGGGCCAGGAACCCGTAACGGCGCTTCATCGGCTGATCTCTCCCTTGACCGGGAAGTGATCGGAGAGGTTGCTGGCGGGCCAGAGGCTGCCATCGCTGCTGCGCGGGATCCAGACGCTGTTGAGGTTGTGGCTGACGGCCCCGTACTCCCGGCTCACCATCAGATAGTCCAGATACTCGACGTTGGCACCGCCGGAGAGCGGACCGCCGGCGTAGGGGTTGATCCTGGGATCGAAGGTGGCCTCGGTGTAGCCGCCATAGGCGGGCTCATGGGCGTTGAGGTTGGCCAGCATGCCGGCGTAGTCGTCGGCGAACTTGCGCTTGTTGACGTTGAAGTCGCCACCGTAGATGACGGTGTCGCTGGCCGGGATCTTCAGGCTGGCGGCCAGGGTGCGGATCTGGCCGAACTGGAGCTGGCGCAGCCGGCGCGCCTCGTCGGTATCGAAGCTGGCGGTGTGGGTGGCAAACAGGTGCCAGGCCTTGCCCCCCTTGATCACCTCGGCGTACATCACCCCCTTGTCGGCGAAGCAGTCGGTGCCGGTGCACTGGGGATAGACCAGCTGGGCCTCGCGCACTATGGGGTAGCGGCTGACGATCACCACGCCGCCGTCGTGGATGTTGACCCCGGGCTTGTCGAGCACCTTGGTCTGGTAGGTGTACTCCCTGGCCAGTGCCTGCAGGAAGCCCTCGCGCCGGCCGTCGAACACCTCCTGCAACAGCAGGGCGTCATAGCCCTTGAGATGATCGGGCAGCAGCGCCAGCCGCTCGCCTATGCTGGCGGCGATCACCGGCAGGGCCCAGACGTTGTAGCTGGCGACCTTGAGCTTGTCTTCTGCCGGTTCCGGCTGCTCCCGCTGTTGTGGTGGGGTGAGCATGTAGTGCAGATCGTCGTAACGGCCGGTGAACTTGGCGGCGAAGGCCAGCTCCTGCGGTCCCCGGGTGCGATGCAGGGCGCGATCGTTCTGCCAGCCGGAGCTGGCGGTCGGCGTCTCGCCGCCGTGCTGCAGGGTGCTGTTCCACCAGGTGCCCTCCATCCGCTGGTTGAGGCGATAGGTGTCGCCGCCGGCGGTGGTGACACGGGTTTCGAACAGATAGTGCTTGCCCGCCTGTACTCCCTCGTAGCGATTGAAGCTGAGCACCATGGCGCTTTCCCAGGGGCCCAGCTCCGTCCTGTGCTGAATCCACTGGCTGCCTGCCTGCAGCTGGCCGCTGCCGCTTTGGCTGACCGTCAGTTGCAGGGGGGCCGGGCTGTTGTTGGTGAGGTAGACATCGGTGTCGGCCAGCGCCTGCAGCGGCAGGGCGCCGGCGAGCAGCAGGGCGGCATAGCTCAGAGCGTTGTGCATCATGAAGTCCTTTTGGTCGAGGCACGATGGAAAGTGACTGTTATGGCGGGCGTTGGAGCAATCTCATTTACATTTTTGTTACAAATGTATGAAAGGCCCCATATGGGGAGGAGAAGCGGAGGAGGGGAGCACAACCGGGTAGGGCCGGTGTCTGGCATCAAGGGGTGGTGGCGGAGAAATCGCAGCGCGTCCGGAGACGCGCCTGGCTACACGGAGGGCAATCTCAGTCGTGGAACTGGGTGATCAGGCGGGAGAGGTTTTGCAGCCGCTCCACCAGCAGGGTGATGCCATCCAGCGCCTGTCGGCTGTTGTCCGCAGTGTGGCTCGCCAGCTGATGGATCTGCTGTATCCCCTGATCCAGGGTGCTGGTGACATCCGCCTGCTGGCTGACCGCCTGGGCTATCTCGTCGCTGGTGTGGGTCACCCGAGTCAGCATCTGGTTGATCTGGTCGAGCACCTCGGCGGTGGCCCCCATGTGCTGCTGGCAGCGTTCCGAGGTCTGCGCCCCCTGGGCCATGCCATCTGACAACTGCCGGGTGCTCTGCTGCAACGCCCCTATCATCTCGCTGATCTCGCCGGTGGAGCTGCGGGTCTTCTGGGCCAGGGCCCGGATCTCGTCGGCCACCACCGCAAAGCCGCGCCCCTGCTCGCCGGCCCGGGCCGCCTCGATGGCCGCATTGAGGGAGAGCAGATTGGTCTGATCCGCGATCTGCCCGATGACCTCCAGGATGCCGCTGATCTTCTGGCTGTCCTGGTTCAGGCGGGCCAGCACCGCCTGACTGGCATCCAGCTCCTGATGCAGCTGGTTCACCGAGGCGCGAGTGGTCGCGAGCGCCTGCCGGCCGCTTTCAGACACCTGCTGCACCTCGCTCACCAGGGCGTTGGCCTGGTGGGCGTTGTCGGCCACGTCGCGAATGGAGTGGCTCATCTCGGTGATGGCCGCCGCCAGCTGCTCGCTCTGGGCCCGCTGCTGTTGCAGGTGGGTGTCTATGGTCTGGATATGGCCCCTGTCATCCTCCGCCGCCTGCAGGATCTGCTGGTTGGTGTCGGCGCTGCGCCCCACCACGGCCCTGAGCTCGGCCTTCTTCATGCGCAGCAGCAGCTCGAGGGCCCCCAGACCGTCCTGCCGCCGGGCGTAGAGAACCTGGCACAGGGGCGTGCCCAGCTCCTCGCCGGCCATGGCCAGCAGCCGGGCCAGCCGCCGCTGCTGGTGGCAACCATGTCCCATCTGGGCCAGCAGGCAGAGCAGGGTGATGGCGCCCCATCCGGCCTGGCCCGTCACCAGGGCGGCCCCCATGCCCGCCAGGGCCAGCCCGCACAGCAGCAGGGTGAGCTGTCCCGGCTCCAGGGTGAGGCGGCTGAGCCAGGGCAGCGCCCTGCCGGCGCGGATCCGGGCATAGAGCTGCTCCGCCCAGGCGATGTCGTGATCCTGCGGACGGGTGCGGACCGACTGGTATTCGATGATCTGCCGCCGTTCGTTGAGGATGGGGGTGACATAGGCATTGACCCAGTAGAACTGGCCGCTCTTGGTGCGGTTCTTCACCAGTCCCATCCAGCTCTTGCCCTGCTGCAGCCGGCGCCACATGTCGGCGAAGGCGGCCTTGGGCATGTCGGGGTGGCGCACCAGGTTGTGGGGCACCCCCTCCATCTCGGCGGCGCTGTAGCCGGCCACGTCGCAGAAATGCTGGTTGGCGTAGGTGATGTGACTGCTGGGATCCGTGGTCGAAATCAGCGAGATGTAATCGGGGAAACGGATCTCCCCCTCTTGTGGGTTTGTGGTCATGTGCGCATCCTGAATGAGCCAAGTAACTGATAAATTTGTTTTTATTTTTTGTGACTGTTACGGCGTCATTGTAGATGCGGGGTGTGACACCACCTTGGCTTGGGTCAACAAATCCACGGGATGAAGACTGAAAAAAGTCGTAGACGGCGGGCCTGCGCGGCGGGATCAGCTTCGGGGGGTGAAGTCGTGGATCTCCCCCGTTCTCGGCTTGAAGCGGGGATCCCGGCCCGAATCCCCGTCGACCCAGGCCATGGCCTGGCAGAAACTCTCCTGTTTGGCGAAGGCCTCGCGAGCCCGATCGATGGCTCGCTCGGCGTTGCGCCGCTCCATCTTGCTGGCCTTGCGATCGCTGAACTGCTTCTGCTGGTCCAGCATCCATTCGAGGAAGGCCTGGCGGCACTCGGTTTCACTGGCGGCCTGGGCGGGGAGGGCGATCAACAGGGCAATCAGGGGCAGACAACGCATAGGGCGATCGAATCAACGGGCTGATGGACGAAGAGAAGCGGCATTCTATGCCGGGAACTTGAACGGGAACAGTGCCAGGAGGGGGCCAGACAGGCTGGCCCCTCGATTGCTCAGTGCTTGACGAGGTAGAGCTGGCGGCTGTAGGCCACGTCTTCCGGGTTGTTGATGGGATAGCCCTTGAGCCAGGGCTTGATGAGCCGGGCATTGGTGTACTGGTAGATGGGGGCGATGGGGGCCTCCTCCTGCAGTATGGCTTCGGCCTCGTCGAACAGGCGGCCGCGCTCGGCGGGATCCTGGCTGGCGGCCGCCCTGGTCAGCAGGGTGTCGTAATGGGGGTTCGCGAAACGGGCCATATTGCCGCTGTGGCCGGATCCCCAGAGGCCGAGGAAGGCGGACGGGTCGTTGTAATCGGCCACCCAGGAGGAGCGGATCACCTCGAACTGGCCGCTCTGGCGGCTGTCGAGGTAGCTCTTCCACTCCTGGTTGGTGAGCTCGACCCTGGCCCCCAGCTTCTGCTTCCACAGGTTGGCGATGGCCAGCGCCATCTTCTTGTGGATCTCCGCCGTGTTGTACAGCAGGGTCAGCTGGAGGGGCTTGTCCGGGCCGTAACCGGCCTCCTTGAGCAGCGCCCTGGCCTGCTCGTCGAGCGCCTGCTGGCTGCGGGTGGAGATCAGGTTGGGCTTGGGCGCGAAGCCGGCGGTCACGTCCGGGGTGAAGTGGTAGGCGGGCTTCTCACCTGTCCCCAGCACCTTGTCGGCAATCAGGCCCCGATCGATGGTGTAGGAGAGCGCCTTGCGCACCCGCACATCGTCAAGAGGCGGGCGTTGGGTGTTGAAGGCGTAGTAGTAGGTGCCGAGCTGATCCGGGGTATGGACCTCGCCCGGGATCTGCTGCATCAGCTTGTGATACTGCTCCTTGGGGAAGGACTCGGTGATGTGCAGATCCCCGGCCAGGTAGCGGAGGGTGGCCGCGCTCTCCTGGTTGATGGGGACGAAGGTAACCTTGGTCAACACGGTATGGGCGCGATCCCAGTAGTAGGGGTTCGGGGTCAGCTCCAGCTTCTCGTTCACCACCCGGTGACTCAGCACGAAGGCGCCGTTGCCCACCAGCTTGCCGGGCTGGGTCCACTGGCTGCCGTATTGTTCCATGCTGGCCTTGTGCAGCGGCGACAGGCTGGGGTGGGTCAGCAGGCTCAGGAAGTAGGGCACCGGCTGGGAGAGGGTCACCTGCAGGGTATGCTCGTCGAGGGCCTTCACCCCTAGCGCCTCGGGGGCCAGCTTGCCGGCTACGATGTCGTCCACCTTGTCGAAGCGGGCAAGCTGGGCGAACCAGGCGAAGGTGGCGGCTTCTTTCGGATCGACCAGTTTGCGCCAGCCGTAGACGAAGTCGGCGGCGCGCACGGGATCCCCGTTGGACCAGCGGGCATCGGGCCTCAGGTGGAATGTGAACTGCCGGTTGCCCCTGTTCTCCCAGCGGGCGGCCACCCCGGGCAGCACCTTGCCGTCCGGCCCCTGGGTCAGCAACCCCTCGTAGAGATCCCTGAGCACCTGCAGCTCCGGCAGGCCGACCAGCTTGAGGGGGCTCAGGCTGGCCGGCTCATCCTTGAGATGACGCACGACCGCCTGTTCGGCGGCGAGTTCAGTGCCGGGCGGTACATCGGCGGCCTGGACACTGACGCAACCCAGCAGGGCCAGCAGGGGGCTCCATCCTTTCATGGCGAATCCTTCAAATTGTGTGAAGCGGGGAGAAAAGTCGGCGAGAATGCATCGCCGGCAGACGGGAAATCATGATATCCCCTTTGCTGGTCAGACCGCCAGAGTGAGTCCCATGATATCCGGGGCGGCTGTCAACGTGGGCCCGTCTGGAGCGCGAGGAGGAGAGAGTGATGAGAGCATGGATCTTGTTGGCCTGTGTGCTGAGCCAGGGGGCCTGGGCGCTGGCCCCGTGCGAGAAGGAGAGCCCGGTGGGGAGCTGGTGCGAGGTGCGCATCGACCAGCTTCATCCGACCCAGGGCGGGGTGGGCCAGCTCCAGGTGGACGCCACGGCGCAGGAGCTGGCGGACAAGAGCGAGAAGCAGCTCGACAAGTTGATGAAAAAGAAAGAGATCCCCATAGTGATTGCCCCCGATGGCGGCTACTGGCTGGTGGACAGGCACCACCTGACCAAGGCGCTGTGGCAACAGGGGGTGAAGCAGGCCAGGGTCAAGGTGATCGCCCGGCTGCAGGACAGGGCCAACTTCTGGAGCCAGATGCAGAACAACCACTGGGCCTGGCTCAAGGATGAACGGGGCCGGCCCCTGACCCCGGAGCAGCTGCCCCGGCACATCGGGGATCTGCCGGACTACCCCTACCGCACCCTGGCGGGGCTGCTGCAGGATGCGGGCTACTTCAGCAAGGGGGAGCAGGTCTATTTCGTCGAGTTCGCCTGGGCCAGCTGGCTCGGCCAGCAGATGGGCTGGCAGCCGGTCAACGAGGCCAACCTCGCGGAGCGCCTCGCCGAGGCCAAGCGCCTGGCCTGCGGCGCCAAGGCCGGCACCCTGCCCGGTTATCCCGGCAAACAGTGTCGCGTCAACCAGCCAAGAGCGGCGGGCTGAGGGATCCTGCACAAAGGCTCGGGTTGATATTTATTCTCGATTGGCCATGATACAGGTTCCACTCGTGTCGGCAGAGGAGAGGAAGATGGCGAATCAACACTGGCAACGTTACATGCTGGAGGCGGAAAACGCCCTGGACATGGGGGCACTTGGCACGGCCATCTGCCTCTATCAGCAGGCCCTGGGCGAGGTGTATGAACTGACGTCCGGGGATCTGGACGAGCTGGCCAGCATGCGGGTCGCCACCTGTCACCGCATGGCCGACTTCTGGCGCGCCATGGACGAACCCGCCTATGAGCTGCGCTACCTCAAGCTCGCCTCCGAACTGGTCACCGCCCTGGTGCCCCAGTGCCCCAACCGGGCGTGCGAATCCCTCATCAGCGAGCTGGGCTGCTGCCGCGCGGCCCTGCTCGCCTTCCTGAAGCGCCACCCCAACCCCGAGATCGCCCGACTGATCCAGGTGCAGGACAAGGTGCAGGGCTGCGAGCTGATCGGGCGTTTTCGCCTGAACTAGCGATTGGCCTCAGCGCCTGAGCCGGTGGGCGATGCGGCGCTGGGCCTCCTCCCCCTGCAGGGCCTGGGAGAAGGCGCGCGCCTCCAGATCGATGACGAAGTGCACCGCCTGCTTGAGCTCCTGCCTGAGCAGCGCCTTGCTCTTTTGCAGCGCCTTCGGCGGCTTGGCCGCCAGCCTCACCCCCTGCTCCCGGGCGAAGGGGAGCAGTTCGGACGCTGGCAGCACCCGGTTGGCGAGTCCCAGGCGCAGCGCCTCGGAGGCATCCATGGGGTCGGCCAGCAACAGCAGCTCCGCCGCCTTCAGATGGCCCACGGCGCGGGGCAGCAGCAGGCTGGAGGCAAACTCCGGCACCAGCCCCAGCTCCACGAAGGGCAGTTGCAGGCGGGCGTTGTCCGCCAGATAGACCAGATCGCAATGCAGCAGCAGGGTGGTGCCTATCCCCACCGCCGGGCCCGCGACGGCGGCGATCACCGGCTTGGGAAAATCGGCCAGGGTGTGGAGGAACTGCAGTATGGGGTCGTCGGCCTCCAGGGTCTCCTTCCCCACGAAGTCCGCGAGATCGTTGCCGGCGGTGAAGCAGTCGGGCTGTCCCTGCAGCAGCAGGGCATGCACGTGCTCGTCCCGGGTCGCCTGGCGCAGCGCGTCGGCAAGGGCCTGATACATCCCGGTGTTGAGGGCATTGCGCTTGTCCGGCCGGTTGAGGGTCAGGATGAGCAGGCCATCCTGCTGTTCGGTCAGAATTGTGAGGGGCATGTCTGAATCCTTGTTGTCGGGGCTGCCAAAAGCTTGCCATAGGGGGTAAGCTTCGCTTCGTTTAACAACATCATAAAAGGATTTCAACCATGTTCAAACGTGCGTTTTACTCCAGCCTGGCCCTGCTCCTGGCCGCACCGGCCCTGGCCAAGGTCGAGGCCGTCGACGGCTATGTGCGCCTGCTGCCCCCGGGCTCGCCGAACACGGCGGCCTTCATGGTGCTCAAGAACGATGGGGACAAGCCGGTGGCGCTGGTGGCGGCGGCTTCCCCGGAGGCGGGTCGTGCCGAGCTGCACACCCACCTGCACGAGAACGGGGTGATGAAGATGCGCCAGGTGGAGCGCATCGAGATCCCCGCCAGGGGGGAGGCCGTCCTCAAGCCCGGCAGCCTGCACATCATGCTGTTCGAGGTGCGCGAGCTCTCCCAGGGGACCCCCTTCCCGCTGACCCTGACCCTGGACGATGGCCAGAGCCTGGGCCTGAGCCTGCCGGTGAAGCCCGTCGAGCCGATGAAAGGCATGCAGCACTGACATTTCTGGACGCTTGTTCAGCTTTTTACTCTAGGTATTCCGTGCACTCCGGGTAAAATGATGGCCTTTCCCGTCCATGATGGAGCCTTATGATGAAGAAGACCTTGATTGCCGGTTGTGTACTGGCCCTGTTCAGCCACGCTGCCACCGCCGCCGATGACTGGCGGTTTGCCGCGGGTGCCGATCTGTGGAATGCCCAGGGCAGCGGCCAGGTCAGCGGTGTGAGTGCTGGCAGCTATGACGAGAACTACAACTGGAGCGGCTACCTGCAACTGGAGCACGGCATTCTGCTGCTGCCCAACGCCAAGTTCGAGATGTCCGACTTCAGCAGCAGCGGCGGCGCCTTCAACAACGATCTGCTGGCCTATGATCTGAGCCTCTACTATCGCCTGTTCAACAACGACCTGTTCCAGATCGATCTGGGTCTGACCGGTCGTCGTTACGACGGCGATTTCAACACCCAGCACTACTCCTATGACAAGGACGTGCTGATGGCCTACACCGGCGGTGAAGTGCGCATCCCGGGGACGGGCTTTGCGGCCTTCGGCGACATGCGCGTGCAGGATGCCGACAACTACGACTACCGTCTGGGCGGTTCCTACAAGTTCTCCACCGTGCCGCTCAAGATCCGTGCCGGCTGGCGTGAGGCCGAGATGGACTTCGACCGTGTCGACCAGACCATCGACGGCTGGTTCATCGGTGGCGAGTTCACCTTCTGATCTGACGCCCCGGGCGGCGCATCACGGCTAAGTGATGGCTGGCTCTGATGAGGAGAGAAGATGGGCCATATCATAGTGACTGGCGCGGGCTCCGGGCTCGGGCGTGCACTGACCATAGGGCTGGTTGAGCGCGGCCATCGCGTCTCCATGATGGGTCGCCGCTACCAGAAACTGCAGGAGCAGGAGCTGCGCCTCGGCAGCGCCGTGGTCGGCATCGCCGCCGATCTCGCGCACCACGAAGAGGTGGACGTCGCCTTTGCCGCCGCGGTGGAGTGGGGCGGCCTGCCCGATCTGGTGCTGCACTGCGCCGGTGTCGGCGAGTTCGGCCCGGTGGGCGTCTATACCGCCGAGCAGATCCGCCGGGTGGTGGAGAGCAACCTCGTCTCCACCATACTGGTGGCCCAGCAGACCGTGCGTCTCATCGGCGAAAAGGGCGGCGTGCTGGCCAATGTGCTCTCCTCGGCGGCCCAGGCCGGCAAGGCCAACGAGAGCCTCTACTGCGCCTCCAAGTGGGGGATGCGGGGCTTTCTGGAGTCCCTGCGGGCCGAGCTCAAGGGCTCGCCCCTGCGGCTGGTGAACCTCTATCCGAGCGGGATCCGCAGCGAATTCTGGGAGAACTCGGATCACGTGGACCCGAGCGGCTTCATGACTCCGGAAGACGCGGCGGCCTACATGCTGGACGCCCTGGAGGCGCGCAGCAGCTGCCATGTGACCGATCTCTTTATCGGTCGCAATGGCTGAGGCGCCGTGAGCCGGCCCTGTCGCCAGATGACAAGGAAACAAAAAGCGCGCCATTTGGCGCGCTTTTTTCATTGCTGTGCAGTGCTAAATTATCTTCTTGCCTGCCTGTCTTTACGCCGGTCCATCATGGATTTGAAGGCGGGTAAAATTAATGCCGACATGGCATGAATGATTGATGATGCATGTCGGCACATGTTATTTCCGAGCCGCATATTCCCGCAGGAAGGATGGGATCACCGGTTTTGGCTTCTTGCCAAGGGTCAGCAGCAATTCAAAATCCGGGTCGATAATGCCATGTCGACACGCCAGCTCTTCCAACAAGGCAAGCCAGAGGTGGGCCGTCACCTCGGCATCCGCCAGGGCGCGGTGAAACACCCCGTCATTGGGCAGGCACCGGTATTGCACCAGGGTACCCAGCTTGTGATCCGGGGCATCGGGAAACAGGCGCCTCGACAGCAGCAGGGAGCAGGCGAACTGCCCGCGGTATTGCGCCGGCAATCGCTCTAGTTCCGCATCCAGAAAGCGCTTGTCGAAGGAGGCGTTGTGGGCGACCAGATTGTCATCACCGATAAAGTCGACGAAATCCGCCATCACCTCGTTGCAGGGGGGGCCTGTTTCAGCATGGCATTGCTGATCCCGGTATATTGCTCGATGAAGCTGCTCACGTTGAAGCCCGGATTCATCAATGCCGAGAAACGTTCGCTGATATGGCCATCCTTGATTCTGACGGCACCGATCTCGATGGCTCTATCCCCTTGTCCGGGTGAAAGCCCTGTGGTCTCGAAGTCGAGCACGACAACGGTATTGGCTGAGGCGATGGACATGACTTCTCGGGCAAGCTGGGTAAAGAGCGCCAGTCTAGGAAATCAGCCGTGCCGTGTACAGGGCAATACAGTTATCTCAATGGTTCACGCTGGAGGCGCATTTTTGTGCATCATGGCTGAGAGCCATATAAAAAGCCCCGAGTGCCGTGGCACTCGGGGCTTTCCTATGAAAAGCGAAAGGCGGTGTCGGCGTTATCAGCGACCCAGCTTGCCCTTGAGCAGGGCGATGATCTCGCTGATCGCCACTTCCTGCTTCTCGCCGGTGCGGCGGCACTTGTACTCCACCACGCCATTGTCGAGGCCGCGGTCGCCGATGACGATGGCGTGGGGGATCCCCAGCAGCTCCATGTCGGCGAACATCACGCCCGGGCGCTCCTTGCGGTCATCGAACAGCACATCCACACCGGCGGCCTTCAGCTCGGCGTAGAACTGCTGTGCCTGCTCGGCCACGCGCTCGGACTTGTGCATGTTCATGGGGACGATGGCCACTTCGAACGGGGCGATGGCTTCCGGCCAGATGATGCCGTACTGGTCGTTGTTCTGCTCGATGGCGGCGGCCACCAGACGGGAGACCCCGATACCGTAGCAACCCATCTCCATGGTGACGGACTTGCCTGCTTCGTTCAGCACGCTCGCCTTCATGGCTTCGGAGTACTTGGTCCCCAGCTGGAAGATGTGGCCCACTTCGATACCGCGCTTGAGCAGCAGCTTGCCCTGGCCGCAGGGGCTGGGGTCGCCCTCCACCACGTTGCGCAGATCGGCAACCTCGTAAGCGGCGATGTCGCGATCCCAGTTCGCGCCGGTCAGGTGGAAGCCGGTCTCGTTGGCGCCGCAGACGAAGTCCGCCAGGTGGGCGGCGCTGCGATCGACGATGATGCGACCGGCAAAGCCGACCGGGCCGATGGAGCCTGCGTCGCAACCGGCGGCAGCTTTGATCTGCTCGTCGTTGGCGAAGGTCAGCGGGTTGGCAACGCCAGAGAGCTTCTCGGCCTTGATTTCGTTCAGCTCGTGGTCGCCACGCAGTACCAGGGCGATGACCGCCTGCTTGCCGTGCTCATCTTCCTCTGCCAGTACCAGCAGGGTCTTGGCGATGGCGGCCGGAGCCACGGCCAGGAAGGCGGCCACTTCATCGATGGTGTGCACGGCCGGGGTGGCCACCTTGGCCAGGGCCTTGGTCGCGGCAGGACGCTCGCCCGCCGGTGCCAGCGCCTCGGCCATCTCGATGTTGGCGGCGTAGTCGGAGCTGTCGGAGAAGGCGATCAGATCCTCACCGCTCTCGGCCAGCACCTGGAATTCGTGGGAGCCGGTGCCGCCGATGGAGCCGGTATCGGCCTGTACCGGGCGGAAGTTCAGGCCCATGCGGGTGAAGGCGGCGCAGTAGGCGGCGTGCATCTTCTCGTAGGTCTCGACCAGAGAGTCCTTGTCGATGTGGAAGGAGTAGGCGTCCTTCATCAGGAACTCGCGGCCGCGCATCACGCCGAAGCGGGGGCGCACTTCGTCGCGGAACTTGGTCTGGATCTGGTAGAGGTTCAGCGGCAGCTGCTTGTAGCTGTTCACCTCGTAGCGCACCAGGGCGGTGATCACCTCTTCGTGGGTCGGGCCCAGCACGAAGGGACGGTTGTGGCGGTCGGTCAGGCGGCACAGCTCGGGACCGTAGTCATCCCAGCGGCCGGACTCCTGCCACAGCTCGGCGGGCTGTACCACCGGCATGGAGACTTCGATGGCACCAGCATTGTTCATCTCTTCGCGAACAATGTTCTCGATCTTCTTCAGCACCCGCAGGCCGGTCGGCAGCCAGGCGTACATGCCGGAGGCGAGTTTGCGGATCATGCCGGCGCGCAGCATCAGCTGGTGGCTGATGACCTCTGCGTCGGAGGGGGTTTCCTTGAGAGTGGAAAGCAGATATTGGCTGGTACGCATCGCGGTAGACCTTCGCTAGTTCGGGCGGCTTGGCCCTGGAAAATTTCAAGTGCGGAATTTTAACAGGCCGAGCCTCGTGGCCCAAGGGCTAAATTCAGTCTGGTGAGGGCGAGGCCGAGGGCGGCCTATGCTGGATACTTATCCAGTTATTCTTTATGCTAGTGGCCAATTTGGAAAGAGTCTGCGTGGCGAGGAAGAGAACATGATCGGTCGCTTGAGAGGCGTCATCATCGAGAAGCAACCCCCCGAGGTCCTGATCGAAGTGGGGGGTCTGGGGTACGAGGTGCACATGCCCATGAGCTGCTTCTATGATCTGCCGGAACTGGGGAAGGAGGCGGTGATCCACACCCACTTCGTGGTGCGGGAAGATGCCCAGTTGCTGTATGGCTTCAATCACAAGCAGGAGCGGGCGCTGTTTCGCGAGCTGATCAAGACCAACGGGGTCGGCCCCAAGCTGGCGCTGGCGATCCTCTCCGGCATGACGGCCACCCAGTTCGTGATGAGTGTCGAGCGCGAGGAGATAAGCTCTCTGGTCAAGCTGCCCGGGGTGGGCAAGAAGACCGCCGAGCGGCTGGTGGTGGAGATGAAGGACAGGCTCAAGGGCTGGGTCAGCCACGATCTCTTCTCCCCGGCCGAGATCGCCCTGCCTGCCAAGGAGAGCCCGCTGCGCGCCCCCGATGCGAGCGAGGAGGCGGCCAGCGCCCTGGTGGCGCTCGGCTACAAGCCGCAGCAGGCGAGCCAGATCGTCACCAAGGTGGCGGTCGAGGGGATGTCGGTCGAGGCCATCATCCGCGAATCCCTGCGCAGCCTGGTGTGAGTGTGACCATGAACAGAGCGGATCACCCCCTGCCGCGCGCCGGTGCGAGCAGGGATGCAGCGCGTGAGGTAGCCCATGATTGAAGCGGATCGTCTCATCTCGGCGGGGGCTGCCCGCGAGGACGAGATCATCGATCGGGCCATCCGGCCCAGGAAACTGGCCGATTACACCGGGCAGGATCACGTCTGCGACCAGATGGAGATCTTCATCGAGGCGGCCCGCCAGCGTGGGGAAGCCCTCGATCACCTGCTGATCTTCGGTCCGCCCGGCCTCGGCAAGACCACGCTGGCCAACATCGTCGCCAACGAGATGGGGGTCAACATCAAGACCACCTCGGGCCCCGTGCTGGAGAAGGCCGGCGATCTCGCCGCCCTGCTCACCAACCTGGAGCCGAACGATGTGCTCTTCATCGACGAGATCCACCGCCTGAGCCCGGTGGTGGAAGAGGTGCTCTACCCGGCCATGGAGGACTACCAGCTCGACATCATGATAGGGGAGGGGCCCGCCGCCCGCTCCATCAAGCTCGACCTGCCCCCCTTCACCCTGATCGGCGCCACCACCCGGGCCGGTTCCCTGACCAGCCCGCTACGGGATCGCTTCGGCATCGTCCAGCGGCTGGAGTTCTACAACGTCAAGGACCTCACCGACATCGTTTCCCGCAGCGCCCGCTGTCTCGGCCTCGACATGTCGAGCGACGGGGCGCTGGAGGTGGCGCGCCGCTCCCGGGGCACGCCGCGCATTGCTAACCGATTGTTAAGACGGGTGCGGGATTTCGCCCAGGTGAAGTCCGACGGGCGGATTGACGGACCCATTGCGGCCCGCGCCATGGACATGCTGGACGTGGACAACGAGGGTTTCGACTTCATGGATCGCAAGCTATTGTTGGCCGTCATCGACAAGTTTATGGGGGGGCCCGTGGGACTCGACAACCTGGCCGCCGCCATCGGCGAGGAGAAGGACACCATCGAGGATGTGCTGGAACCCTATCTGATCCAGCAAGGCTATCTGCAACGTACACCCAGAGGGCGGATCGCGACCCAGAGAGCCTATGCGCACTTCGGCCTGGAACGGCCGGCAGAGCAGTAAGCGCCGCGATGTGAACGAAAAAACCGCCCTCGAGGCGGTTTTTTGTTGTGCGTGTAAAAAAAAGCCCACGGCGGATGCGGTGGGCAAAGACAATTCAGGATGGATGTTCACAGACTGTGAGGGCGTCTGCAGGCCGGTCGGGAAAAAACAAAGGAGCCGTCGCGAGGCCTCAGAGTCGGTTCATTTGATAGAGTTGAACGAAAGAAAGCTTGTAGTAACGGATGGTCTTGGCAACAAACTTTTTCATCATTAATCCCAACAAACAGGTTCGAAATGTTCATCGAATACGTACCGGGAACCCGGAATGACCGGCCTGTATCCAGAGGTATGCCCTCACTGCGAGGCGCATTGTAGGAGCTCTTGCCGGGAGGAACAAACAAGAAAATCTATGGGCTTTCGATTAGATAAAGTAATGATTTCACTGGGGCGGGATATACGCATAAACATGTGTTTTTACTGGTTTTAAATTGCTTTTATGATGAGCCGCGTCATTTTTTAAATAATGGAATAATGAGCGCGATTTTTATGGCTTTCACTATTTGATTAACAGAATTGAAACTATTTTGTTTCTTTATAAAATTGATTTAAATCAATAATTTATGTTCGTGTGTTTTTTGTGATGCGGTTCGCACAATTAATATGAATTGGCTCGTAAGTTGCCTTGAAAAGGCATGTATTGGCGGTGGTTTTACATTGATTTCAATCAAATAAAGGTGATATAAAACAGCGATCATTATAGGCGGGAATAGAACCATAGTTATTGTTTGAAAGATGTTAAACATTAGCTTTTTTTGTTCTCGTATATTGCCTTGTTGTTAATGTGGTGGCAGTCGAATCCGGTCAGACCGCCGACGGCGTGACCGACCGTTCGGGGACTTCCAATGGAAGCTTTGTCCTTAAAACTCAAAATAGCCGTGCCAATAATCGGTGAGGAAACATCATGATTGCTGAGCATGTGGTAGACCTATCGCGGTTCCAATTTGCCGCGACGGCCCTTTATCACTTCCTGTTTGTACCCCTGACGCTGGGGATGGCCTTCATCCTGGCGATCATGGAGTCCGTCTATGTGATGACCAACAACACTGTCTACCGGGACATGACCAAGTTCTGGGGCAAGTTGTTCGGGATCAACTTTGCCCTGGGGGTCACCACAGGGCTCACCATGGAGTTTCAGTTCGGTACCAACTGGGCCTACTACTCCCACTATGTCGGCGACATCTTCGGGGCCCCGCTGGCCATCGAAGGGCTGATGGCCTTCTTCCTGGAGTCCACCTTCGTCGGCATGTTCTTCTTCGGTTGGGATCGCCTCAGCAAGCGCCAGCACCTGGCCGCCACCTGGCTGATGGCACTCGGGACCAACCTCTCCGCCCTCTGGATCCTGGTCGCCAACGGCTGGATGCAGAACCCGGTGGGTGCCGAGTTCAACTTCGAATCCATGCGCATGGAGATGGTGAGCTTCGCCGACCTGGTGTTCAACCCGGTCGCTCAGGTCAAGTTCGTCCACACGGTCGCGGCAGGCTACACCACGGGCGCCATGTTCGTGCTGGGCATCTCTTCCTACTACCTGCTGAAGCACCGTGACGTGGCCTTTGCCCGTCGCTCCTTCGCCATCGCGGCGGCGTTCGGCATGGCCTCCATCCTCTCCGTGCTGGTGCTGGGCGACGAGTCCGGTTACGAGACCGGCGAGGTGCAGAAGGTGAAACTGGCGGCCATCGAGGCCGAATGGAACACCGAGCCGGCGCCGGCCTCCTTCACCCTGTTCGGTATCCCGAACCAGGAGGAGATGCGCACCGACTACGCCATCAAGATCCCCTATGCCCTTGGCATCATCGCCACCCGTTCCCTGGACGGCCAGGTGACCGGCCTCAAGGATCTGAAGAGCGAGCACGAACTGCGCGTGCGCAACGGCATGACCGCCTACGAGCTGCTGACCAAGCTGCAATCCGGTGACAAGTCCGAGGATACCCGCGCCCGCTTCGACGAAGTGAAGCAGGATCTGGGCTACGGCCTGCTGCTCAAGCGCTACACCCCGAACGTGACCGACGCCACCGACGAGCAGATCAAGGCCGCCGTGGATGATTCCATCCCGCAGGTGCTGCCGCTGTTCTTCGCCTTCCGTATCATGGTCGCCTGCGGCATCCTGATGCTGGTGCTGATCGGTCTGGCCTTCTATGACAGCACCCGCCACAAGATCGGCGAGCGCAAGTGGCTGCTCAAGGCGCTGCTGTGGGGCATCCCGCTGCCCTGGATCGCCATCGAGGCGGGCTGGTTTGTCGCCGAGTATGGTCGTCAACCCTGGACCATCGCCGAGATGCTGCCGACCTACGTCTCCGCATCCAACATTCCTGCGTCCGAGATCTGGTTCTCTCTGATCGGGATCTTCCTGTTCTACACGGTGCTGCTGATCATCGAGATGTACCTGATGTTCAAGTATGCGCGCCTGGGCCCCAGCAGCCTGAAGACGGGCAAGTACCACTTCGAACAGAGCAAGGCATAAGGAGAGTGACCCATGTTTGATTACGAACTGTTGCGTCTGGTCTGGTGGGTGCTGGTCGGCGTGCTGCTGATCGGTTTCGCCATCACCGACGGTTTCGATATGGGGGTGGGCGCCCTGCTCCCCTTCGTCGGCAAGAAGGATGTGGAGCGTCGGGTGATGCTCAACACCATGGGACCGCACTGGGAGGGCAACCAGGTCTGGCTGGTGACCGCTGGTGGCGCCCTGTTCGCCGCCTGGCCCATGGTCTATGCGGCGGCCTTCTCCGGCTTCTACATCGCCATGATCCTGACCCTGATGGCGCTGTTCTTCCGTCCGGTCGGCTTCAAGTACCGCTCCCTGCAGGAAGACGCCAAGTGGCGCTCCAACTGGGACTGGGCCCTGTTCGCCGGTAGTGCCATCCCACCCGTCATCTTCGGGGTGGCGTTCGGCAACCTGCTGCAGGGGGTACCGTTCAGCTTCAACCAGTTCCTGATGATGACCTATCACGGCAACTTCTTCGGCCTGCTCAATCCGTTCGGCCTGCTGGCCGGTCTGGTGAGCCTCTTCATGATCATCACCCAGGGCGCGACCTGGTTGATGATGAAGACCGAAGGTGAAGTGCTGGCGCGTTCCCGCACCGCCGCCATGATCTTCTCCCTGCTGACCCTGGTGCTGTTCGCCCTGGCCGGTGTCTGGGTGAGCGGCATGGATGGCTATGTGATCGTGGGCTCCGTCGCCACCGACGCCGTCACCAACCCGCTTCACAAGGAAGTGGTGGTGCAGGCCGGTGCCTGGATGCAGAACTACGGCCTCTACCCCTGGATGATCGCCGCCCCCGTGCTGGGTCTGGCGATGTGCCTGCTGACCGCAGTGGCGGCCAAGCTGGACAAGGGCTGGGTGGCGTTCCTGTTCTCCTCCCTGGCCATCGCCGGCATCATACTGACGGCGGGCTTCTCCATGTTCCCGTTCGTGATGCCCTCGAGCCTGGAGCCGTCCCAGAGCCTGACCATGTGGGATTCCACCGCCTCCTTCAACACCCTCAAGGTGATGACGGTAGTCGCAGTCGTCTTCGTACCGACCGTGCTGGCTTACACCATCTGGACCTATATCAAGATGTTCGGCCGGGTGAGTAACAAGCACATCGAAGACAACCAACAATCGCTCTACTAAGAAGGTGCCCTGATATGTGGTATTTCACCTGGATCCTGGGGCTGCTGCTGGCCTGTGCGTTTGGCATCATCAATGCGCTCTGGCTGGAGCACACCGAGAACCTGGATCGTCAGATAGATGAAGACAAGTGACAGGCTTGCCCGGCTGGCCGCTCCCCTGGAGCGCCAGCCATGGCAGGGTCTGATGCTGCTGGCGGCGGCCCTGTTGGCCGTCGCCATCCTGCAGGCACCGAACCTGGTCGCGGCGAATACCAGTGACCACGGTCTCTGGCTCGCGCCTTGGCTGATGTGGGCGGTCTGCTGCGGGGTCATGCACGGCCTGGGATTCCATCCTCGCAGCCTGGTCGGCCGCGTGCTGTTCTTTCCCTGGCTCGCCCTGCCAAGCCTGTTGTACGGGCTCTGGCTGACCAGCAGCTATTACCTGTCATGAATGCAGAGGGGGAGGCCGGCGTTTAGCCGTCTCCCCCTGTTTTTCGTCCCCTCGGGGGTGGCGGTGTTATCCCGGCTTCAGCCCGTCTGGTATGTTCGGCGGAGTCTGTCCGGGAACGGGTTATTTCCTGCCATAAAAAACGGGGGGAGATGGGATTTCCCTGTCTCCCCCTGCTTCTTTCCTATTCAGCCCTGCGCTATGATAGCCCCCCATCTGACTGTCGAATGGATCACAGATTTTTATGGGGGAAGTCTCTGAGTTTCCGGTGCGTGTCTACTACGAAGACACGGACGCCGGAGGCATCGTCTACAACGCCAACTATCTCAAGTTTATGGAACGGGCCCGCACCGAATTCCTGCGCGCCGGCGGCATCGAACAGGATGTCCTGCTGCAGGAGGGCATCGCCTTCGTGGTGAGTCGCACCGAGATCGACTTTCGCGCCGCCGCCCGCTTCAACGAACTGCTGACCGTACTGACGCAAGTGACTGAAGTGAAACGTGCCTCCATGCGCTTTTCACAGCAGATACTGGCGGCTGATGGGCGGCTGATCACCCAGGCCATGGTTCAGATTGCCTGTGTCAGCCATCCGCAAATGAAACCTGTCGCAATACCTGAAAAAATCAAGGGAGTGCTGTTAAGTGCACGCTGAAATTTCGTTTATTGGCCTGTTCTGGCAAGCCAGTCTGTTGGTCAAACTGGTCATGATGACCCTGATGGGCATGTCGGTCGTCTCCTGGGCGCTGATCATCCAGCGTTCCAAGGTCATCAAGGCGGCCAATCTCGCCTCCGAGCAGTTTGAAGACAGATTCTGGTCCGGGGTCGATCTCAATCGCCTCTACCAGGAGTCCTCTTCCCGTCGTGACGACATCGAAGGCATGGAAGACATCTTCTACTCCGGCTTCAAGGAGTATGCCCGCCTGCTCAAGGCTGGGGCTCGCGGCCAGGATGCGGTGATGGACGGTACCTATCGCGCCATGCGGGTCTCCCTGTCCCGCGCGGTGGACGATCTCGAGTCCAACCTGCCGGTGCTGGCGACCATCGGCTCCATCAGCCCCTATATCGGTCTGTTCGGTACCGTCTGGGGGATCATGAACGCCTTTATCGCCCTGGGTCAGGTGCAGCAGGCGACCCTGCAGATGGTGGCGCCCGGCATCGCGGAGGCGCTGATCGCCACCGCCATGGGCCTGTTCGCCGCCATCCCGGCCGTTATCTTCTACAACCGCTTCACCAACAAGGTCGAGCGGCTGGAAAACGCCTACGCCAACTTCATGGACGAGTTCACCACCATACTGAACCGCCAAATCGCACAGCAGGGTGAGAAGTAATGCAAACCTATCAGCGGCTCAAACGCAAGAAGGTCGCCGAGATCAACGTGGTGCCCTACATCGACGTCATGCTGGTGCTGCTCATCATCTTCATGGCGGTGACGCCGGTGATCACGCAGGGGGTCAAGGTGGATCTGCCCCAGGCGGAATCCGAGCAGTTGCCGGAAGATTCCAAGCCGCCTTTCATCGTCAGCGTGAACACCGAGAGCGAGTACGTCATCAAGGCCGGCGAAGCCGATGACGAGCCGGTGCCGAGCGGCACGCCAGAGGCGATGCAGCAATACATCACCGAGAAGGCCATGGGCTACCTGGCCATCAACCAGAACGCCCCCGTGGTGGTGGCCGGTGACAAGTCCGTGCGTTACGAAGAGGTGATCCTGCTGATGGTGGCCCTCAAGAAAGCCGGTGTGCCTCAGGTTGGTCTGATGACGGATCCGGTGAACTGACGGAGATGGATGTGAAGCGTGGTATTTCCGGTTATCTCGTCGCGTCGCTGCTGCTGCATCTGATCATCGGCATCATCCTGCTGGTCGGCGTCGACTTCAGCAAACCCAAGCGCCCCGAGTCCAAGGGACAGATCGTCAATGCGGTCATGATGGACAGCGAAATGCTGGAACAGCAGATGCAGCAAATCCAGCAGCAGAAGCAGGCCCAGCCCAAGGCGGTGCAACAGCAGAAGGACAAGGAAGACGCCGAGCGCGTCAAGCGCGAGCTGGCACAGGAGCAGGAGCGCCTGCGCATCGCCGAGACCAAGCGCAAGCAGGCCGAGGAGGCGACCCGCAAGGCCGAGGCCGACAAGCAGAAGAAAGAGGCTGAACAGAAGCAGGCGGAAGAGAAGGCCCAGAAAGCCGAGGAAGCCCGCAAACTCGAGGAGCAGAAGACCAAGAAGGCCGAAGCCGAACGCAAGGCGGCGGAAGAGGCCAAGGCGCTGGCGCTGAAGAAAAAGAAAGAGCTGGAGAAGAAGCAGGCCGAGGAGAAGGCCAAGGCGGAAGAGGCCAAGGCCAAGAAGGCGGAGGCCGAGAAGAAGGCCAAGGCCGAAGCGGAGAAGAAAGCGAAGGCGGAAGCAGAGAAGAAAGCCAAGGCGGAGGCCGAGAAGAAGGCCAAGATCGAGGCTGACAAGAAGGCAAAAGCTGACGCAGAGAAGAAGGCGAAGGCCGAGGCTGAGAAGAAAGCCAAGATAGAGGCGGAGCGCAAACGCAAGGCGGCCGAGGAGGCCAAGCTGCAAAAAGAGATGGAAGCCATGATGGAGCAGCAACTGGCGGCTGAAGCCAATGCGCGCAGTCAGGCTGCGTCTGCTGCCGCCAAGGGCGAGGTCGACAAGTACGCCGCCCTCATCAAGGCCACGGTCGAGCGTTACATGATTTTGGATCCCACCATGCGGGGCAAAACCTGTACTATCGGTGTCAAGTTGGCCAGCAGCGGCTTCGTCATCTCGGTGGACAACGGCCAGGGCGACCCGGCTGTCTGCCGCTCCGGCAAGGCGGCGGTGCTGAAGGCCAATCAGTTGCCGGTGCCGAAGGATCCGGCGGCATTCGAAATGATGAAGGAGTTGAGTCTTCAGTTGGCTCCGCAAATTTAAGTGATTACAAAGAAAGCACTGCTGCTTTGGTTAACAATATTTTGTTGGTCAGAGAGTCGAATCTCAAATTGGAACTGAGAGTTTAAGCCATGATAAGAAAAGTGTTTTTTGCTTTGGTTGGCTGCCTTCTGCTAGGCCAGAGCGCTCAGGCGGCCTTGGACATCGTCATCACCGGCGGTATCGACAGTGCGCGCCCCATCGCCATCGCCCCCTTCAAGTGGGAGGGCAATGGCCAGTTGCCGCAGGACATCGCCGAGGTGGTTTCCAACGACCTGATGCGCAGTGGCAAGTTCAAGCCCCTGTCCCGCAGCCAGATGCCGCAGACCCCGAGCACCAGCGGCGAGATCAACTTCGCGCCCTGGGCTTCCCAGGGGGTGGAGGCCGTGGTGGTCGGCTCCATCGCCGCCGTGGGTGACGGCACCTACAAGATCAACTTCGAGCTGGTCGATGTGCTGAAGGGCCAGCTGGCCAAGGCCCAGGGCGGCGAGGCGAACGGTTACATCCTGGACAGCCGCATGGCGACCATCCCGGGTGCCCAGATGCGCCAGTTCGCCCACCGCATCTCCGACATCGTCTACGAGCGTCTGACCGGTGAGCGTGGCGCCTTCCTGACCCGGTTGGCCTATGTATCGGTCCAGCAGGGCACCCAGTTCCCGTACCAGCTGCGCATCTCCGACTACGACGGCTACAACGAGAAGACCCTGCTGCGCTCCCGCGAGCCGCTGATGTCCCCGGCCTGGTCGCCGGATGGCAGCAAGCTGGCCTACGTGAGCTTCGAGAACCAGAAGTCCGAGATCTACGTGCAGGACATCTACACCCAGCAGCGCAGCATGATCACCAGCTTCCGCGGCATCAACGGTGCCCCTGAGTGGTCGCCGGATGGTCGTCGTTTGGCTATCGTTTTGTCCAAGGACGGGCAGCCGGATCTCTATGTTGTTGATGTTGCTAGCAAGCAACTCACTCGAGTCACAAATAACCGCACCATAGACACCGAACCCTCCTGGATGCCGGACGGTCAAACTTTGCTGTTCACCTCTGAACGTGGTGGCAAACCCCAGATTTATAGCGTAAATTTGGCGACTGGCGTCACTCGCCGGATGACCTGGGAAGGGGATTCCAACCAGGGGGCATCCATCACGCCGGACGGCAAGTCCATGGTGATGGTGACCCGGGTTCAGGGACAATATCGCATCGCTCGCCAGGATATGGAAAACGGAGCCATGCTGGTACTGACTCAGAGTGCTCTGGATGAATCGCCAAGTGTGGCTCCCAATGGCAGCATGATCATTTATGCCACCATCTATCAGGGTCGTAAGAGTCTTGCATTGGTGTCGACCGACGGTCGCTTCAAGGCAGTGCTTCCGACCAGTAGCGGTGAAATTCGTGCACCAGCTTGGTCGCCCTTCTTGAATTGATAAAAAAATCGCTTGTTTTTTGTTTTGTTATAAAGGTTTAAGGAAATAGCATGCAACTCAATAAACTGCTCAAGGGTCTGGCCATCGCACTGCCACTGTTCACCCTGGCCGCCTGTAGCTCCTCTTCCGACTCCGACGCCGCTGGCGCCGAGTCCGGCATGACCGACGGCATGGGCGGTGTACAAACCGGCGGCGCCAACGGCATGTTGTCCCCGGAAGAGCAGATGCGTCAGAAGTTCGAAGCGCTGCAGCGCGACAACGTGATCTACTTCCCGTACGATGGCTACGACATCCAGGGTCAGTACGCCGACCTGCTGGATGCCCACGCCAGCTACCTGCGTGAGCGTCCGAGCGTCAAGGTATTGATCGAAGGCCACGCGGATGAGCGCGGCACTCCGGAATACAACATCGCACTGGGCGAGCGTCGTGCCAAGGCCGTTGCCAAGTATCTGCAAACCCTGGGTGTGCAGGCCGAGCAGCTCTCCATCGTCAGCTATGGCGAAGAGAAGCCGCTGGATCTGTCCCACACCGAGGAAGCCTTTGCCAAGAACCGCCGTGCGGTCCTGGTTTACTAAGGTTTGAATCGAACGAAGTTCGTTTATATGCAAGCGGCCATTTCGATGGCCGTTTTATTTGCACTAAACGCCAAGGTTTGATCCGAATGAAATCTGTATCAGCGAGCGACTATGGCGCTGGCCGTTTTATTTGCACTAAACGCTAAGGTTTGATCCGAATGAAATCTGTGTACAAGCAAGCTGTTGTTGCGCTGGCGGTATTGGTTGCTCTGAATGCGCAAGCGGCGGCACCGGTGAGCGATCTCAGTGGCGACAGCGGCAGTGCCGTGGCCCTCAGTGGCAACAACGGTGCCATAGTGCCGACGGGCAGTCTGGAAGACAGGGTCGCCCTGCTGGAACGCACCCTCAACGCCCGTCTGCGCCTGCAGGCCGAATTGCAGCAGCAGGTCGACTCCCTGCAAGGGGAAGTCTCCGAACTGCGCGGCCAGCTGGAGCAGCAGACCTACCAGATGGAGCAGTCCCAGGAGCGCCAGCGCCAGCTCTACCAGGAGCTCGACAAGGTGGCGAACAGCCAGCCTGCCGCCGCCCCGGCAGAGCCAGCCGCCGCTGCTGCGACCCCTGCTGCGGCAGCCAATTACTCGACCAACCAGGACGAGAATCAGGCCTACGACGCGGCCGTGAACATGGTGCTCAAGGAGAAGAACTACGACAAGGCCATCCCCGCCTTCGAGGGCTTCATCAAGCAATTCCCCAGCTCCAGCTATGTCCCCAATGCCCATTACTGGCTCGGTCAGCTGATGTTCAACAAGGGCGACAGAGCCGGTGCCGCGAGCCAGTTCACCACGGTGGCAAACAAGTACAGCAAGTCGCCCAAGCGGGCCGACGCCCTTCTGAAGCTCGGCATGCTGGCCCAGCTCGATGGCAAGAAGGCGGAAGCCAAGGCCTTCTATGAGCAGGTGATCAAGGGGTACCCCAACACCTCGCCGGCCCAGTTGGCCAAGCAGAGCCTGGGCAAGCTGTAACATTGCTGCATGTCACTGTTTTAGTAACAGTCTTGTAAAGATGCTCTTGCTTTGTATGCGCAGTGAACAAACAGATTTAATTTAAGATTTTTCTATTGCGCCAGGATGATAAATCCGTAATATAGGCCGCCGTCAGAGCCGGTGCAGCAGTGCAGTCGGTCCTGGTCGTGGTGAGGGTCGTTAGCTCAGTCGGTAGAGCAGTTGACTTTTAATCAATTGGTCGCTGGTTCGAATCCAGCACGACCCACCATTTCTTCACAACGGGTGAAGACAGCATTCCCAGGTCGTTTAGCTCAGCTGGGAGAGCACCTCCCTTACAAGGAGGGGGTCACTGGTTCGAGCCCAGTAACGACCACCATGATTTAACACTGTCCGCCACATGCGGTCGGTGACAGGTTCAGGATGTGGGTCGTTAGCTCAGTCGGTAGAGCAGTTGACTCTTAATCAATTGGTCGTAGGTTCGATCCCTACACGACCCACCACTCTTGACCGCACAGATTCCCAGGTCGTTTAGCTCAGCTGGGAGAGCACCTCCCTTACAAGGAGGGGGTCACTGGTTCGAGCCCAGTAACGACCACCACTTTCTTGAAATAGAAAGAAAAAATGATAAAGATGGGTCGTTAGCTCAGTCGGTAGAGCAGTTGACTTTTAATCAATTGGTCGCTGGTTCGAATCCAGCACGACCCACCATCATTTCAAGAATCCCAGGTCGTTTAGCTCAGCTGGGAGAGCACCTCCCTTACAAGGAGGGGGTCACTGGTTCGAGCCCAGTAACGACCACCATGCTTTAAAAAATGATACAGATGGGTCGTTAGCTCAGTCGGTAGAGCAGTTGACTTTTAATCAATTGGTCGCTGGTTCGAATCCAGCACGACCCACCATCATTTCAGAATCCCAGGTCGTTTAGCTCAGCTGGGAGAGCACCTCCCTTACAAGGAGGGGGTCACTGGTTCGAGCCCAGTAACGACCACCATGCTTTAAAAATGATACAGATGGGTCGTTAGCTCAGTCGGTAGAGCAGTTGACTTTTAATCAATTGGTCGCTGGTTCGAATCCAGCACGACCCACCATCATTTCAAGAATCCCAGGTCGTTTAGCTCAGCTGGGAGAGCACCTCCCTTACAAGGAGGGGGTCACTGGTTCGAGCCCAGTAACGACCACCATGCTTTAAAAATGATACAGTTGGGTCGTTAGCTCAGTCGGTAGAGCAGTTGACTTTTAATCAATTGGTCGCTGGTTCGAATCCAGCACGACCCACCATCATTTCAAGAATCCCAGGTCGTTTAGCTCAGCTGGGAGAGCACCTCCCTTACAAGGAGGGGGTCACTGGTTCGAGCCCAGTAACGACCACCATATCGAGAAGCCCGCAGCGATGCGGGCTTTTTCGTTTCTCTCTTTCATCAGGTCCGCAGTCGTTCGAGTTCGCTCGTCAGGGTGGTGGCCGCCAGCTCCAGCGCCTCGCTCAGGCGATGGCTGGCGCT
The DNA here is from genome assembly GCF_000820085.1 of Aeromonas sanarellii. Classification (GTDB taxonomy): domain Bacteria; phylum Pseudomonadota; class Gammaproteobacteria; order Enterobacterales; family Aeromonadaceae; genus Aeromonas; species Aeromonas sanarellii. Next base: position 30,246 of record NZ_CDBN01000003.1, read on the forward strand.
CGCCTCCTGCCCCAGGGTGGTGGCGGTATCCCCGATCCGCATCAGGTTCTGGTTGATGGTGTCGCTGACGGCGCTCTGCTGTTCGGCCGCCGTGGCCACCTGGCTGATGTGGTCGTGGATCTGCTGGATCTGGGCCACCACCTGACCGAGCGCCTCGAAGGCCTGATCTGTCCCCTCGACCGTGCTGACCGAGCGGGTGATGCCCATGCTCATCAGTTGCTGGCTGCTGGTGACCTCGGTCTGCAGACTGCCAATCAGCTGGCCAATCTCGTCGGTGGATGCCCGGGTCTTGTTGGCCAGCGCTCGCACCTCGTCCGCCACCACCGCAAAGCCTCTGCCCATGTCGCCGGCCCTCGCCGCCTCGATGGCCGCATTGAGGGCCAGCAGGTTGGTCTGTTCGGCGATGGCCCGGATCACGTCGAGAATGCGGCTGATGTTGGCGCTGCTCAGCGCCACCTGGGCGACCGCCTTGTCCGCCTGGTGCATGTCCTCGACCAGGGTATGGATCTCGCTGCGGGCCTGGCTCAGGGTCTGCTGGGCCCTGCTGACATGGTGGGTTGCCGCCTCCGACTCCTGCGCCGCCTGCTCGGCGTAGCCCGCCACGCTGACCGCAGTGGTGCTCATCTCGTGCATGGCGCTGACCACGCTCTCCAGCTCCAGGCTCTGCTCGTCCAGGCTGCTGCGCATGGTCTCGGCCGTCTGCTTCATGCCTCTTGCCTGCTGATGTACCTGCTGCCCTACCTGCTTGCTGCCCTGCACCATGGCCCTCAGCTTGCCGAGGAAGGCATTGAGGTGTCTGCCAAGCTCGATGAGCTCCTGGTGGGTGTCGATGCGCATCTGCTGGGTCAGATCGCCCTCATTGCTGGCGAGGTGGGAGACGTGGCGACTGATGAGGGAGAGGGGGGCCGTGATGGTCTGGATGAACCAGATGAGCAGTGCCAGCGCCAGCAGGGTGATGATGACGATGGCGATCAACTGCTGCTGCTGGGTGGCTTGCAGCAGGCTGCCGAGCTGGTTGCTGATGGTGTCGGCCTGGCTGAGGGCCAGTGCCTTGGGCACCTTGATCATCAGCCACCACTGGCTGTCAGCAGCCTCGATCCGGATCGGCTGCTGCAGGATGAAATCGCTGTCTGTCTCCTGAGGCTGTCCGTTCGGGGCAACCAGTCCGGCCTCCGTCAGGGGGCGCCCCAGCTTGCCGGCGTGGCGGTTGCTGCCGACGATGAGCCCTATCTTGCTGACTAGGGTCACCTCGGCCTGGTTGTCATAGAGTTGCTTGCCGAGCTGCTCGGCCAGTTGCTGGAAGATGGGCAGGTTCATGTCGACACCGGCGATCCCGACAAACTTGCCCTCCTTGAGGATGGGCACCGTCAGGCTGGTCATCAGCATCTTCTGGCCCGGGCCTATCTCGTAGAGGTAGGGCTCCATCAGACAGGGTCGCAGGGTGTCGCGGCCACAGAGGTACCACTCGCTGTTGCGGATGCCGAATTCATTGCGTGAGGTGTCGAACTTGGCGTCACTGGTAGCGGCATCTATGGTCTGCTGCGTTATGTTTTCGTTCTGTTCCCGGGTGAAGTAGACCTCCAGGCTGCCCTTGCCGGCAACCGAGTGACTCGCGCCCCCCTGCCAGTCGGCGTCCTGTCCGTCATAACCGTTGGGTTCGAACTGGGCGTAGATGGAGCTGATCCCGTCTGCCTGGCGCAGACGACTGTGCAGCAGGAGCTCTACCTGGGGGCGGCCCAGCATGCGATCAGGCTGGGCCATGCTGCCCTCAAGCTGCGCCGCCATGCCGAGGGGTATCTGGTAGGCCTGCTGCAACTGGTCGGTAATCTGCTGAGCGTAGCGTTCGGCCTGGAATTGCAGGGCGCGTGAGACCTCCTGCTCCAGGGCGCCGCGAGTCTGGGCCACAATCTCGGTGCGCAGGCTGTTCAGGGAGGATGACTGCATCAGCGTCATGGCGACGCCACTGGCGAGAAAGAGTCCAAGGGTGAGCAGCAGCAACTTGGTTTTGAGAGAGCGTTGTTTCATTCGACAACTCCTTTTGGCAAGAATGACAACGATTGATCCGGGCGGGTTCTGACAGTTGTACTGTACTGGATTTGTTGATGGGTTTGTGCGCGGCTTCTGGTTATAATTTTGGCCTTTCCAAGCGTTGATGGAACAGTCGCAATGAGCAATGCACTGAACAATGTCCCGCCGGTAGTCGAGATGGACTACCCCTTCCCGGCCAAGCCGAAGCCCCTGAGCGCCGAGCAGAAGGCGACCCTGATCGCCGAGATCAAGACGCTGCTGCAGGAGCGCCAGGCCGTGCTGGTTGCCCACTATTATACGGATCCCGAGATCCAGGCCCTGGCCGAGGCCACCGGCGGCTTTGTCGGCGACTCTCTCGAGATGGCCCGCTTCGGCCGCGACCACGCCGCCCAGACCCTGATCGTGGCCGGGGTGCGCTTCATGGGGGAGACCTCAAAGATACTGAGCCCCCACAAGCGGGTGCTGATGCCGACCCTGGAGGCGGAGTGCTCCCTCGATCTGGGCTGCCCCATTGACCAGTTCTCCGCCTTCTGCGATGCCCATCCCGACCATATCGTGGTGGTCTACGCCAACACCTCGGCGGCGGTGAAGGCGAGAGCCGACTGGGTGGTCACCTCCAGCATTGCGCTGGAGATCGTCGAGCACCTGGACAGCCAGGGTCACAAGATCATCTGGGGACCGGACAGGCACCTGGGCGCCTATATCGAGAAGAAGACGGGGGCCGAGATGCTGCGTTGGCAGGGCCACTGCATCGTCCACGACGAGTTCAAGGCCAAGGCGCTGCGTGAGCTCAAGGCCCAGAACCCGGATGCCGCCGTGCTGGTGCACCCGGAATCCCCGGCCTCCGTCATCGAACTGGCGGATGCGGTGGGTTCCACCAGCCAGCTCATCAAGGCGGCCAAAGAGCTGCCCCAGCAGAAGCTCATCGTGGCCACCGATCGCGGCATCTTCTACAAGATGCAGCAAGCCTGTCCGGAGAAAGAGATGGTGGAGGCACCGACCGGTGGCGATGGCGCCACCTGCCGCAGCTGCGCCCACTGCCCCTGGATGGCGATGAACGGCCTGGTGGCGATCAAGGAGGCGCTGACCGACGGCGCCGAGCGTCACGAGATCCAGGTGGATGAAGCGCTGCGCCTGAAAGCCCTGATCCCGCTGGATCGCATGCTGAATTTTGCCGCCGAGCTCAGGATCAAGACCCAGGGCAACGCCTGATCGTCTCTGATGACAAGATGCAAAGAGGGCTCCCGCGGGAGCCCTCTTTCTTTATCCGTCAGCCGTATCGTCAGAGGATCACGGTGGAGAAACTGTGTTCCTCGTCGGGTGCTACCGTGACTCCGGCCTCGTCGGTGATGGCGGCCTCGACGCAAAGCATGGTGCGATAACCGTCGTCGCTCATGTCGGCCATGGCGCTGGCGCCTTCCTGCCAGGGGGTCCAGACCACCACGCTGTCGTGGTGGCCGCTGACCACCCGGGTGGTGCGCTCGCCATCCTGCACGCTGACCATGGCGTCGGGCTGGCGATAGATGCGATCCATGGCCGCCGTCACCGTCAGGGGGCCCTGCTGACGTTCGGCCTGGCCGGTCAGCTTGTCCAGGTAAGGCTCGCCCAGGCCGGTCAGGGTCACCGCTTCCGGCGCGCTGATCTGCAGATAGGTGTGCAGGGCGGCATTGTAGGTGAGCGGCGCCTTGCCGGTGTTGCGGGTGGTCAGCACAAGGGAGAGCTCCTTGCCTACCAGCACGTCCAGCTCCAGCTCGAAGGCATGGGGCCAGAGTGTGCGGCTGGCATCGCTGTCGCGCAGGGACAGATGGACGAGCGTGCCATCCCCGTGATCGGAGACGCCGTCCAGAGTCCACAGGCTGGTGCGGGCGAAGCCATGGGCCGGCTTGCCGCTGCCAACGCGGGCGGGGGAGGGGCCGAACCAGGGCCAGCAGAGGGGGATGCCGCCGCGGATGGGCTTGCTGCCATCCAGTACGGCCTTGTCGCTGAGCCAGAGGGAGGCGGGCTCGCCATGGCGCCGATAGCTCAGCACGTGGGCGCCAAACAGGCTGATCTCGGCCCTGGCGTGCTCATTGTCTATGGTCAGCAGGGGCAGGCCGTCCTGGCTAAGGGTGCAGTGGGCAGTCAGCGTGCGTGTCGGTGTCATAAAGGCTCCAGTGCTCGGGGACATTCAGAAAGGGTCCGTGATTCAGAATACAAAAAGGCGGCCATTGGCCGCCTTTTTTCAAGCTACGCGATTGCGCATCCCAAATTACTTGGAGATGTGAGCGATCAGGTCCAGAACCTTGCTGGAGTAGCCCATTTCGTTGTCGTACCAGGAGACGACTTTCACGAAGGTCTTGTTCAGCTGGATACCAGCCTTGGCATCGAACACGGAGGTCTGACGCTCACCCAAGAAGTCGGTGGAAACCACTTCGTCTTCGGTGTAGCCCAGCACGCCCTTCATGGCGCCTTCGGAGGCAGCCTTCATGGCCTGGCAGATTTCAGCGTAGGACGCTTCTTTCTTCAGGTTGACGGTCAGGTCAACAACGGACACGTCCGGAGTCGGAACGCGGAAGGCCATGCCGGTCAGCTTGCCGTTCAGTTCCGGGATGACCACGCCAACGGCCTTGGCAGCACCGGTAGAGGACGGGATGATGTTCTGAGCCGCGCCGCGGCCACCGCGCCAGTCTTTGGCAGACGGGCCATCAACGGTCTTCTGGGTAGCAGTGGTAGCGTGAACTGTGGTCATCAGGCCGGATTCGATACCGAAGGTATCGTTCAGAACCTTGGCGATGGGGGCCAGGCAGTTGGTGGTGCAGGAAGCGTTGGAAACGATGTCCTGGCCAGCGTAGGAATCCTGGTTGACGCCCATGACGAACATCGGGGTGGCGTCCTTGGACGGGCCGGTCAGTACGACTTTCTTGGCGCCGGCAGCGATGTGCTTGCGAGCGGTCTCGTCGGTCAGGAACAGGCCGGTGGCTTCGGCAACAACGTCAACACCGATCTCGCCCCATTTCAGGTTGGCCGGGTCACGCTCAGCGGTAACACGTACGGTTTTGCCGTTGACGATCAGGTTGCCGTCTTTGACTTCAACAGTGCCCTTGAAGCGACCGTGGGTGGAGTCGTACTTCAGCATGTAAGCCATGTAGTCAACGTCGATCAGGTCGTTGATACCAACCACTTCGATGTCGGAACGCTCAGCGGCCAGACGGAATACGAAACGACCGATACGGCCAAAACCGTTAATACCTACTTTGATAGTCATAATTGGTTACCTAACTGTTCAGTAGTCAAAGAAAATTCCGTTTGTAAATTTACTAGAACTCACCTGCGAGTCAACCAACAATCTGCGCGAAATTGCGCTATATCATGAAAAACTGTGAAATTTATTTTCGGTTTATGTAACTGGCTACCAGCTTTTGTTGAATGCATCATCAGCAACGTCGGGTGCAGAGAACAACAATAGTGCCTGCCCGGTCACACATCCAGCCGGGGAGATATGTAAAAATGTGCGCGGTTTAGCATGGCCAAAGAGCCACTGTTCAAGTACCACCATAAAAATTAATCACAAAATAGTGTAGACAGAATCCACAGCGGGAATTCTCAAACTATGACCACCCTGATTGAACAGCTGGCTGCCGCCAAAGGCATCGCCAGTGAGTATGTTGATGCCTGGGGCCAGCCGGCCCTGGTATCCGAAGAGAGCAAGGCCGCCATGCTGGGCGCCATGGGTTACCGCGTCGACGACGAGGCCGCCCTGACCGAGCAGCTGGAGCAGGAGCATCGCCAGCATTGGCTGCGCGCGCTGGATCCCGTGATGGTGGTCCGCAGCGGCGAGCCCATCAGCCTCGAAGTCCGTCTGCCCATCGAATTCGTCAACGACGCCCTCAGCTGGCAGCTCCAGCAGGAGCAGGGTGCCGTGCTGTCCGGTCAATTCACTCCCATCGAGGGTGAGCTGGTCGGGGTGGCCGAGTTCGAGGAGATGGAGTGCCAGGCCTATCGCGTCACCCTGGATGTCCAGCCGGCGCTGGGTTATCACCAGCTCATCCTGCTGGAAGAGGGCAATGACGAGCCGCTGGCCACCATGCGTCTCATCGTCGCCCCCAAGTCCTGCTACAAGCAGGCGCCCATCGCCAACGGTCGCAAGGTGTGGGGCCCGAGCGTGCAGCTCTACTGCCTGCGCAGCCGCCACAACTGGGGCATCGGCGACTTCAGCGATCTCGGTCAGCTGGTGGAGAAAGCAGCCGCCTGGGGCGCCCACTTCGTCGGCCTCAACCCCATTCATGCTCTCTATCCGGCCAACCCGGAGAGCGCCAGCCCCTACAGCCCCTCTTCCCGTCGCTGGCTCAACGTCGCCTATATCGACGTGGAGGCGGTGCCCGAATTCCTGGGCAACGATCGCCTGAAGGCGGAGGTGGCGAGCCCGGCCTTCCAGCAGCACCTCACCTCCCTGCGGGTCAAGGACAACGTGGACTACACCGGCGTCATCCAGACCAAGATCGGCATGCTGCGTCAGGTGTTCGACCATGCCAGCTTCAGCGCCGAGCGCCAGGCGGCGTTCGATGCCTTCGTGGCCGCCGGTGGCGACAGCCTGCAACAGCAGGCGGCGTTCGATGCCCTGCAGGCCCACTTCTATGCCAAGGGCGACAACGCCTGGGGCTGGCCGGTCTGGCCTGAGCAGTTCCGTGACTACCACAACCCGGCCGTTGCCGCCTGGATGGCCGAGCACAACCAGGACGTGGCCTTCTACCTCTACCTGCAGTTCCTGGCCGACGAGCAGCTGGCCCAGGCCGATGCCCGCGCCAAGGCCGCCGGCATGGTGATGGGGATCTACCGGGATCTGGCGGTCGGCGTCTCCGAAGGCTCCACCGAGATCTGGGCGAACCGGGATCTCTACTGCCCGAAAGCCTCGGTCGGTGCGCCGCCCGACATTCTCGGCCCCCTCGGCCAGAACTGGGGCCTGCCCCCCATGAACCCGAACCAGCTGTTCGAGGCGGCCTACCAGCCCATGGTGGATCTGTTCCGCGCCAACATGCGCTCCTGCGGTGCCCTGCGTATCGACCACGTGATGGCCTTGCTGCGCCTGTGGTGGGTGCCGCCCGGAGAGTCCGCCGCCAAGGGTGCCTACATCTATTACCCGGTCAACGATCTGCTGGGGATCCTGGCCCTCGAATCCCACCGCAACCAGTGCCTGCTGATCGGCGAGGATCTCGGCACAGTGCCGGAGGGGATCGACGTGACCCTGAAGGAGAACGGCGTCCACTCCTACAAGGTGTTCTTCTTCGAGCGCTCCAAGGACGATGGCGGCTTCATCTCCCCGGCCCACTACGCCGAGCAGGCGATGTCGGCCCTGACCACTCACGACATGCCGACCCTCAAGGGCTTCTGGCATTGCGACGATCTGGCGTTGGGACGCGAACTGGGCCTGTATCCGGATGAAGAGGTGCTCAAGACCCTGTATGCTGATCGCCACCAGGCCAAGCAGCGGATCCTTGACAGCCTGCATGCCCATGGGGTCATCTCTGGCAATATCAGCCACGACGTGAACTGGGTCGGCATGAACACCGAGCTCAACCACGGTCTGCAACTGCACATGTCCCGCGGCAGCTGTGCCCTGTTCAGCACCCAGCTGGAAGACTGGCTGGAGATGGACAAGCCGGTCAACGTGCCGGGCACCAGTTACGAATACCCCAACTGGCGTCGCAAGCTCTCCCGGGATTTGGAGGATATTTTCGCCGATGAGGCGCTCAAGAATCTGGCGGGCAAGATGAGCCGGGCCCGTGACGAGGCCAGCCGTTGAGCCTTAATCGCCAACATGTGACTCACTTTCATCCGCTTCGGCCCAGGCCGAAGCGGATGTTCAGCCATCAAAGGAAATGTCGATGCCCGTTGAACGTTTGGTTGCCGCCCGCTGTGCCGATCCCTTCTCCCATCTAGGCCTGCTGGCCAATCCGGATGGGCCAGGCCTGAAACTCACCGCCTGGTTGCCCGATGCGCTCGAGGTCCGGGTCAGAGACCTCAAGTCAGGCAAGATAGTTGCCACCCTGACCGCCGCTGACGAAGCGGGCCTCTTTGAAACTGTTTTCACCCGCCGCAAGAATCCCTTTCCCTACCAGCTCATCGCCAGCTACGCCGACGCCAGTGCCGACATCATAGACCCCTACCAGTTCCAGGCCGCCGCCTGGGAAGGGTTGGCGGAGCTGACCTGGCAACCGGAAAACCTCTACCACACCCTAGGTGCACAACTGCGCACAGTGGAGCACCTCGGCCAGCAGGTGGAGGGGGTGCGCTTCGCCGTCTATGCGCCGAGCGCCACCGCGGTGAGCCTCATAGGCGACTTCAACTTCTGGGATGGCCGTCGCCACCCCATGCAGCGCAGCCAGTGCGGTCACTGGGTGCTGTTCGTGCCGGGGCTCAAGGCCGGGGATCGCTACAAGTTCGAGCTCAAAGACCCCATGGGCAACCGGCTGCCCCACAAGAGCGACCCGGTGGGTTTCTACTGCGAGCAGTACCCCTCGTTCGCCTCCGTGGTCTATGACCACGATCAGTACCAGTGGCAGGATGCCGCCTGGCGCGAGAGCCAACGCAACGACAAGCGGGAGCAGCCGCTCTCCATCTACGAGCTGCACGTGGGCTCCTGGAAGCGCCACCCCAACGGCGACAGCCTGAACTGGCGCGAGCTGGCGGTGGAACTGGTGAACTACATCAAGGAGATGGAGTATACCCACATCGAGCTGCTGCCGGTCTCCGAGCACCCGTTCAGCGGCTCCTGGGGTTACCAGCCCGTGGGCATGTTCTCCCCCACCAGCCGCTACGGCAGCACCGACGACTTCAAATACTTCGTGGACCAGTGCCACCAGGCCGGGATCGGCGTCATCCTCGACTGGGTGCCCGCCCACTTCCCGTCCGACGCCCACGGCCTGGCCCGCTTCGACGGCACCCCGCTCTACGAGTACGAGGATCCGCGCCGTGGCTGGCACCCGGACTGGAACTCCTACATCTATGACTTCGGTCGCGATACCGTGCGCCAGTTCCTGGTGGCGAGCGCCCTGTTCTGGCTCGACAAGTTCCACGTCGACGGCCTGCGGGTGGATGCGGTCGCCTCCATGCTCTATCTGGACTACTCCCGCAACGCCGGCGAGTGGGTGCCGAACGTCGATGGCGGCAACCACAACTACGAGGCGATCAGCCTCTTGAAGTGGACCAACGAGGAGGTGTACGGCAAGTACCCCCACGCCATGACCATCGCCGAGGAGTCCACCGCCTTCGCCGGGGTCTCCCGCCCCACCTTCCTCGGCGGCCTGGGTTTTGGCTTCAAGTGGAATATGGGCTGGATGCACGACACCCTCAGCTACATGCAAAAAGAGCCCATCCACCGCCGTTACCACCACAACGAGATGACCTTCTCCATGGTGTACCACTATGACGAGAACTTCATTCTGTCCCTCTCCCACGACGAGGTGGTCCACGGCAAGCACTCCCTGCTCTACAAGATGCCGGGCGACGAGTGGCAGCAGGCCGCGAACCTGCGCGCCTACATGGGCTTCATGTATGCCCACCCGGGCAAGAAGCTGAACTTCATGGGCACCGAGATCGCCCAGAGCAACGAGTGGAACCACGACGCCCAGCTGCCCTGGCACCTGTTGCAGTATCCCAAGCACGGCGGCCAGCAGCGGCTGATCCGGGATCTCAACCACCTCTATCGTCACGAGGCTGCCTTGTATCAGGCCGATTATGAACAGGCCGGTTTCCGCTGGCTGGATCACAACGACGCCGACAACAGCATCTTCGCCTGGCTACGGGCGGACAAGCTGGGGGCGCATCCCCTGATGGTGGCCTGCAACTTCACCCCGGTGCCTCGGGTCGGCTATCGCCTCGGGGTGCCGGCGGCCGGCCACTATCGGGTGGTGCTCAACACCGACAGCGAGCATTACTGGGGCAGCAACTATGATGTGGGTCTGGTCTTCGTCGCCGAGCCGACGCCCTGGCAGGGCATGGCGCACAGCATAGTGCTGGATCTGCCGCCGCTCGCGACCTTGTTCATCAAACAGGAGTCTTGATGTTCGCAATGGAAAACGGGGTGGATCACCCGCTGGGGGCCCGGCTCGACGAGACGGGCTGCCACTTCTGCGTCTGGGCACCGCAATCGGACAAGGTGGAGCTCTGCCTGTTCGACGAACAGGAGCAGGAGCAGGCCCGGCTGGCCCTGCCCGGCCGGCGAGGCCAGTACTGGTTCGGCCATGTGCGCGGCGTCAAGGTCGGTCAGCGCTACGGTTATCGGGTCCATGGCAGCCCCCAGGACGGCCTGCTGTTCGACCCGGACAAGCTGCTGATCGACCCCTATGCCAGGGCACTGAGCCGTCCTACCTACTGGGACGACGCCCTCTATCAGGGGGACAGCGCGGCCATGGTGGCCAAGTCCGTGGTGGTGGACGATGCCTTCGACTGGCAGGGGGTCGGCAAGCCCGGCATCCCGCCCGAGCGGGTCGTGCTCTACGAGACCCACGTCAAGGGTTTCACCCGCCAGCACCCCGGGATCCCCAAGGAGCTGCAGGGCACCTATCTGGGCATCAGCCATCCGCTGATGATCGAGCACCTGCAGTCGCTGGGGGTCACCTCGGTGCAGCTGATGCCGGTGGCAGCCTTCATGTCCGAGCCCAGGCTCGAGCAGCTCGGGCTCACCAACTACTGGGGCTACAACCCCATCGCCTTCTTCGCCCCCGAACCGCGCTACGCGGCGAAGGAGGCGGTAACCGAGTTCAAGACCATGGTGCGGGAGCTGCACCGGGCCGGGATCGAGGTGATCCTGGACGTGGTCTACAACCACACCGCGGAATCCGGCTTCGATGGCCCCATGCTGTCGTTCAAGGGGTTCGACAACGCGGGCTACTACGCCTTCGAGTCGGGGGCCCACGGCCCGGACTACCACCGTCACGCCAACGTCACCGGCTGTGGCAACAGCGTCAATCTGGATCATCCCAACACCCTGCGGCTGGTGCTCGACGCCCTGCGCTACTGGGTCACCGAGATGCAGGTGGACGGTTTCCGCTTCGATCTGGCGGTGACCCTGGCGCGGGAGGCGGGGGAGTTCGAACCCATGAGCGCCTTCTTCAAGGCCATGATGGCGGATCCCGTGCTGGCGCGGGTCAGGCTCATCGCCGAGCCCTGGGACATAGGCCCCTTCGGCTATCGTCTCGGCCAGTTCCCGAGCCAGTGGCTGGAGATCAACGACCGCTATCGCGACACGGTGCGCGCCTTCTGGCGCGGCGACGCGGGCAAGATGGGGGACTTCGCCACCCGGCTGGTGGGCTCGCGGGATCTCTTCCCTAAGAACTGGCGCGCCCCCCACACCAGCGTCAACTACCTCTGCTATCACGACGGCTTCACCCTGGAGGATCTGGTCTCCTACAACCAGCGCCACAACCAGGCCAACGGCGAGGACAACAGAGACGGCCACGGCCATAACCTCTCCCATAACCACGGGGTGGAGGGGCCGACGCTCGACCCCAGGGTGAACAACCTGCGCCAGCAGCAGAAGCGCAACCTGATCGCCACCCTGCTGCTCTCCCAGGGGACGCCGCACTTCCTCGCCGGGGACGAGATGGGCCGCAGCCAGCTTGGCAACAACAACGCCTACTGCCAGGACAACCAGATCAGCTGGGTCAACTGGCAGTTGCGCCCGGAGGACGAGCGGCTGCTCGCCTTCACCCGTCAGATGATGGCGCTGCGGGCGGAATCCGGGGTCTTCTCCAACCTGCAGCTGAGCGACGACAACTGGAATGGCAAGGCGACCAGCTGCCACCAGGTCAACTGGTACCACCCGGACGGCCACCAGCTCACCGATCAGGACTGGCATGCCCCCATGGGCCAGGCGTTCGCCATGGACATCGGCATGATCGGCTGCACTGGCGAGCGCTGGTTCGTGCTGTTCAACGCCAGCGATTACGACATCCAGTTCCGCCTACCACCGCCGGGGGAGGGGATGGAGTGGATCCAGACCATAGACACCGCCACCAACGACGGCCTGCCCTTCCTGCCGGACGACATCAAGCGGCAAGTGGCGGTCGGGCGCGCCCACTCCCTCAAGCTGCTGGAGCGGGTCGCCCTGCCGGCGGTGGTCCTGGCCAGGGAGGGGGTAGTCGCCACGCAGGATGTTGCCGCCGTGTTGCCAACGGGATCACAGTTCCCGCTGGCAGGGTAGAGTGAAACGGCCTGACTCGGTATGCTGGTCACCGCTACCCATGGCAAGGAGTCCATATGAATGGCAATAATCCTGGACGGTGGTGTAGCAATCCCGAGAACCGCGCAGTTTCATATCTGCCCGGTCAGCATGACGAGGAGGCAGTATGAGCGGTAACAATCCCGAGCAGTGGCGCAGCAAGTTGAGCGCCGAGCAGTTTCACGTCTGCTGGGAGAAGGGGACGGAGCGGCCCTACAGCGGCGCCCTGCTGCACAACCGCAAGAGCGGTGACTACCTGTGCGTCTGCTGCAAGAGCGTGCTGTTTCACTCGGATGCCAAATTCGATTCTGGCTGCGGTTGGCCCTCGTTCGATCGGGCCATCGAGGGGACAGTAACCTACACAGAGGACAACAGCCACGGCATGAAACGGGTGGAGATCACCTGTCGCCAGTGCGGCTCCCACCTGGGTCACGTCTTCCCGGACGGGCCGACCGAGACCGGCCAGCGCTACTGCGTCAACAGCCTGAGCCTGGACTTCGATCCCGACGCCTGACGCTGCCCGCCTCGAATGCAAAAAACGGCGCCCCTGCCAGCAGGGGCGCCGTTTTCTTTTGCCGTCTCAGCCTCAGGCCTGCAACAGGGCGGCGCCTACCAGCAGGGAGGCCAGCGCCAGTATGGGCAGCTTCTGCACGCGCAGCAGGTAGAAGCCGACGGCGGCCAGCGCCAGATCGGTCTGGGCCAGCACGGCGCTCTGCCACACCGGCTGATAGAGGGCGGCCAGCAGCAGGCCCACCACGGCGGCGTTGATCCCCGCCACGGCCCCCGCCAGGCGAGGCTGGGCAAGCCAGCGTTGCCAGCAGGGACCCATGGCCCACAGCAGCAGGAAGCCCGGGAGGAAGAGGGTCAGGGTGGCCAGCAGGGCGCCCGCCAGCGGGGTCGCCGGCAGCAGCATGGCTCCGAGGTAGGTGGCCAGGGTGAACATGGGGCCGGGCACCAGCTGGGCCAGGCTGTAGCCGGTCAGGAACTGCTGCTGGCTGAGGCTGTGCCCCACGCTCTCCTGCAACAGGGGCAGCACCACGTGGCCACCGCCAAACACCAGGCTGCCCGCCCGGTAGAAGTCGGCGATCAGCTGGCTGGCGGGGCCGCTGGCCACCAGGGGCAGGCCGACAAACAGCAGGGCGAACAGCAGCAGGGTTGGCCAGTGAGGCTGGCTCGCCAGATCCTTTGATGGGGCCTGCGCCGCCTCGGCCTGCTCACGATAGGCGCAGAGCAGGGCCGCCCCGAGCAGCAGGACGAGCTGGGTCTGCAGGCCGGGCTGCCACCAGAGGGCGGCGGCGGTCACTACCATGACCCCCTGTTGCAGCGTCGTCTTGCAGAACTGGCGGCTCATGGTGAGCACGGCATCGGCCACCACGATGAGCGCCAGCAGCTTGAGACCGTGCAGGGCGGCCTCCAGCCAGAGGTTGTTGCTGAGCAGGCCCACGCCGACGGCGGCAGCCAGCAACAGCAGGAAGGAGGGGAGGGTAAAGCCGATGAAGGCGGCCAGGGCGCCGACGAGCCCGGCCCGGTGGCGGCCGATGGCAAAGCCGAGCTGGCTGGAGGCGGGGCCGGGCAGCAGCTGGCAGAGGGCCAGCAACTGGGCGAATTCGGCCTGGGTCAGCCACCCCAGTCGCTCGACGAAGGTGCGCTGAAAATAGCCGATATGGGCGGCCGGCCCGCCAAAGCTGACACATCCCAGCCACAGAAATTGAATGAATACCTGTCCCACGCCACCACTCCTGTTCCGTCATCAAAGGCAGTGGCGGGATGATATGACAAAGCGATGAAGGTTTTATGACTATTCGGGTGGCCAAGATGGCAGATAGCAGTCCCCGCCAGCCAGCAGGCGATGGCTTATGGGGTGGGCTGGCTCGAGGTCGGCAGGTAGCAACGATTGGCCAGCCAGCAGGCGATGGACTGGCGGCTGGCGTCGAAGTGGGGCTCGGGCAGATTGCGCGGGTCGCACCAGATCCAGCCTTCGCACTTCTCCGGCTCCAGCAGCTGGGGCTCTCCCTCTACCTCGGCCAGCAGGGTGACCGAGACATAGTGCAGGCCGCTCTCACGCCAGGTCTCCAGGTTGTTGGTGACGGCGATGACGCTGGGGTTGCTGATCTGAAAACCCGTCTCCTCGGCCACTTCCCGGATCGCTGCCGATTCGAACGTCTCTCCCAGTTCCAGATGGCCGCCGGCGATGGACCAGTAGGGGGCATGGCTGCCCTTGCGCTTGCCGAGCAGTACCTGGCCCTGGCCATTGGTGAGAATGACGCCGACACCGACGCGGGGATAGGGGGTAGACATAAGAAATGCTCCTTGCACAAACGGCGGATTGCGCCCTGAAAAACGGGCCCACCTTAGGGCGGATGGGCCCGTCATGCAAGCAGTCTGCGGCGTCAGGCGCCAGTTCTGCGGATCAGTCCAGCTTGACCAGCATCTTGCCGGTGTTGCGCCCCTCGAACAGCCCGATAAAGGCCTGCGGCATGCTGGCCAGCCCCGTGCTGACGGTCTCCTCGGCCTGCAGGGCGCCGGCCTCGAAGGCCAGGATGGCCTCGGCCAGGAACTCCCCGTAGTGCTGCCAGTGATCGGAGACCAGCAGCCCCTGGATCAGGATGCGCTTGCGGATCACCTGGGCGAGGTTGCGCGGCCCGCTCCCCTGGCCGTTGTACTGCGCGATGAGACCGCACAGCACGATGCGACCGTGCAGCGCCATGTGATTGAGGGCTGCGTCCAGCATGGCGCCGCCCACGTTCTCGAAGTAGACGTGGATGCCCTCCGGGGCGAGGCGTGCCAGCTCGGCATCGAGATCCGGCGTCTCCCGGTAGTTGATCACCGCATCGGCGCCGAGCGTCTTGAGATAGGCGACCTTGTCGGCGGAGCCGGTAGAGCCGATGACCCTGGCGCCAGCCTGCTTGGCGAGCTGAACCGCCATGGTGCCGACCGCCCCCGACGACGCCGAGACCAGCAGGGTCTCGCCCGCCTGCAGGCGGGCCACCTTGTGCAGCCCGGCCCAGGCGGTCATACCCGGCATGCCGAGGGCGCCGAGAAAGAGTTGGGGCGGCAAGCGGGTGTCGGGCAGTCTGGTCAGCTGAGCGCCGTTGGCGACGAAGCGATCGCGCCAGCCCTGCATGCTGCTCACCCGGTCACCCACCGCAAAGTCCGGGTGACGCGAGGCTTCCACCACGCCGATGGCGCCGCCATCGAGGGGGCCGTTCAGGGGGAAGGGAGGCACATAGCTCTTGGCCTCGCTCATGCGACCGCGCATGTAGGGATCCACCGACAGCCACTGGTTGGTCACCAGCACCTCGCCCTCCTGCAGGGCGGGCAGGGGCACTTCCCTGAGGGCGAAGTCGTCCGGGGTGGGGAGGCCGGTGGGACGGCGCAGCAGTTGGATCTGATGGCTGATGGCATTCATGGGCATTCTCCGGCAGTGGGGCCGCGCGCTGGGATGGCGGCCTGGCAATTTTGTTTGCGTGCAAACTAAAATCAGGTTAATCCCGAACGGCCGGGCTGGCAACTGTTTTGTGTGCAAACTATTCAGCCCTCACTTTTCATGGGGTATACTGCCCCCAGTCGTCAGCGAGGTGCCCCATGAGTGAATTGAAAAAGCAGGTCTGTTTTGCCCTCTACAGCGCCTCCAATGCGGTGATGCGCGCCTATCGGCCGCTTCTGGACAAGCTGGATCTGACCTACACCCAGTACCTGGTGATGCTGTCGCTCTGGGCGCGGGACGAGGTGAGCCTCAAGGAAATCGGCCAGGAGACCGGGCTGGATGCGGGCACCCTGACCCCCATCGTCAAGCGGCTGGAGAGCAAGGGCTGGCTGACGCGCACCGTCTCCCGCGAGGACGAGCGGCAAAAATGCATCAGCCTGACCGAGGCGGGTCGCCAATTGCAGCAGGAGGTCAGGGAGTGCTGCCTGGCGGACAACTTGCGCAATCAGGTGGATCTGGCCGATGCTGAGCTGGCCCAGCTCAAGGTGCTCTGCGATCGCGTGTCGGCACAGCTGGGACGCTGACCCCTTCTTCCCATCCGGAGTGACCCGATGAAAGCTCTCTTCCCCCTGTTTGCGCTCCTGCTTGGCGCCTGCGCCGGCAACACCCAGCCTCCCTCGGAACTGCAGATCGACGATGCCGATGCCTGGCAGGCAGTCTGCAAGGACGGCGTCCGCGTCAGGGCCGTCAGCAACGAGGGGATCTGCGCGGATCATCGCGGTGTGGCCATGTGGATGAATAAACCAAGGGCCGTGCGAATGGCAGAGCAAGCCGCCAAATAGTGTGATCAAGGCGCCATAAAATGACAAAACCGACCCCTTGGTCGGTTTTTTTCGCGATCTTGCCTGCACTTTGGCGCCTTGTTCATGGTGCACTCATTTTTCTGTTCCCATACTGGCCTTCAAGATGCCAGACAAAGAGGAGAGTGAGATGCAGTCATCCATCGTCGGTCTCTCCATTCTGTGGGGGCTGGCCAGTTTTGGCGTTCAGGGGGATTTCATCGAGAGCCGTGATGCCGTTGCGCCGTCCTGGCAAGCCGAGTCCAGAGTGGAGATGGAAGGGTACTTGATTGAGTCATTGGGCGCCGATCGCTGGGTGTTCGACAATGGCAGCGAGAGCCTGGAGGTCGTCCTGCCGGAGGGGCAGTGGGTCTCCACGGGGGAGCGGTTGCGATTGAGCGGTGAGCCCCAGCAGGAGCAGAGCGGCTGGTTGTTGCAGGTGCAGGACGTCAGCCAGGTCGAGGCCTGATCTGCACCCTCGCCAGGCGTGAGCGTGAAGCAGGGGCACGCAGAGACAAGAAGAGGAGGCCCCGGCCTCCTTTCGTTTTTTCCGGCCCTGGCCCTCAGCCCAGGTGATTGAGGGGCAGCGCCGTCTTGTGCTTGATGCGGCGCAGCACGAAGCTGGAGCGCACCCCGGTCACCCCCGGGATGTGGGTCAGCTTGTCCAGCAGGAAGTGCTGGTAGTGTTCCATGTCCCGCACCACTACCTTGAGCTGGTAGTCGGCGTCGTTGCCGGTGATGAGATCGCACTCCAGCACCTCGGGCAGATCCTTGACCGCGTTGTCAAAGTTCTCGAACCGCTCCGGGGTGTGCCTGTCCATGGAGATGTGAATGTAGGCGGTGAGAGTCAGCCCCAGCTGGCGGGCATTGAGCAGGGTCACGTGAGTATCGATGAGACCGGCATCCTCCAGCGCCTTGACCCGGCGCGAGCAGGGGGAGGGAGAGAGCCCGACCAGCTCGGCCAGCTCCAGGTTGCTGATGCGGCCATTCTCCTGCATCAACTCCAGAATATGCCTGTCTATACGATCAAGTTTCAGCATTCTCCGTTCCTCGTTGCAATTACTAATCCACTTTTCCTAGATTAAGGGTGAACTATTGCAAAAACAACTGAAAATACCTGCTACTTCACAAACACTCACCGCACGGCCAGGGGTACTATGGTGTCATCTTCCGGTGGCAAGACAGACGCCCGACCAGGCGCCTGTGGTGAAGGACCTTACCGGGTCAAGATCCCCATCAGCCGTTCAACCCAACCAGGAAGCGACGGGCTGGAACGAGAGCACCCTCTCCCCGAAGGCAACAAAGCAGGCATCCCGGCGCCTGCTTTGTTGTTTCTGACGTTTGCGGATCAGGGCTGCGGCCTGATGCGATAGAGGCAGCGGTGATCCCCCTCCAGCAGATACTGCTCCCGCTCCACCCCGGCCGGCGCCAGCAAGCGGCGAAACATCTCCAGCTCGCTGCGACAAAAACCCCGGCAGGCCCGCGCCGCCGCGCAGATGGGGCAGTGGCTCTCCCACAGCAGCCAGCTGCCATCCTCCTCCTGGCGAAAATCCGCCATATAGCCCTCTCGCGTGCGCTGCGCCGTCAGTGCCGCCAGCCTGTCGGCCAGCGCCGGCTGGGTCAACTCGGCCCGATAGCGGGCCAGTTGTTGCTGCTCCCGCTGGGCGATCAACCGCTCCATGCCCACCTCGCCAAACAGCTGCTGGATGTTGTCGATAAGCTGCAGCGTCAGTTCGCTGTGGCTGTCGGGGAAGCGTTGCCAGGCCTGCTCGGTCAGGTGCCACAACCGTACCGGTCGACCGCGCCCGCGGGCCTCGTCGTTGAAACTCACCCAGCCGTCGGCCTCCAGCGTCATCAGGTGCTGGCGGGCCCCCATGGAGGTCATCTGCAACTGCTCTCCCAGCTCGGCGGCGCTCTGTGGCCCGTGGCGCTTGAGCAGAAACAGTATCTTGTCGGTGCTGGCATTCATGGCAAGGCTCTCATCGTCGGCAGGTGCGGCCGCTTGCGCGGCAGCGGTTCTGGCATGGATAAGAGCATTATGGGGAGGGGTATTTTTTAAATCAACAATTCACTTTACTTAATCTGGTTTGATTGCCAACATAAATAAACCAATGACTTTATTTAATGGGGCAGACATGGAAGGGATCAAGGGGCAGGCCAGCCTGTGGGTATTGGTGATGACGGTGACGCTGGCGGTGGCGGGCTTCAGCCTGCCATCCCCGGTGCTGGCGCCGCTGTTGCTGGATCCGGCCCAGGGCATGCTGACGCTGGAAGCGTCGGACTGGAGCCGCAAGGTGTGGCTGGGGGTCATTATGGGGCTCTATCCGCTGTTTCAACTGGTAGGTGCCCCCTGGCTCGGCAAGCTCTCCGATCGCCATGGCCGCAAGCCGGTGCTGACCCTCTGTCTGGTGGGCGTGCTGGTGGGCTATGCCCTGATGGCGCTGGGGATCGCCTGGCGATCCTTGCCGCTGCTGTTGCTGAGCCGGGTGGTGGAGGGCTTCTTCAACGGTGACATCGCCATCGTGCAGGCCATGGCGGCCGACATGAGTACCGCCAAAACCAAGGCGCGCAGCTTCGCCTGGATCAACATCGGCATGAATCTGGGCTGGGTGGTGGGCCCCATGATCGGCGGCTATGCCGCCGTGGTGTCCGGCGATTACAGCCTGGCGGCCTGGCTGGCGGTGGCCATGACCCTGGTCAACCTGCTGCTGGTGCTCTGGCTGCTGCCCAATCGGCCGGCAGTGGCCCGCAGTGAGCAGCCGGCACCTGCCCTCTCTTCCCGCCAGCTGCTGCTGCAACCGGCGCTGCTGCCCTACTTCGTGCTGACCCTGCTCAGCTACGGCGCGGTGCAGCTCTACTTCACCTACTTCAACGTCTGGCTGGTGGAGCGGCTGGCCTGGGATCCGGTGCAGCTGGCGCAGGCCGCCGTAATGGTGAGCGTGCCCATGATACTGGGATCCTGGCTGGGCTCCCGCCTGGCTCGCCATTGGCGCGGCAGCAGTCTGGGGGTGGTCGGTCATCTGGTGATGGCGGCGGGCATGCTGATGTTCGTACTGCCCGGCCACTGGTGGGGGCTGGCACTCACCTTTATTCCCGCCGGCATCGGCATGAGTCTGGGGGAGCTGGCAACCTCGGTGGCGGTCTCCAACCGCAGCCATGCCGAGCAGCAGGGGCAGGCGATGGGGCTCTATCGCGGGCTGGCGGTGGGCAGCGAGATCCTGGCGGTGGTGGTCGGCAGTCTGGTGCTGCTGGCGGGCACCGAGTGGCCCTTCTATCTGGCGGCGCTGTGCAGCCTGCTCTGTGCTGTCGGCTTTTATGGCCTGCGCCGGGCGGCAGATCGGCGGCAGCGGCTCGACGTCCAGGTGGAAGCCGGCTGACGGGATCACAGAACGACGCGGAGGGGGCAACCGGCACTTGCATCGTGGCGCCGACTCTGGGACGGTATGGCTCTTTGCTTCGCTTGCCCGTTCGCTCGGTGCTCCCCGCTATGCTCAGCCTTTGGCGGTGGCATGAATCGTTATTTGAACGCGGGTTGGTATGGCGCCGTATTCGTTTCGACATGTTGGCGGTGACATGAGTCGTTATCAGGCCATGGCGTTGAAAGCGGGTTGGTATGGCGCCGCATTCGTTTCGACATTCTGGAGGTGATATGAGTCGTTTTCAGGCCATTGCGTTGGATATGGATGGCACCCTGCTGACCCGGGATCACAAGATCTCGTCCGCCACCCGGGCGGTCCTGGCCGAGGCCCGGGCCCAGGGCATCAAGGTGCTGCTGGTGACGGGTCGCCACTTCATGACGGCCCGTCCCTTCCACCACGCACTGGCCCTCGATACCCCCATCATCTGCAGCAACGGCGCCTACCTCTATGATCCGGGGCAGGATCGGATCCTTGCCGGGGATCCCCTGGCGGTAGCGCCGCTCACCGCCCTGCTGGCCGAGGTGCAGGCCCAGCAGATGGGGGCGCTCTTCCATCTGGGGGGCGGCATTGGCTACCTTGGCTGCGAGGAGCACGTGGGCCGGATGCGGCGCTGGTCGGCGAGCCAGCCGGACCACCTCAAGGTCTCCCTGCTGCCGGCCGAGGATCTCGGCGCCTGGCTGCAAGCCCCCATCTGGAAGCTGGAGCTGTTCAACCAGGATCCTGGCCGGTTGCACCGTTTCGTGGGGGAGGTGGTGGAGACGCTGCCCTTCACCCGTGATTGGGCGGCGCCCTATGCGGTGGAGCTGGTGCAGCCCGGTTGCAGCAAGGGCAACCGGCTGGCCCAGTGGGCGGAGAGCGAGGGGATCGCCATGGAGAAGGTGGTGGCGTTTGGCGACAACAACAACGACATCAGCATGTTCGAGCAGGTGGGGCTGGCGGTGGCCATGGGCAACGCGGCGCCCCAGATCCAGGCCCATGCGGACCGGGTCACCGCGGATCACAACGAAGACGGCATCGCCCTGGCGCTGCAGCGCTGGATCCTGACCGCCTGAGCGGCAGCAGAAAGGGGCCAGACCGGCCCCTTTTCTGTCAGCTCCCGAAGGAGA
Source organism: Aeromonas sanarellii (assembly GCF_000820085.1). Lineage (GTDB taxonomy): Bacteria > Pseudomonadota > Gammaproteobacteria > Enterobacterales > Aeromonadaceae > Aeromonas > Aeromonas sanarellii. The sequence continues at coordinate 51,263 of NZ_CDBN01000003.1, forward strand.
ACTGGAGCACCCGGTCCGGGAAGCGGATCCGGTTGTACTCCCGGCGCACCCCCTCGTAGTGGCGGATGGCGCGCTCGCGCTGGGCCCGGTAGTAGTCCCGCTGCTTGCTGTCGTTCTCGCTGCGGATCTGCTGGTCGAGCTGATAGATGTCCCGCTCGGTGCGCTCCAGCTCCTGCTGCAGTTCTCCGAGGCGCTGCTCCAGCAGGTACTCCTGGCGGCCGCGCTCGAACTGGGTGAGGAAGCTGGTGTCGTTGGGGCAGACCCCCAGGTATTCGTGCCCCTCCCGTCCCTTGCTGTAGGCAAGCTCGGGAATGCAGTAGAGTTCCAGCCCCTTGGCGTAGCCCCGCTGCCACTCGTCTTCGTCCACCCTGAGACCGTACTCACCGCAGGTCTGCTTGTAGTCACGGGTGGCGGTCCGGGTCTTGCCCTGCTCCCCGTCCTGATAACCCAGGTTGTACCAGCTCATGGTGCGGCACTCCTCCTCAGACAGGGAACTGCACCCGGCGAGCAGCAAGGGGAGGGTCAACAGCAGGATCTTGGGGAACATGAAGGGGCTCCGACAGGGAAGATGGAGGGGCATTCTAGAAGAGGAGGCCTGCCCTGGACAAGCACCGGGCGAGGTGCCTGCGTCATGATGTTTTTATCAGTATTTTCAAGCCGTTGCAGACGGGCTTCCGGCAGCCTTTTCATGCCGGGGGAGGCAGGGTAAACTGCGCCTACTTTTAACTGGCACGTAACAAAAAAACAATGAAAGTCCTGACCGTCGATTATCGCTCCCCCGATGCGGCCGAGCGCTTCACCGAGTCCCTGCGCACCACCGGCTTCGGGGTGCTGACCCATCACCCCATCCCGAAAGAGCTGGTGCAGTCGATCTATGAGAACTGGTACCGCTTCTTCCTGAGCGAGCAGAAGCACGACTTCCTGTTCAATCGCGAGACCCAGGACGGTTACTTCCCGCCGTCTGTCTCCGAAGTCGCCAAGGGCCATAGCCAGAAGGACATCAAGGAGTACTTCCACATCTACCCCTGGGGCCAGATGCCGGCCGAGCTGAAAGCGCAGGCGATGGAGTACTACCGCCTCGCCAACGATCTCGCCGCCGAGCTGCTGGGCTGGGTGGAGCAATACACCCCGAGCGACATCGCTGCCCGCTACAGCTGCCCGCTCTCCTCCATGATCGAAGAGAGCCAGAAGACCCTGCTGCGGGTGCTGCACTACCCGCCCTTCGACGGCACCGAGGAGCCGGGGGCCATCCGCGCCGCCGCCCACGAAGACATCAACCTGCTGACCATACTGCCCGCCGCCAACGAGCCGGGCCTGCAGGTGAAGGGCTCGGACGGGGAGTGGATGGACGTGCCCTGCGACTTCGGCACCCTGATCATCAACATAGGTGACATGCTGCAGGAGGCCTCCCGCGGCTACTACCCCTCCACCACCCACCGCGTCATCAACCCGACCGGCGGCAGCGCCGCCAAGTCCCGCATCTCCCTGCCGCTCTTCCTGCACCCGCGCCCGGATGTGGTGCTCTCCGAGCGCCACACCGCCCACAGCTATCTGATGGAGCGGCTGCGGGAGCTGGGGGTCATCTAGTCCCGCCAGACCCAGGCAGACAACAAACCGGAGCATACCCGCTCCGGTTTTTCTTTATTAGCACTATTGTGTGGTAATTCGAATATTATTAGCGAATGCTGCCAATAAAGTGGTTTTATGCCGGATATACGACGAGTGATTGCGGAGCCCAAGGGGTAATCTGAGCGCCTTTCGGGCCCCGTGGGCGGGCCCCTCGTTTGGAGTTCCCATGAAGCAGTCCCAATGGTCATCCCGGCTCGGTTACATCCTGGCCGCCGCGGGTTCCGCGGTCGGTCTCGGCGCCATCTGGAAGTTCCCCTATGTGACCGCCGCCAACGGCGGCGGCGCCTTCCTGCTGGTGTTTCTGCTGTTCAGCTTCACCCTGGGGGTGGCGGTGCTGATGGGGGAGACCCTGATCGGCAGCCTGACCCGGCGCGGGGTGGTGGGAGCCTTCGGTGAGTTGATGGGCAGACGCTGGCGCTGGGTCGGCGCCATGGGGCTCTTGTGCAGCCTGCTCATCTACAGCTTCTACAGCGTGGTGGGGGGCTGGACCCTGGGCTACACCGGCATGGCCCTGGCGGGCAGTCTGCAGCACGGCGACGGGGCGGCGCTCACCGCCCGTTTCAACGACTACGTCGGCGATCCGCTCTGGCCGGTGCTGACCCACCTGCTGTTCGCCGGCCTCACCTGGTGGTTCGTGCAAGGAGGCGTGCAGCAGGGGGTGGAGCGCACCCTGCGCTGGATGATGCCGGCACTCTTCATCATGATCCTGCTGCTGGTGGCCTTCGGGCTGACCCTGCCGGGCGCCATGGCCGGGGTGCGCCACTTCCTGATGCCGGACTTCGGCAAGCTCGGCATGTCCGGTGTGCTGGACGCCCTGGGGTTGGCCTTCTTCTCCCTCTCCATTGGCCTGGGCATCCACACCACCTATGGCGCCTACCTGGTCTCCAGCGAGGGGGTGGGCCGCTCCAGCCTCTGGGTGGTGTTGCTGGCAAGCCTCATCGCCGTGCTGGCGGGGCTGATGATCTTCCCCGTGCTGGCGGCGACCGGCATCGATCCCGCCTCCGGCCCGGGTCTCACCTTCATGACCATGCCGGCGGTGTTCCAGCAGCTGCCGTTCGGCCAGGGGCTGGCGGTGGTGTTCTTCGCTCTGCTGGTGGTGGCGGCGCTGTCGTCTTCCATCTCCCTGCTGGAGCATCTGCAATGTTTCCTGTGCGAGAGCCTGGGCTGGTCGCGGCGTGCGGCGTGCAACCTCATCACCGCCCTGGTGATGGCGGGAGGCATCCCGGTCAGCCTGTCGTTCGGCCCCTGGGCGAGCATCACCCTGTTTGGCAAGAACATCTTCGAGCTGCTGGATTTTGTCACCTCCAACCTGATGATGCCCCTGTTCGGTCTGGCCCTCACCCTGCTGCTTGGCTGGCAGCTCGGTCGCCGGGCGCTGCCCGCCGGACTGGCGCCGCACTGGCGCACCCTGCTGATGGGCTGCTGGCGCTGGCTGGCACCCCTGCTCATCGGCGGCATCCTGGTGCGGGGCCTGGTGTAGGCCGGGGCGGGTGGCGGGTCCTCAGGTCCGCCACGGACCATGATGTGGGGTCGGCAGGATTGACTCTGCATCAAAACCTGTAATATCCAACAATTCGAAATATTTATCCGCAGATGCGTGTTTCTGTTTGGTTATATTCTGTTTTGGAGGATATTCATGACTAGTGTCTGTCAACTTCTCTTGCCATGGTTTAGGCTGTGGCCCCTTTTCCCCGTGCAGGCGACGCCGTTTCATGTCACCCCTCATCGCCCTCTTTGGCCGATTTTTCCGCTCGCAAGAGAGGTGACCTTGCACGTGCCGTTTGTCTGACAGTTCATTGCAAAGGTCGCCACCAGGCGGCCTTTTTTATTGCGACGCCGCGCGCGTCCAGCCATGGAGTATCGATCTGATGTTGTCTTGCCCGGAGGTTGTATGAGCCAGGTTCAGTGGTCTTCCCGTCTCGGTCATGTGCTGGCAGCCGCCGGCTCGGCCATCGGCCTTGGTGCCATCTGGAAGTTTCCCTATGTGACCGCCACCAATGGCGGCGGTGCCTTCCTGCTGGTGTTCCTGCTGTTCAGCTTCACCCTGGGGGTGGCGGTGCTGGTGGGAGAGACCCTGCTCGGCAGCCGCAGCCAGCGCGGCGTGCTCGGTGCCTTCCACAGGCTGGTGGGACCGAACTGGCGCTGGATGGGCTACATGGGGATCCTGTGCGGCTTCTTCATCTACAGCTTCTACAGCGTGGTGGGGGGCTGGACCGTGGGCTATGCGGCCCTGGCCCTCGGCGGTGAGCTGAACCTCGGCGAGGGGAGCGCCCTCACCGCCCTGTTCAACGGCTATGTGAGCGACCCCCTCTGGCCTGTCCTCACCCATCTCGTCTTCGCCGGGCTCACCTGGTGGTTCGTGCAGGGCGGGTTGCAGCAGGGGGTGGAGCGGGCGCTGCGCTGGATGATGCCGGCCCTGTTCGTGATGATGCTGCTGCTGGTGGTGACCGGGCTCTCCATGCCGGGCTCCCTGGCCGGGGTGCGCCAGTTCCTGCTGCCCGATTTCTCCCATCTGACCGGGCAGGGGGTGCTGGACGCCCTGGGGCTGGCGTTCTTCTCCCTCTCCATCGGCCTGGGGGTCCACACCACCTATGGCGCCTATCTGCCCAATAGCGACGGTGCGCTGCGCTCCGGGGTCTGGGTGGTGACCCTGGCGAGCCTGATCTCGGTGCTGGCGGGGCTGATGATCTTCCCGGTGCTGGCGTCCACGGGGATTGACCCGACCGCCGGGCCTGGGCTCACCTTCATGACCATGCCGGCGGTGTTCCATCACCTGCCGTTCGGCCAGGTGCTGGCCGTGGTCTTCTTCCTGCTGCTGCTGGTGGCGGCGCTCTCCTCCTCCATCTCCATGCTGGAGCACCTGGTGCGCTTTACCACCGAGGAGTGGGGCTGGTCGCGCCGCAGTGCCTGCCGGGTGCTGACCCTGCTCATCATGGCCTGCGGCATCCCGGTGAGCCTGTCGTTCGGCCCCTGGGCCGAGTACACCCTGTTTGGCAAGACCCTGTTCGATCTGCTGGACTACCTCACCTCCAACCTGATGATGCCCCTGTTCGGCCTGGTGCTGACCCTGCTGCTGGGATGGCGGCTCGGCGACAGCATGGTGCCGGCGGATCTCTCGCCGCTGATGCGCCGCTGCCTGCTCTGGTGCTGGCGGCTGGTGGCGCCGCTGCTGATCGCGGGGATCCTGGTGCGGGGCCTGTTCTGACCTCCTGCCGGGGCGGTTTGGACCGCCCCTATTGGGCTGGGAGTGGCGGCAGCCTGGGAGCCAGGTGGCTTCTGATCCGCCGCAGCGTCTCCCGGTAGGCCTCGGCATGCTGTCCCTGGAAGGCGGCACTGTGGTCGAGGCGCCGCTCCAGCCTGTCCACCAGCTGCGCCACCGCCGGGGCGGCCATGCCGGTCGGCCAGCAGTGGGTCAGCAGCGTCAGCAACTGCCAGGCATCCCCCGCCTGGGCCGGAAATGTCTCCTGCAGCGTCAGCGCGCACTGCACGGCGAGCTGGTGCTGGCCTGCGGTCATCGCCCGCTGCCGCTCCTGGCGCAGCTGGCTCAGGCGCTGCTCGCGCAGTTCCAGCTGGCCCTGGAGATCGCCGACCACCCGCTGGATCAGCCGCTGCAGCTGCGGGCTCTGCGCCACCGGGCCCTGATACTGGCCGAGCCGGGCCAGGTAACGCTGGGCATGCTGGGGCAGGCCGCAGAACTGGCTCACGGCAAAGCCGAGCAGCTGGTTGAGGTGGTTGTCCCGCGCCGCTTCCGGTGGATGCTTGGCCAGCAGCATCAGGGCGTCGTCGAAGCGGTAGTCCAGCGCCAGCATCAGGGCGCGCATCAGGGCCTCCTCGTGGGCCCTCAGGGTGACCGCCTGCCGGCCGAGATCCTCGAGGGCCTGCTGCAGCCCATGGACCCTGGCCTCGACCGGGGGATGCCAGAGCACCGCCAGAGTGGCATCCAGAACGCAGTGCTCGATGGACTGATGAAACTTCTGCCTGGGGAAGAAGCGCAGGCCGACGGCGGTGGCCTGGGCCAGTACCTGGGCTTCGTCTCTTCGCAGCAGGGCCAGCAGAATGGCCGTCTGGCGCCATTCAGGTTGCCAGGGGCAGCGTTGCAGCAAGCCTGACAACAGGGCCCAGGCCGGTTCCCACTGCCCCTGATGCAGCAGGCAGGCGAGGGTGAGCTCCTGATGAATGACGGGGGGCAACCGTGCCTGGTTGCGGTCCAGATCCTTGTGGGCACTCTCCACCCGGTCCAGCCCGAGCAGGGCGTGGATCAACCCAGTGCGCGGCCACCAGGCGTCGTGTTCCGTGGTGCACATGGCGTAGTGCTGGGTCGCCTGGACGAGCTCCCCGGCCTGCAGCAGCATGTAGCCCTTGACCCTGTCCATCTGGGGCCCCAGCGCCTTGTTCCTGGCGTGCCGGTAAAGCAGATCCTCGCACTGGGCGCAGGCGCTGCGCCACTCCCTGAGAGCCATGGGCGTGGCCAGGGGGCGCGTCACCGCGGTCAGTACCAGCAGCGCTTGCAGGCTGTGCGCCAGCTGCTCCGTGGTGAAGGGGACGGCCAGGCGCAGCGGGAAATAGAGGTCGGAGGGGGGGTACTGGCCCGTCTCCTCGTCATGGTCCAGCAGCAGGAGCACGCAACCCGGCGCGAGCAGCCCCAGGTGGTGGGCCTCCTGCAGCAGGCGAACCCCTTCGCGGGCCTGGTGGTGATACTGGCGACAGAGAATGGCATCGAACGATTGCTGACGCAGCAGGGCGGGCAGGGCCGAGATCTCTTTGCAATGGTGCAGTCTGGAGGGGGCCATCCCCTGGTCGCTCAGCCCCTGGGTGAGGGCCGAGATCATCATGGCATCGTCTTCGATCAGGAGGATCTGCATCCTTGACGCTCCTTCGCCGGTTCGGGGGCGGGGTGCCCGAGCCAATGGTTCACCGGTCTGGCTCCACTGTCGTCCGGGCGGAGGCCGGGGTCAATCCCCCAGCTGGATCGGCGAGCCGATCTTACTGCAGGCCCGGGCCCTTGGCCGAGAAGGGGCAGTCGGCCTGCCGGATGAGGCGGCTGTCCCGGTGACCCTCCCCCTGCCAGACGAGCTCGAGCTGGCCCAGTCGCCCGAGCCGGCGCAGCTCGAATTCATAGCGCAGGCAGGGGTTGTCGGTGGGCAGGCTGGCCATGCCGGCCGGCAGGCGGTAGTCGTAGCGCAGCAGGGGGCCGTCCTGCAGCCGGCTCTGCACGGGCACCAGCCCTTCCGCCGTCGGGGCGGGGGACTTGAGGTGGCGGCGCAGGGTCACAGGCGCATCTATGGCCTTCTGGTAGTGAAGCCCGTTCATGGCCGCCAGCTCCTCTTCCAGCCGCGTCAGCTCCCCCTCCAGCCCGCTCAGGGCTGCACCCAGCTGTTGATGGGCGGGAGAGGCGCAGCCTCCCAGCAGCAGGGTCGAGAGCAGCAGGGCGGAACGGATGGCAGACATGGGAGCTCCTTGGGGGCCTGGGCCGATGACTATAGCAGGGGATTGGTGGGCGGCGCGGCGCGCAGCAGGCCGGCGAGTCGCTCCAGCCCCTCGGCGACGCGGGCGTCGGTGGCGGGCTGGCTCAGGCTCAGACGCACCCCTTGCGGGGCGGCAAACTGGCCGGCGGCGAAGTGTTCCCCGCTCGCGACCCCGACGTCAAGGGCGTTGGCCGCCTCCGCGAACTCCTGGCTGCGCCAGGGCTCGGGCAGCGGCAGCCAGGCGTGCATGGAGCCCGGCTGCCAGCGGGCGCCCGGCAGCAGGTGGCGCAAGAGCTCCCCCCGACGCGCCAGGATCCGTCTCTGCTGCTCGATGAGCGGCATGATCTGGCGCTGGCTCACCAGCTTGCAGGCCAGCTCGATGAGCAGCGGACTCACCATCCAGCTCGACAGTCGCATCGCCTGGGCGAAGCCGTTGCGAAGGGCTGGCGGCGCCAAGACGAAGCCGACCCTCAGGCCGCCGCAGGCGATCTTGGCCAGGCTGCCCAGGTAGATGACCCGCTCCGGCGCCAGGTTGACCAGGGGCGGGAGTGCGCTCTCGGGCAGCAGGCCGTTGACGTCATCCTCGACGATCAACAGATCGTGGCGGCGGGCGATGGCGATGATGGCCTCGCGCCGCGCCAGGCTCATGGTGGCCGTGGTGGGGTTCTGCAGGGTGGGGGTGAGGTAGAGCAGCTTGGCCCGGCGGGTGCGGCAGGCCGCCTCCAGCGCCTCGGGCAGCAGCCCCTCCTCGTCCATCGCCAGCCCCACTACCTGGTTCTTGAGCTGGCGCGCGTTGCCCAGCATGCCGGGATAGCTCAGCCCCTCGCACAGCAGGGTCTCCCCCACGCAGCCGGTGGCCAGCAGGGCCAACAGGATGCCGTGCTGGGCGCCGTGGCTGAACAGCAGGCGATCCTCGCTGCCCTCTATGCCCTGCTCGGCGAGCCAGTCGACGAACAGCTGGCGCTGCGAGGCGCGCCCCGCCTCCTTGTCGTAGCCGAGCAGACCGTTGAGATCCCCCTGTGCCAGTTCGGTGAGCAGGGGCCTGACGATGGCCCCCCTGTCCAGCTGGACCGGCAGGTTCTGCCACAGCTCGATGCGGTGATCGTCCTCGTTGCGGATCACCCACTCGTTGGCGGGATCCGTCGCCCCCCTGACCCAGGTGCCATGCCCCACCCTGGCCGCCAGCAGGCCGCGCCGCTCGGCCTCGGCGTAGGCGCGGGTGACTGTGCCCACAGTCACCCCCAGCCGGTCTGCCAGGGCCCTGTGGGTCGGCAGCCGGGTCTCGGGGGGCAGGGCACCACAGGCGATGGCCTGCTCGATGGCCTTGACCAGCTTGAGATAGAGGGGCCCCTCGAAGAGGCTGAGGTCGGGTGTCCAGATTGTCATGGTGACAATAAATCCATTGATCCAAGTTTGTCCGCAATATAGCGTGAATATCAACCTTTGAACAACCGGAAAACTCACATTGTATCGATACAATGTGACAAGAAAGGAGTCTCCCCATGACCATCGAATGGTATGCCACCCTGTTTGGCTTCGCCCTGCTCACCTGCGGCACCCCGGGCCCCAACAATCTCATGTTGACGGCGTCCGGCGCCAACTTCGGGGTGCGCCGCACCCTGCCACACCTGCTCGGGGTGACGGTGGGCCAGCCCGTGCTGCAACTGGTGCTGGCGCTGGGCTTCTATCCGCTGTTCGAACGCTGGCCCCTGCTCAAGCTGAGCCTGCAGGTGCTGGGCAGCCTCTATCTGCTGTGGCTGGCCTGGCGCATCGCGGTGGCCGGTGCCCCCGGGGATCCCGCCAGCCGTGCCCGCCCCCTGACCCTGCTGGAGGGGCTGGGCTTCCAGTTCCTCAATCCCAAGGCGTGGATGATGGGGATCTCCGCCATCAGCCTGTTCAGCCTGCCGGGGAGCGACTACTGGCCGAGCCTGTGGGGCATCATGTCGGTCTTCCCCATGGCGGGGCTGCCGGTCTGCTTCGCCTGGGTGCTGTTCGGCCATCAGCTCAGCCGCTGGATCAACTCGGACAAGGGGTGGCGCCGCCTCAATGGCAGCTTGGGGGCGCTCACCGCCCTGTGCGTGGTGATGCTCTGGTATTAATGGCCGCCTGATTATTCATGCAAAGAAAATGCATTGCCGGCCTTGTCGTCCTGGCGCCGGCTCTGCATATTAGGAGGCTTGCCGTATCCGAACGAGGTTGAGATGGATCTGAACTGGTTGCTCCCCCTGGCGGGCTTTGCCCTCATCACCTGTGGCACGCCGGGCCCCAACAACATGCTGCTGACCAGCGCCGGGGCCGCCCAGGGTTTTCGCCGCTCCGTTCCCCTGCTGGTGGGGGTGGTGGGGGGCATCAACCTGATGATCCTGGCCATGGCCCTGGGGCTCGGGGTGGTGTTCGAGAAGGTGCCGCTGCTGCACGACGGGCTCAAGCTCGTCGGCTCGGCCTACCTGCTCTGGCTGGCCTGGAAGGTGGCCAACGCCAGCGGTCCGGCGGAGGGAAACCGGCCGCTGATCCCGGCCCATCAGGGGGCCATGCTGCAACTGCTCAACCCCAAGGCCTGGATGATGGCGCTCTCCGCCATCAGCGGCTTCACCCTGGCGGGGGAGGCTTACTGGCCGTCCGCTGGCTGGGTGCTCGGCATCTTCTTCGTGACCGGCCTCTATACCGGGGCCTTCTGGGTGCTGTTCGGTGCCCAGGTGCGCCGCCTCATCCGCACCGCCAGGGGCTGGCGTCGCTTCAATCTGGGCATGGGGTTCGCCACCGCGGCCTGCGTGCTGATGATCTGGGTTTAGGCATAGGCCTGAGCCTTTACCGGCTGTCTTGTTGGCCCTTCGGGGCCTTTTTTGTTTCACCTGAGCTGGCAAGGAGGTGCCATGAAATGTATCGGTCTGCTGGGTGGCATGAGCTGGGAGTCCACCGTCAGCTATTACCAGGCCCTCAACCGGGGCGTGCGCGAGCGGCTCGGCGGCCTGCACTCGGCGCGGGTACTGCTGAGCAGCGTCGACTTCGCCGAGATTGAGCGGCTGCAGCACGCCGGCGACTGGCCCGCCACCGCCCGCCTGCTGGCGGCCGAGGCCAGGGCCGTCCAGGCCGGTGGCGCCGATTTCCTGCTGATCGGCACCAACACCATGCACAAGGTGGCGCCGGAGATCGAGGCCGCCATCGACATCCCCCTGCTCCACATCGCCGATGCCACGGCGCGCCGCCTCCAGGCAGACGGGGTGACCCGGGTCGGCCTGCTCGGCACCCGCTTCACCATGGAGCAGGCGTTTTACAAGGGGCGGCTCCAGGAGCGCTTCGGGCTGGAGGTGCTGGTGCCTGGTGACGCTGCGCGGGAGCGGGTGCACCGCATCATCTATGACGAGCTCTGTCTCGGCGACATTCGCGAGTCGTCGCAGGCCGAGTATCTGGCCATCATCGCCGATCTGGCAGAGGCCGGTGCCCAGGCGGTGATCCTGGGTTGCACCGAGATCGCCCTGCTGGTGGGGGCGTGCCAGGCCGCCGTGCCGCTCTACGACACCACCGCCATCCACGCCGAAGCCGCCGTGGCGCTGGCGCTCTCGTGAATCTGATGCGGGCGGGGTGAGGGGGAGCGGCCCCTCTCGGCTCCCCGCCGGCGTGCCTGGTTTTTCCCTCCGCATAACTGTGAGTCAGCCTTCATTTCAGCAGGGTAGGGGGCGCTTTTATTGTCAATCGGCTCACATTTCCTCCTTTTGTCTCTTGAGTCCGGCACGTCGGCCGCCTAGTTTCTCGATCACTGAAACGATTCAGCTTCACAAAAACAAGAGACACGAGGATACATCCATGTTGAAGAAACTCTCCCTTGCCGTGCTGCTCGCCCTGGGTACCACCGCGGGTCACGCCGCCGAATTCCTGCTGACCGATTCCCAGCAAGGGCTGGACGTGGGCGACTGGAAGATCACCAGCGAGAAGCTCGGCATCAAGAGCCCGGTTCCCTTCACCATCGAGAAGAAGCGCCTGCACGGCGGCCGCCAGGAGGGGGTGGATCTGCTCATCGTCGACAACGGCGTCATGAAGATCACCCTGGTGCCGACCCGCGGCATGGGGATCCAGGAGGTCAAGGCGGCGGATCTGCGCCTCGGCTGGGATTCGCCGGTCAAGGAGGTGGTCAACCCGGCCTTCATCGATCTCGAGAGCCGTGGCGGGCTCGGCTGGCTCGACGGCTTCAACGAGATGCTGGTGCGCTGCGGCTACGAGTGGACGGGTCACCCCGGGGTGGATGACGACGGCCGCCTCAAGAGCCTGCACGGCCGGGTGCAGAACATTCCCGCCTCCGTGGTCAGCGTGACCGTGGACGAGGCGCCGCCCTACGCCATCCACGTGCGGGGCCGGGTGGACGAGCGCACCTTCAAGATGAGCGAGCTGGTCACCTGGACCCAGCTCAGCGTAGTGCCCGGTCAGGGGGAGTTTGCCCTGCAGGACAAGCTGACCAACCACGCGGACTACGAGAACGAGTACCAGATCATCTACCACGGCAACTTCGGGGCCCCCATCCTGGAGGAGGGCGCGCGCGTCAGCACGCCGGTGAAGCAGATCTCCCCGTTCAACGACTACGCCAAGGCCGGGCTCAAGAGCTGGCAAACCTACCTGGGGCCCACCAAGGGCTTCGACGAGATGGTGTTCAACCTGGTGCCCTACGGCGATGCCGACGGCAACACCCTGGCGGTGCTGAACAACAAGGCCGGCAACGCCGGGGTGGCGGTGGGCTACAACACCAGGCAGTTGCCGGTGCTCACGCTCTGGAAGAACACAGACACCAGGGCCCAGGGCTATGTGACCGGCATCGAGCCCGGCACCAGCTATGCCTACAGCACCAAGTACCAGCGCCCGCTGGGGCTGGTCCCCAAGATCCAGCCGGGGGAGACCAAGACCTTCGATCTGACCTATCGCCTGCTGCAAAATGCCGACGAGGTGAAGCAGGCCCTGGCCCGGGTGGAGAAGATCCAGGCCGGTCGGGCCACCGAGCTGCGCGAGCAACCCCTGGTCAAGCTGCCATAAGGGGCAGATGCCCAGCAAAAAGCCGCTCCATGAGCGGCTTTTTCATGTCTGGCCCGTCGGTCAGACGTGGCTGTACATGGCTTCTATCTCGCGCTGGTACTTGGCCTCGATGATCTTGCGGCGCAGCTTCATGGTGGGGGTGATCTCCCCGAGCTCCATGGAGAAGGCGCTCGGCAGCAGGGTGAACTTCTTCACCTGCTCGAACTTGGCCAGCTCCTTTTGCAGATCCTGAATGCGAGCCTCGAAGAACTCCATCACCCGGGAGTGGCGCAGCAGCTCGGTCTTGCACTGGTACTGCAGGTTGATGGAGCGGGCGTACTCCTCCAGGGACTCGAAGCAGGGCACGATGAGCGCCGACACGAAGTGGCGGGCATCGGCGACGATGGCGATCTGCTCGATGAAGCGATCCTTGCCCAGGGTCCCTTCCACCAGTTGCGGCGCCACGTACTTGCCGTTGGAGGTCTTCATCAGCTCCTTCAAGCGTTCGGTGAAGTAGATGTTGCCCTCGCCATCCAGCTCGCCTGCATCGCCGGTGCGCAGGAAGCCGTCCTCGGTCATCACCTCGGCGGTGGCCTGCGGCTTGTTGTAGTAGCCGCGCATCACGGTGGGGGCGCGCACCAGCAGTTCGTTGTTCTCGCCGAGTTTCACCTCGATGCCGCTCAGTGCCGTGCCGATGGAGCCCAGCCTGAACCGGGTGTCTTCATAGCAGCAGACGGTGGCGGTGGTCTCGGTCATGCCGTAGCCGTACTTGAGGTTGAGCCCCATGGCCTGGAAGAAGAGGTTCACCTCGTCCGCGAGGCGAGCGCCCGCCACCGGCAGGAAGCGGGTACGGCCGCCGAACCGGGCGCGCAGCTTGCGAAACACCAGGCGCTCGGCAAGCCAGAGCTGGCCGTAGAGCAGGGGAGAAGCGGATTTGCCCGCCTGGCGGGCGGCGACCATCTGCTTGCCGACCCGGGTGGCCCAGCCGAACAGGGCGCGGCGCAGGCGCGGGGCCTGGGCGACCTTCGCCTGGATCATGGCGTAGGCCTTCTCGTAGAGGCGGGGCACGGCGCACATCACGGTGGGCTTCACCTCGCCGATGACATCCATCACCTTCTGCGGGTCGCGAATGTAGACGTTCTCGGCGCCGCAGTAGAGCACGTAGTAGCTCCAGGCGCGCTCGAACACGTGGCTCAGCGGCAGCATGCAGAGGGACACGTCCTGTTCATTCAGGTCGAGGCGGCGGTCATGCATCTCGAAGCAGGCGGCCATGTTGGCGAAGTCGAGCATGACTCCCTTGGGTTCGCCCGTGGTGCCCGAGGTGTAGATCAGGGTCAGCAGGTCGTCCATGCGGTAGTGGCGCTCGCGCTCGCGCAGCACCTGCTCGCTGGGTGGGTGGTTGCCGGAGGCGAGGAAGGTCTGGAAGTGGCTGGCCGAGGCGCAGCCGCGCAGATCGACGGTGCCGTCCAGGGCGACGATGTGGCTTATCTCGCCGCTGTCGATGAGCTGCAGCGCCTGATCGAACTGGGGCTGTTCCCCCACGAACAGCATCCTGATGCCGGCATCCTTGACGATGTAGCGCAGCTGATCGAGGGTGCTGGTGGGGTAGATGGGCACGCTGACGCCACGGGCGGCCAGGATGCCGAGATCTGCCTGGGTCCACTCCGGCATGTTGCGGGCGTAGATGCCGACCATCTCGCCGGACTGGTGGCCGGCGCGGATCAGCCCCTGGGCGCAATAATCCATGGCCTGACCCAGGGTGCGCCAGCCGATGGCGCGCCACTGGCCATCCTGCTGGACGCGCAGGGCGGCCTTGTTGCCAAGGCGGGCAATACGCTCACGTATCACTCTAACCAGATGAAACTGCGACATCTCACTCATCCTCAAGTAACAGTTGTGCGCCCGCAGGGGCACTGAAAACGGGGCTGGAGTTTAAACTCTAAGATTACGGCTTACAAGTGTTCGCCATTTGTCCTGGATCACAAAGTCGTCAACTTGGGGAGAGTCAGGCATGATAAGGGCAAGGGGCGGATTCATTCAGGGAGTAGAGCCATGAATATCGGGATCAAGAGTCTGTTGACCGGCGCCTTGCTGCTGCTGGCGGGGGCCGGTGCCCTCTGGTTTGCGTTGGGCGGAACTGCGGGGCAGGAGAATCCCTGGCTGAGCGGCGCCGAGGGGTACGAGCAGGCGCAGCGGCTGGCGCTGAAGGAGGGATATCCCCTGCTCTATGTGATCGAGCGCGCCAAGTGCCGGCGCTGCAAGGCGCTCGACAACAGGATGTGGCGTGCCCCCGAGATGCAGTCCGCCCTGGCGGGGCTGGCCAAGGTGCGGCTCAACCCGGATGCGGGGGATGGCAGCGAGCATATTCTGCGCCGCTTCCCCAGGGTGGAGACGGCCCCAGGCATCTATGTCCAGCGACCGGGGGAACCCCTGCGCCCCATCAGGGTCGTGCCGGATACCGAGGAGATCTGGATGCCCGGGGTCACCTATGGCCGCGGCTTCTTCATGCCGATCTCGGGCGCCGCCTTCGAGGCCGTGCTGAGGGTGACCCTGAGCCTGGAGGATCCCGCCATCGACAATGCCCCCCTGCCCTGAGGGCGAGTGGGAGTCGGGATGAGGGTAGAAACGACAAGGGGGCGGCATGCCCCCTTATCTGTTGTGGGCGGCCTCTTAGCCTGAGCCGAGCGGCATGGGATCAGCCGAAGTCGAACAGGCGGGACATCAGCACGGCGTCCTCCCGATCCTGGCCGGTGCCGTAGTAGTCGGCGCGGCGGCAATACTCGGCAAACCCCTCGCTCTCGTAGAGGTTGATGGCGGTGCGGTTGCCGGCCCTGACCTCGAGGAACCAGGCCTCGGCCCCGCCGGCCTTGCTGCGAGCCAGGTACTCCTTGAGCAGCGCCCGCCCCAGCCCCTTGCCCTGAAAATCGGGGTGCACGCAGAGGTTCATCAGGGAGCTGTCCCCGGCCACCAGATCCGAGATGTAGAAACCGGCCGGTTGCCCGTCCACCAGCATCAAGCCGTTGAGATAGCGCGGCCCGAAGCAGGAGAGCAGGTTGGCCCGGCTCCAGGGCTCCTGGTGGGCGGCCTGCTCTATGGGGTAGATGGCCTCGAAATCGGATTCGAGCAGGGGGCGGAAGAGGGGCAAAAGGTCAGACATGGTGACTCCGGGCGGGATTCGGGCTTGCGAGGGAGGCCATGGCCGTGCCATGGTCGTTGCGTCAGGGAGCCCGGTTCAACCGGGCTGGCGGTGCCGGCACTGCTGCCACAGGGCGCGCTTGTGTGTCCCGTCGGGCTTGAGCGGGCAGACCAGGGCGTCGGGCCAGCGGGCATCCGGGGCCGTCAGCCAGATCAGGGGCTGCGGTGTCCCCTCTGGCAGCTCGGGGATCCTGGCCAGCAGGGAAACCTCGTCCGTGCCGATGCCGAGCCACTGGCAGAGATCCCCGAGCAGGGCGGGGGAGGGCAGGGTGTCGGCCTGCAGCCACAGCCTGCCGGTCGGCAGCGAGGGGGCCGGATGCCCGTTGTTCGCATCCTGCTCCGGGCGTTCAGCCGTCACCGGCGTCGCCCCTGCCGCCTGACCCGGCAGGGCCTGGCCTCTCTGTTGCCAGAGGGTGATGCCCATCCGGGCCAGAATGCGCTGGCGCAGCGGGTCCAGCAGGGGATCTTGCATGGCGAAGGCTCACTCTTGATCTGCGTTGGGGTAAATTCTGATGCGCAGAGTACACTCTCGCGGGTTTTGCTGCACCCCGGACGTTGCCTTTTCGCCGTGCGGCGATGGCGGATGAACGCCGGTTGGGGCAGAGATGACAGACAATGACGACGGGAGGGGGCCAGAGGCCGGACCCCGAATCCCTATGACCATACCAGCTTCGGAACTGTGCCTATGCCGCCTTTAGCCCAGAATACTGTTCGTGCCACCCCCATCCATGAGCGCCTGCCACGGCTCCTGGCCGCCCTCGGGGAGGGGCTGTATGAGCGCCAGGACGCCCTGCGGCTCGGCCTGCTGGCGGCCCTGTGCGGCGAGAGCGTCTTCCTGCTGGGTCCCCCGGGCATCGCCAAGAGCCTGATCGCCCGCCGGCTCAAGCTGGCGTTTCACGATGCCCGTCACTTCGAATACCTGATGACCCGCTTCAGCACGCCGGAGGAGGTGTTCGGCCCCCTCTCCATCCAGGCGCTCAAGGAGGACGGCAAGTATCTACGGCTCACCGCCGGCTACCTGCCGGAGGCCGAGGTGGTCTTCCTCGACGAGATCTGGAAGGCGGGCCCCGCCATCCTCAACACCCTGCTCACCGCCATCAACGAGCGGCAGTTTCGCAACGGCGACAGCCAGCACCCCATCCCCATGCGGTTGCTGGTCACCGCCTCGAACGAGCTGCCTGCCCCGGACAGCGGGCTGGAGGCGCTCTACGACCGCATGCTGGTGCGGGTCTGGATGGACAGGGTGCAGGAGAAATCCAACTTCCAGGCCATGCTGGCGAGCGATGGCCAGTCCCATCAGAACCTGACCCCCTCGGTGCAGATCCGGGGGGAGGAGTACGCCGCCTGGCAGGAGCAGATAGAGCAGGTACGCCTGCCGGACGCCTGTTTCGAACTCATCTACCAGCTGCGCCAGCAGCTCGACAGCCAGCTCGGGCACGGCTGCTATGTCTCGGATCGGCGCTGGAAGAAGGCCGTCAGGCTCATCAAGGCGAGCGCCTTCTTCAACGGCCGCGACGAGGTGGCCCCGCTGGATCTGCTGCTGTTCAAGGACTGCCTCTGGCACGACGAGGCCTCCCGCACCGCGCTGCTGGAGATGATCGGCGAGTTTTCCCGCCTCTACGGCTACCAGCAGCTGGCGCTGACCCGGCAACTGCTGGCCCTGCGCGAGCGGTTCAAGCAGCTCAAGGGGGCCGTCGCCCAGCGCATCGGCAGCAAGGCGGTCAAGCGTAAGCAGTGGTTCGGTCGCCGCGCCCGCGGCACCGAGCTGCCGCTCGCCAACGCCAGGGCGTTCGGCAAGCAGGTGCACTTCCACCTGCTCACCCCGGCGCCCCTGGACGGCGGCGATCCCGACCGCCTGACCGAGACCCTCACCTTCGATCGCACCCTGCTCTCCCACTGGCACCCCACCGGGGAGGCCCTGGTGGGCTGGCAGCTCGGCAATCCCAAGGAGGGGCACTACGAGTTGGTGCTGGACGAGCAGCTGCGGCTGCACGTGCTGGATATCCAGCGCCAGCCCGTGCCCCTGGTGCTGGTGGAGCGGACCCCCATCCCCGAGGTGGTGATGAGCCCCTGGCTGGCGGAGCTGGAGGAGCTGGCGAGCCAGGTGGTCCGGGTGCAGCAGAGCCTCAAGGGGCAGCGCAGCCTTTTCGATCGCCACCAGCCCCATCTGTTCGTGGGGGACAACTGGCTGCGCCAGGTGGAGGACAGCTTCTTCGTGCTGAACCGGGATCTGGAGCGGCTCGGCACCGAGCTGCAACAGTGGCGGGATCGCCTGCCCAGGCTGGATGCCTGATGGTGTTCGACGTGGCGCTGGCCCCTAACACGAGCCGCCTGCCGTTGCGGGATGGCACCCTGCGTCCCCTGCACAGGGAGTGGGCATGCTAGAGATCGGCATGATGGATCTGGGGCTCCTCATCGGCGAGGGGGAGCTGGCGGGGGAGATGGCGCTGCTGCTGGCCTCCACCCCGAAGATCTCCGAGTTCATCAAGCGCTCTCCCCTGCAGGGCAAGCTGCTCAGGAGGCGGATCCAGCGCTGGGGCGAGCAGCTCGGCGAGGAGATGCGCCACAAGCCGGTGCCGGTGGCGCTGGAGCAGGAGTACCTGCTCTATCAGGCGCACCGCCTGCTGCCCCTGCCGGAGCTGGTGGGGCGACTGCCGGCCCTGCTGGAGGCCCTGGAGCAGCACAGCCCCTTCGCGGGGGATGCCCGCAGCCTGGTGCGCCAGATGCTGGCCCTGCCCACCGAGGGGCTGCGCCAGCTTTTCATCGAGAAGTGGCGCTCCAGCCTGGTGGGCAGCCTGCTGCAGTTGCAGCAGCAGATCGCCGAGGCGGAGCGGGAGAAGCAGCGCCAGGAGATAGAGGATCAGCTGCTGGCGAACCGGACCCTGGCCGATGCCCTGGATCCGCACCAGATCTCCGCGGGCGGCCTCTGGGATCTGGCCCAGGGCAGCTGGCACAAGCGCAGCCTAGTGCTGATCAAGCAATATGCCCGCATGTTGCAGCAGGAGCCCCTGCTGGCGGAGATCGCCGCCCTGCTGGGGCGCAGCGAGCGGGAGCGGCGCAGCGAGGCCAGGACGCTGCCGCCTGTGCCGGTGCACGAGCTGGAGGAGGTGCAGAGCGACGACGTGCCTGACGATCTGGTGGGGGTGCACCCGGCCAGCGATCTGATGCGCCTGCTGCCAAGTGAGGCGGTGATGCTGGCGCTGCCTGAGCTGGAGCTGGAGTTCTATCGCCGCTATCTGGAGCGGCGCCTGCTGAGCTATCAGTCTCGGGGCACGCTGCCACGGCAGCGCCTGATGCAGCGCTCCCCGGAGCAGGGGGGCCAGGAGGTGCAGCCACGCGGCCCCTTCATCGTCTGCGTCGATACGTCCGGTTCCATGGGGGGCTACCCCGAGGAGTGCGCCAAGGCGCTCTTCCTGGCCCTGCTCAAGGTGGCGATGAACGAGAAGCGGGGCTGCTATCTGATGCTCTTCTCCACCGAGGTGGCGACCCTCGAGATCACCGCCGAGACCGGGCTGGAGAAGGCGGAGCGCTTCCTCTCCATGAGTTTCCACGGCGGCACCGATCTGGTGCCCTGTCTGGAGCAGGCCCTGACCCAGCTGGAGGAGCCGGCGTTTGCCAAGGCCGATGTGCTGGTGGTCTCCGACTTCATCGCCCAGAGCCTGCCCCACGCCCTGCTCGATCGGATGAACGGGCGGCGGGCGCAGCAGACCCGGTTCCACGCCGTCGCCATGTCCCGTCACGCCAAGACGGCCATACTGCGGGTGTTCGACAACAGCTGGCTGCTGGATTGCGGCCTGCGCGGACGCCTGCTCAGGCGCTGGCAGCGCAGCTAGGGGCAGGCTGGCACCGTCTGGGGGTCAGACGCCGGGCCTGTGGCAGAGGCCCCGTTCGTTGACCTGTTCCTGATCCAGCAGGGGCTGGCCGCTCGGCTGGGCGATGTGGAAGCCGCGCTTGCCGGCGCGCTTGACCCGGTACATGGCCTGATCGGCCCTGGCCAGCGCCGTGCTGAAGTCGTCCTGGGGCCGGATGGCCGCAATCCCCATGCTGAGCCCCACCGCCGCCTCGCCGTTGGGCAGCTCGAACGGGGTGGCGATGGCGTCGATGCACTGGCGGGCCAGGTGGCTGGTGCGGGGATCCTCGCTCGGCCAGGGCAGCAGCAGCACGAATTCGTCGCCGCCGAGCCGGCCTATCTTCACCCCCTCCTCGCAGCAGTCGCGCAGCCGGCGGGTGAGGGCGATCAGCAGCTCGTCGCCGGCCCGGTGGCCCAGGTTGTCGTTGACCTGCTTGAAGTCGTCGAGATCGATGAAGCAGATGGCCTGGTACTCCCCGGAGAACTGACGGTGCAGGGCGGTGCGGTTGAGCAGGCCGGTGAGGGGATCCCGGTGGGCGAGCTGGGCGAGCTGCTGCTCGTACTCCTTCTCGTGGGTGATGTCGATGTGGGTGCCCATCACCCGGATGGGGTTGCCCTGGGCATCCCGCTCCACCACCCGGCCGCGGTCCAGCACCCAGGTGGTCTTGCCGTCCTTGGCGATCATCCGGTGCATCACCTGGTAAAACGGGCTCTTGCCCTCCAGATGGTCGAAGAAGGCCTGCAGCACCTGCTCCCTGTCCTCCGGATGCAGGTGTTCGCGCCAGACGTCGAAGTGGGCCGACAGCTCCTTGGGCTGATAGCCGAGCATGGATCCCCAGCGCCGGTTGAAGATGATGAGCTTGCCGGTCGGCACATGGTTCTGCCAGATGCACAGGCCGGTGCCGTCCATGGCGGCATCCAGCTTCTCCCGCGCGTCCTCGGCGATGCGCTTCAGACGCTCGTTCTCCAGCAACAACCTGTCGTAAGCCTCCCGCAGCTCCTCGTAGGTCATTCCTCATCCCTTCCCTGTTTGAAAGCCTATATAGTCGATGCAGACTTTCCTTCTGTAAAGAAGGGGATAGCGGGGGCTCTCGTCTGAAATGAGGAATTTTCTCGCCCTCCGGCGGCTGTGCGCCCGGAGACGGTGGGGATATGATGACAGCGGTGAGCGCGGCATCCGGGCCGGTAAACGGGGAGAGTGAATCTGCATGAAGATCCTGATGGGGTGTGGCCTGCTGCTGTGGCTGGGGATGACGCAGGCCCTGGCACAGCCACCGCGGCTCTCCGAGCCCGAGCTGCTGCGCGAGCTGCAGCAGCTGGAAGACGGCGGGCTGCCGGAGCGGATCTTTCGCGACCGCGTCGCCGTGCTGGCGGACAAGAAGCAGGTGTATCCGGAGGAGGTGCAGGGACGCATCGCTCGCCTGCAGTGCTGGGCCCAGCCGAGCGAGCGGGATGACGACTTCCTGCGCGCCGTGCAGTTTGCCGATCAGGGGCTGGACCGGGCCCGGGCACGCAAGGATAGGGTCACCGAGGCCGGCCTGCTCGCCTGTCGCGGTTACCACAGGCAGCTGCTCGGCAACATGGCCGAGGCCAGGCAGGATTACGACGCGGCCCTGACCCTGGCCCGCCGGCTGGGGGATGAGCGCCAGCGGGCCGACATCCTCAGCCTGCGGGGTGAGATGTTCGCCTACCAGGGGGATCTGGCCGAGGGGCTGATGGAACTGATCGATGCCCATCGCCGCTACGAGGGGCTCGGACTGGAGGGCAAGGGGCGCGAGGTGCTAACCCGGATCGCCAACGCCTACCGCAGGATGGGGCTCTATGAGCGGGCCGAGAGCTACTTCAAGGAGCTGGAGCACGACTACCGGGTCCTGGGGGATCGGGAGCATCTGGTGGACATCCACAGCCAGCAGGGGCTGCTCTATATCGAGACCGAGGAGTACGACAAGGCGCTGCCCCTGATGGCGGAGGCCGAGATCTACTACCTGGGGCAGCAGCAGGAGGGGATGCTGGCCTGGAGCCGGGTCGAGATGGCCACCCTCTTGCTCAAGCAGGGCAAGACGGCGCAGGCCATGGCCAAGCTGGAACAGGTCAAGACCCAGCTGCTGCGAGGGAAGGGGGCCGACAGCGTGACCCTGGGCCACTGGCACCTCATCATGGCCACCGCCCTGGACGCCATGGACAGGCCGGCCGAGGCGCAGCGACACCTGGACGAGGCCGAGCCCATCTTCGCCAGGGAGCAGAATCTGCGCTTCCTCGCCCGGGTCCACGAGGTGCGGGCCCGGGTGCTGGAGCGCCAGGACCGCATCCAGGAGGCCCTGGCCAGCCTCAAGACTTTCGTGCAGACCCGGCAGGCCCTGGAGCTGCGACTGCGGGAGCAGCGCTCTCTGCAGATGCGCTTCGAGTTCGATCTCGCCCGCAAGGAGCTGGAGAACCAGACCCTGAGATCCCGGCAGCAGTTGCAGGAGGAGAAGCTCAAGCAACTGCAGGAGCGCCGCTACTGGCAATACCTGGTGGTGACCCTGCTGCTGCTGGTGATGGGCATACTGGTGGTGCACCAGCGCGGCCGCACCCGCAAGATGCAGCGCCTCGCCATGACGGACGAGCTGACCGGCATCCACAACCGGCGCCAGATCCAGGCCAAGGGGCGCAAGTGGTTCACTCAGGCGCGGGAGGAGGGCAAGCCACTGTGCGTGCTGCTGCTGGACGTGGATCACTTCAAGAGGGTCAACGACCAGCTTGGCCACCAGGTGGGGGACAGGGTGCTCACCGCCGTGGCCCAGTGCATCGAGGAGCAGTTGCGCAGCCTGGACAGGGTGGGGCGCAACGGCGGCGAGGAGTTTCTGGTGCTGCTGCCGGACACCCGTCTCGACGAGGCCGCCGAGGTGGCGGAGCGGATCCGGCTCGCCGTCTCCCGCCTCGCCATCGAGGGGGTGCCGGCGGATCATCCCATCCGCATCAGCATCGGCTGCGCCCAATACAAGCCCGAGGATGACAACCTGGGCGAGCTGGTGCGCCGGGCCGACGAGGCCATGTACGAGGCCAAGCTGGCGGGGCGCAACCGGGTGGTGAAGGCCGCCTGACGCCGCCCGGGGTGGCCCCTCGATGCCGGGCTGGGTATTTTTCACTCGCGCGGGTATAATGCCGCGCAATTTTGCTTTGACTCAAGGCCAGACCCATGTAACGCAACGCTCTTCCCCGTTTCCACCGGCCGGTCCCCGACCCGCCCGCGTGGCGTTGTTGCATGCATGGGCGCCCTGACCCCAAGGTGCTGTCCCGCATTTATTCCCACGGTGGCCCGCGCCGCCGCCCAATAGAAGAACGTCGAATTATGTCAGCTGAATTTCTGAGTGAAGTCTCCAAGAGACGCACTTTCGCGATCATCTCGCACCCGGATGCGGGTAAGACCACCATCACCGAAAAGGTCCTGCTGTTCGGACAGGCCATACAGCGCGCCGGTACCGTCAAGGGCCGTGGCTCGGGCCAGCACGCCAAATCCGACTGGATGGAGATGGAGAAGCAGCGCGGCATCTCCATCACCACCTCGGTGATGCAGTTCCCCTATGCCGACTGCCTGGTCAACCTGCTCGACACCCCGGGTCACGAGGACTTCTCCGAAGATACCTACCGTACTCTCACTGCCGTGGATTGTTGCCTGATGGTCATCGACGCCGCCAAGGGCGTCGAAGACCGGACCCGCAAGCTGATGGAAGTGACCCGGCTGCGGGATACCCCCATCCTCACCTTCATGAACAAGCTGGACCGCGAAGTGCGCGATCCCATGGAGGTGATGGACGAGGTGGAGCGCGAGCTCAACATCATGTGCGCCCCCATCACCTGGCCCATCGGCTGCGGCAAATCCTTCAAGGGGGTCTATCACCTCTATAAGGACGAGACCTATCTGTATCAGAGCGGTCAGGGCCACACCATCCAGGAGAAGCGGGTGGTCAAGGGCCTGCACAGCCCGGAACTGGATGCCGCCATCGGTGAAGATCTGGCGGCCCAGCTGCGCGGCGAACTGGAGCTGGTGCAGGGGGCCTCCCCCGAGTTCGATCACGACGCCTTCATCGCCGGCGAGATGACCCCGGTCTTCTTCGGGACCGCACTCGGCAACTTCGGCGTCGACCACATGCTGGACGGCCTGACCGACTGGGCGCCGTCTCCCATGCCGCGCAAGGCCGAGAGCCGCGAGGTGGTGGCCACCGAGGAGAAGTTCTCCGGCTTCGTGTTCAAGATCCAGGCAAACATGGATCCGAAACACCGCGACCGCATCGCCTTTATGCGTATAGTGTCAGGGACTTACAGCAAGGGCATGAAGATGCGCCACGTGCGCATCGGCAAGGACGTGAACATCTCCGACGCCGTCACCTTCATGGCCGGTGACCGGGAGCAGGCGGAAGACGCCTTCGCCGGCGACATCATAGGCCTGCACAACCACGGCACCATCCAGATCGGCGATACCTTCACCCAGGGTGAGGATCTGAAGTTCACCGGCATCCCGAACTTCGCTCCCGAGCTGTTCCGCCGTATCCGCCTGCGCGACCCCCTCAAGCAGAAGCAGCTGCTCAAGGGGCTGGTGCAGCTCTCCGAAGAGGGCGCGGTGCAGGTGTTCCGCCCGCTCATCAGCAACGACCTCATCGTCGGTGCGGTCGGTGTGCTGCAGTTCGATGTTGTGGTGTCCCGCCTCAAGAGCGAGTACAACGTCGAGGCCATCTACGAGGCGGTCAACGTCGCCACCGCCCGCTGGGTGGAAGGGACCGACGTCAAGAAGTTCGAAGAGTTCAAGCGCAAGAACGAGGTCAACCTGGCCCTCGATGGTGGTGACAACCTCACCTACATCGCGCCGACCATGGTCAACCTGCGCCTGGCCCAGGAGCGTCACCCGGACGTCCAGTTCCGCCAGACCCGCGAACACTGATCACCCCGCCCGCACCCAGCGGGTGGCTGATGACCAGAGAGACCCCGCTTCGGCGGGGTTTTTTGTTATGGGGCGTTTCATTGGAAGGGGCGGCGATCCCCATCCGGGGCTTGATGCGTGAATAAAAATCAAGGATAAGTGATTTAAATTTCACTCGTGGAGAGAGGCATGTCCGTCACCCAACCCGTAGAGGCGCAGTTTGCCGCCTACAATGCCCACGACCTCGACGCCTTCGTGGCCTGCTTTGCCCCGGATTTCAAAGGCTACCGCATGCCGACCGAGACGCCGAGCACAGTCGGCAAGGGGGCGCTGCGGGCCTTCTATGCGGAGCACAGATTCAACAACCCGCAGCTCAAGGCCGAGCTGCTGTCACGCACTGTCATGGGCAACAAGGTGTTCGATCACGAGAAGATCCATGGCCTCTCCCCCGAGCCCATCGAGAGCGTGGCGGTGTTCGAGGTGGAGGCTGGCCTGATCAAGACCGCCTGGTTCTATTTCCCTTCCTGAATGTCCTCTCCCGCAGGGAGAGGACACCATCCGACGTCTGCCGGAAAAATCGCGGAATCCTGTTTTGCTCCCTTCTCCCCTTGCGGGAG
>NZ_CDBN01000004.1 GCF_000820085.1 Aeromonas sanarellii
CCCGGGACATGGCTATAATAAGCCGCTTATTTTTGTCCCGGGTTTGAGGCCATGCTAGAAGAGCTTAACGCCAAAGAGAAATACAGTTTCAACAAGCTGCAGAAACGCCTGCGGCGCAACGTGGGCCAGGCCATTGCCGACTTCAACATGGTTGAAGAGGGTGACAAGATCATGGTCTGCCTGTCCGGCGGCAAGGACAGCTTTGCCATGCTCGACATCCTGATGAGCCTGAAGGCCAGCGCCCCCATCCATTTCGATCTCGTGGCCGTCAACCTGGATCAGAAGCAACCCGGCTTCCCCGAGCACGTGCTGCCGGAATACCTGAGCACCCTCGGCATCGACTTCAAGATCGTCGAAGAGGATACCTACGCCATCGTCAAGGAGAAGGTGCCGGAGGGCAAGACCACCTGCGCGCTCTGCTCCCGCCTGCGCCGCGGCATCCTCTACCGTACCGCCCAGGAGCTGGGTTGCACCAAGATTGCCCTCGGCCATCACAGGGACGACATCCTCGAGACCCTGTTCCTCAACATGTTCTACGGCGGCAAGCTGAAATCCATGCCGCCCAAGCTGGTGAGCGACGACGGCAAGAACGTGGTGATCCGCCCGCTCGCCTACTGCAAGGAAAAAGACCTGGTGCGCTATGCCGAGGTCAAGGCCTTCCCCATCATCCCCTGCAACCTGTGCGGCTCCCAGGAGAACCTGCAGCGCCAGGCCATCAAGCAGATGATGCAGGAGTGGGATCGCCGCTTCCCCGGCCGTCTCGAAACCATGTTCACCGCCATCCAGGACGTGATCCCGAGCCACCTGCTCGATCACAAGCTGTTTGACTTCAAGAGCATCAACCGGGACTCCGGCATCATCGACGGGGGTGACAAGGCATTCGACCCGCCCGAGCTGCCCAAGGCGCCGCTGCTGGACATCGACGAGATGGACATGCTGGACGTGATCGAGGTGCGCTGAGCTCCCTGCCAGCGAGCACGAAAAAGGAGCGCCATGCGCTCCTTTTCTTTGCCTGTCTGGCACCCGGCTTCTTCAGCCCTTGTGCAACCAGGGGGTCAGCCGCAGTATCTCTCCCTGCAGTTGCAGCCTGCCGTTGGCAAAGGCCGCCAGCTGGGCATTGCTCAGCAGCAGTTGCCCCTGCTGCCAGGGCACCGCCTCCTGGCGGGCGCCCTCGACTAGGTAGGCCGTCCCCGAAGGCGCCACCAGGGAGAGGCGCACCCCTTCCATCCGCGGCAGGAAATACTTGCCGACCATGCCGGCCATCTTGTCGAGCAACTGCTGCATCTGCTGCTGGCGCAGGGCGATCTCCGCCAGCGGCACCTCGGGGGTGGCGGGGGCGTCAGCCATCACCTGCACCGACATGTCGCAGGCGGCGTGTGGCTCGGTGAGCTCGACCACCACGGTCGCCTTGTCCAGATTGAGATCATCGTCGTAGGGCAGGCGCAGCTCGCTGTCCACCGTGACCTCGGCAGGCACATCCCTGTCCGGGGTCGAGACCCTGGCCGAAGTGAGCAGGCAGCGCCGGCCATTTTGCGGATCGGTCAGATAAAACCCCAGCCTGGCGTGGCCGAACTCCCCCTTGGCGAAGGTTTTCATCTGGCTGTAGAAGGTGCCGTAGGCCAGCTCCAGGGACGGCGCCGCCTGCCCCAGCATGGGCACCAGCAGCAGGGCCGCCGCCACCCCGTGTCGATTCGTCATATGCCATCCTCTTGCATCTTGCCTTCTCCTCGGCCGACATCGGCCATCGCCACGGCCTGCCCGTCAGGCATTGAAATGGTCCGGCCCCTGCCCACCGGCGTTGTCCGCCACCTCGGTCACCTCCACGGCGACGCCGCACAGATCCCGGTAGAGGATCCCTTTGCAGTTGAAATAGAGGGGCGCCACCCAGATAAGCCCCAGCCCCATGGGCACCAGCGCCAGGAAGAAGAGCGCCAGCATGACCCCGTGCAGCAACACTATGCTGGGCCAGCCGCGGGCAAACAGCCTGAGGGAGACCAGAATGGCCTGGGCCGGTGACAGGCCGCGCTCCAGCACCAGGGGGACGGTGAACACCAGACCCATGCCCACCAGGGCAGAGGGAATGAAGGCCAGCATCACCGGCAGTCCCAGCAGTTCGAACAGGGGGCCGAACAGGCTGGTGATCAGGCTGCCGAGCAGGCTCAGGCTCCCCAGGCGCAGGAAGTGGCGAAAGAAGTCGAACACCTGGCTCGGCCGAGCCCGCACTCCCACCGACTGCTGCAACCCCAGCATGTCGAGGGAGGAGGTCATGGGGGACATGATCACTGTGATGAGCAGGCTCAGGATCAGGGCCATGTCCATGTCACCCCCTTCCTGGGCGACATGGGGGGCCAGCAGGGTATTGCTCAGCAGGATCCAGATTGCCATGACACCGGCGATGGCCAGCGCCAGGCCGAAACCGGTCCGCCGGGTCTGCTGCCACGCCTCTTTCAGCACCCCTTGCAGGTCCAGACGGTATCCCTGGCTGAGGGACTGTTCGAGGGTTCCACCGATCCGCATTCTATTACTCAATTGACTATCCAACATTCACTAGCGACTGATCCAAGGTGGCACATTATAGCGGTTTGACCAGGCATGCGTAGCCGTTTTTCCTGTTATCTTCCGTTCAGAAAGCCGTTGATACCAGCCGCAAAAATACGGCCAGCCCTGGCAGCGCACTCCGTGGCTTGGCCCCCGCCGTCAACGGGCGTAGGATGATGCCTGGACCCGTCAGACTCTGGTGCACTCATCGGCGGGTTCCTCCCCCCATCGCTCACACAAGGAGAACGGCCATGTCCGAACTGACCCTCTATCTCGCCCCCGGCACCTGTGCCATGGCGGTCCGCATCGCCCTGGTGGAAGCCGGCGCCCCACACAGGGTCAAGCGCCTCGATCTGGCCGCCGGCGAGCAGCGTACTCCTGAATATCTGGCCATCAATCCCAAGGGCCGGGTGCCGGCCCTGGTCACCGAGCAGGGCGTGCTGACCGAGACCCCAGCCCTGCTGCTCTACGTGGCCCAGCGCTTCCCGGAGGCCAAACTGGCCCCCCTGGAGGACCCCTTCCTGCTGGCCCGCATGCAGGAGGTACACAGCTTCCTCGCCTCCACCGTGCACGTCGCCCACGCCCACGGCCGGCGTGGCAGCCGCTGGGCCGATGAGGCGCAGGCCATCGCGGCCATGCTGGCCAAGATGCCCCAGAACATGCGCGAGGGTTTCGACCAGATAGAGCGCCACTACCTGACCGGTCCCTGGGTGCTGGGGGAGCGCTTCAGCCTGGCCGACATCTACCTGTTCGTGGTGGCAAGCTGGCTCGAGAGCGATGGGGTGGCCATCGACGAGTTTCCCGGGGTGGTGGACCACTACAGGCGTATGCAGGCCCGCCCCGCCGTGCAGGAGGCGCTCGCCGTCTGATCCCGCCCCACTCTGTCGCTCTTCCCTCGAGGCACCGACCCCGCTCCCGGGCACCCGGTTCCCATGACCTGACGGGTGCTCTTCTGGCACCCTTTCTTCCTCTTTGATCCCCATCACTGAGATCGTTTTCACATTTTCGTCATCTGTACCTAGACCCGTTAACGGTTAGCGCCTATCTTTCGCATCAACGACGCAACCGGTTGCGTAACCGGTTGCCCTGCTCAATATCGGATATGCGGTCACAAACCGCCGAGGTGCTGTATGAAACGAGGCAAGCTGCTCAACGCTCCCCTGAGTTCGCTGGTGGCCCACATGGGCCATACCGACGAGATCACCGTCTGCGACGCCGGGCTGCCCATACCGGCGGGTCCCGAGCGCATCGATCTGGCGCTGATGGCAGGCACTCCCAGCCTTGACACAGTGCTGAGCGCCCTGCTCACCGATCTGGTGGTGGAGAAGGTGATCATGGCGAGCGAGATCAAGCTGATCAGCCCCGCCGCTCACCAGGCGCTGGTGGATCAGCTGGAGGCGCACGCCGCTGCCCAAGGCAAGCCCATCACCATCGAGTACTGCATGCACGAGGCATTCAAGGCCCGCACCCGCCAAAGCAAGGCGATTGTGCGCAGCGGCGAGGTGACCCCCTACGCCAACCTCATCCTCTGCGCCGGTGTGGCGTTCTAAGTCTTGGAGGAAGCAGCCATGAGCACAAGCTCCCCGCTCCCCTCGCCCATTCTGGAGCTCGCCGGGATCGTCAAGACCTTCCCCGGGGTACGCGCCCTCGATGAGGCGGGCCTCAAGGTCTATCCGGGCCAGGTGATGGCCCTGCTCGGCGAGAACGGCGCCGGCAAGTCCACCCTGATGAAGGTGCTGACCGGCATCTACCAGGCCGATTCGGGCAGCATCAGCTATCGCGGCCAGCCGGTTCACTTCAAGGGGCCCCGCGACTCCCAGGATCAGGGGATCAGCATCATCCACCAGGAGCTGAACCTGCTGCCGGAATTGTCGATTGCCGCCAACATCTTCCTCGGTCGCGAGCCCCGTACCCGTTTTGGCAGCATTGACCACAAACAGCTGCGCGAGCGGGCCAGCGGTCTGCTGGCCCGTCTGGGCGTCAGACACGGCCCAGACACCCGACTCGGGGATCTCTCCATCGGCGAACAGCAGATGGTGGAGATCGCCAAGGCACTCTCGTTCGATGCCAGCGTCATCATCATGGACGAGCCCACCGATGCGCTGACCGACACTGAGACAGAGCAGTTGTTCACCGTCATTCGCGAGCTGCGCCAGCAGGGCTGTGGCATCGTCTACATCTCCCACCGTCTCAAGGAGATCTTCGAGATCTGCGATCGGGTCACAGTGCTGCGGGACGGCAAGTGGATCGGCGAGCAGGCGGTGAGCGATCTCGACGAAGACAGGATCATCGAGATGATGGTGGGCCGCCGGCTGGAGGAGCAGTATCCGCGCCTGGTGCGCGAGCTCGGCCCGATCAGCCTGCAGGTCAAGGATCTGGCCGGCCCCGGCGTGCGCGGGGTGAGCTTCTCCCTGCGTCAGGGGGAAATTCTGGGCTTCAGCGGCCTGATGGGCTCCGGCCGTACCGAGCTGATGAAGCTCATCTACGGCGCCTGCCCCATCAGCGGCGGTGACATTACCGTGGATGGTCACGCCCTGGTCCCCAAGAGCCCGGCCGATGGCCTGGCGGCCGGCATCGCCTACATCTCCGAGGATCGCAAGGGGGACGGCCTGGTGCTGGAGCTCTCCGTGCGGGAGAACATGAGCCTGTGCGCCCTCGGCGAGTTCATCCGCGCCGGCAAGATTGACGGCCAGGCCGAGCGCCAGGCGGTGGGGGACTACGTGCGCATCTTCAACATCAAGACCCCGAGCCAGGATCAGCTGATCAAGCTGCTCTCCGGCGGCAACCAGCAGAAGGTGGCCATCGCCAAGGGGCTGCTGACCCGGCCCAAGGTGCTGATCCTGGACGAGCCGACCCGCGGTGTCGACGTGGGGGCCAAGAAGGAGATCTATCAGCTCATCAACCAGTTCAAACAGGAGGGGATGAGCATCATCCTGGTTTCCTCCGAAATGCCGGAAGTGCTCGGCATGAGCGATCGCATCCTGGTGATGCACGAGGGGCGCATCAGCGCAGAGTTCAATACCCGGGACGCCAATCAGGAGAAGCTGATGGCGGCCGCCGTGGGTAAACAGTGGCAAGCAGAGCAAGAGGCAGCACAATGACAACCCAAACCCTTCCCCGCCGCGGCATCATGAGCAAGGCCTGGTGGATCGAGAACAAATCCCTGGTGGCGCTGCTGGTGCTGATCGGCGTGGTCTCCTTCCTGAGCCCGAACTTCTTCACCGCCGACAACCTGCTCAACATCCTGCGCCAGACCTCGGTCAACGCCATCATGGCGGTCGGTATGACGCTGGTCATCCTCACCGCCGGCATCGATCTGTCGGTCGGCTCGGTACTGGCCCTGTGCGGCGCCCTGGCCGCCACCATGGTCGCCATGGAGCTGCCCATCGCCCTGGTGATCCCCCTCACCCTGGGGGCCGGCGCCCTGCTCGGCGGCATCAGCGGTCTCATCATCGCCAAGGGCAAGGTGCAGGCCTTCATCGCCACCCTGGTCACCATGACCGCCCTGCGCGGCATCACCATGGTCTACACCGAGGGGCGCCCCATCTCCACCGGCTTCAGTGACGGCGCCGATCACTTCGCCTGGCTGGGGACCGGCTACCTGCTCGGCCTGCCGGTGCCCATCTGGTTGATGGCCATCGTCTTCCTGCTGGCCTGGTACCTGCTCAACCACACTCGCCTGGGCCGCTACATCTACGCGCTGGGCGGCAACGAGTCGGCCACCCGCCTCTCCGGCATCAATGTGGATCGGGTCAAGCTCGCGGTCTACGGTCTGTGCGGCATGCTGTCGGCACTGGCCGGGCTCATCGTCACCTCCCGCCTCTCCTCCGCCCAGCCGACTGCCGGCATGGGTTACGAGCTGGATGCCATCGCCGCCGTGGTGCTGGGGGGCACCAGCCTGATGGGGGGCAAGGGCCGCATCATGGGGACCCTGATAGGCGCCCTCATCATCGGCTTCCTCAACAACGCCCTCAACCTGCTCGACGTCAGCTCCTATTACCAGATGATCGCCAAGGCCAGCGTGATCCTGCTCGCCGTGATGATCGATAACAAAAGCAACCGTTGATACCACAAGCCACACACAAGGAATGAAATGATGAAAAAGCTCAATACCCTGCTCGCTGCCGCCATCATGTCCGTGCTGGGTACCGCCCAGGCCGCCGATCAGACCCTGGCCATGGTGGTCTCCACCCTCAACAACCCCTTCTTCGTCACCATGAAGGAGGGGGCTGAAGCCAAGGCCAAGGAACTTGGCTACGAGCTGGTGGTGCTGGACTCCCAGAATGACCCGGCCAAGGAGCTCTCCAACGTGGAAGATCTCACCGTGCGCAAGGTCAACGCCATCCTGATCAACCCGACCGACTCCGAAGCCGTGGGCAACGCCATCCGTCTGGCCAACAAGGCCAGCATCCCGGTGCTGACCCTGGACCGCGGTGCGGCCCAGGGTGAGGTCAAGGCCCACATCGCCTCCGACAACGTGGCGGGCGGCAAGCTGGCCGGCGACTTCATCGCCGAGAAGCTGGGCAGCGGCGCCAAGGTGATCCAGCTCGAAGGGATCGCCGGCACCTCCGCCGCCCGTGACCGCGGCGAAGGCTTCGCCCTGGCGGTGGCCACCAACAAGCTGGAAGTGCTCGCCTCCCAGCCCGCCGACTTTGACCGCACCAAGGGTCTGAACGTCATGGAGAACCTGCTGGCGGCGCACCCGACCGTGCAAGCCGTGTTCGCCCAGAACGACGAGATGGCGCTGGGGGCCATTCGCGCCGTGCAGGCCGCCGGCAAAGAGGTGATGATCGTGGGCTTCGACGGCACCGACGATGGCAAGGCCGCCGTGGCCAAGGGTAAACTGGCCGCCACCGTGGCCCAACAGCCCGCCCTCATCGGCGCCATCGGCGTGGAAACCGCCGACAAGGTGCTCAAGGGCCAGCCGGTGGAAAAATCCATCCCGGTACCGCTGCAGATCGTCAACAAGTAAGCGCGAGGGGGAGGCTCGCCTCCCCCTTTCTTCGGCAGAGCCTCCCGATCTGGGCCCACCCAGATCAGGATGTTCTCAACAAGGGTGATAGGAATGAATCGTCTCGTAGTCCTCGGCAGCGTCAATGCGGATCACGTGCTGCGTGTCCCCCACTTTCCCCGCCCCGGTGAAACCCTGACCGGCCACAGCTATCATGTGGTGCCCGGTGGCAAGGGTGCCAACCAGGCGGTGGCCGCCGCTCGGTTAGGTGCAGAAGTCTCCTTCATCGCC
Organism: Aeromonas sanarellii; assembly: GCF_000820085.1. Classification (GTDB taxonomy): domain Bacteria; phylum Pseudomonadota; class Gammaproteobacteria; order Enterobacterales; family Aeromonadaceae; genus Aeromonas; species Aeromonas sanarellii. Next base: position 7,781 of record NZ_CDBN01000004.1, read on the forward strand.
CGCATCGGCGATGACGCCATCGGCCGCCAGATGAGAGAAGGCTTCGCCCAGGACGGCATCGACGTGAGCGCCGTCGCGCTCGACCCCAAGCTCCCCACCGGCATCGCCATCATCTATGTGAGCGACGAGGGGGAGAACAGCATCGGCATCTCCGCCGAGGCCAACGGCGCCCTCACCCCGGCCGTGGTGAAAGGCCACGAAGGACTGATCGCCGCTGCCCACACCCTGTTGCTGCAGCTGGAAGTGCCCCTGGAGACTGTGCTGGAGGCCGCCCGTCTGGCCCGTGCCCACGGCACCCGGGTGGTGCTCAACCCCGCGCCTGCCCGACCGCTCTCGCAGGAGCTGCTGGCGCTGGTGGATCTCATCACCCCGAACCAGACCGAGGCGGAGCTGCTGACCGGGGTCAAGGTCACCGACGAGGCGAGTGCGGCCCAGGCCGCCGCCCGCTTCCACCAGATGGGCATAGCGGAGGTGATGATCACCCTGGGTTCCCAGGGGGTCTATTGCAGCAACGGGACACTACAGCAACTTATTCCAGGCTTTCGGGTCAAGGCGGTGGACACCACGGCAGCAGGCGACACCTTCAACGGTGCCCTGCTGGCGGCCGAGCTCGCCGGCGCAGACTTCCACGACGCGGTGCGCTTCGCCCACGGCGCGGCGGCGCTCTCGGTGACCCGCTTCGGGGCCCAGAGCTCCATCCCGAGCAAGCAGGAGGTGGAATCCTTCCTCCTTGAACAGACGGCGCAGGGACACTGATGGCCAATATCAAGGAGGTGGCGGCGCAGGCGGGGGTCTCCACCACCACAGTCTCCCATGTCATCAACGAGACCCGTTTCGTGGCCGAGGAGACCCGGGAGCGGGTCTTCGCCGCCATGCGCGAGCTCAACTATGCCCCCAGCCTGGTGGCCCGCAGCCTCAAGGTGAAGGAGACCAACAGCATCGGCATGCTGGTTACCACCTCCAGCAACCCCTTCTTCGCCGAGGTGGTGCGCGGGGTGGAGCGCTACTGCTTCGAGCAGGGTTACAACCTCATGCTGGGCAACACCGAGGGACAGGCCGAGACCGCCCTCTCCTACCTCAAGATGATGCTCAGAAAACGAGTGGATGGCCTGCTGATCATGTGCAGCGAGGGGCAGCAGGAGGTGTTCAACCAGCTCGACTGGCTCAAGAGCCTGCCGGTGGTGGTGATGGACTGGGGCATGGAGAACGGCGAAGTGGATCTCATCGCCGACAACTCCCATCGCGGCGGCTACCTGGCGACCCGCCACCTGCTGGGGCTGGGCCACACCGCCATCGGCTGCATCACGGGTCCCCACAAGCGCGCCCCCGCCGATCAGCGGCTGGCAGGCTTCGAGCAGGCGATGCAGGAGGCGGGGTTCGCCGTCAATCCGGCCTGGATCCAGGAGGGGGACTTCGACTGCGCCAGCGGCGCCGCCGCCATGGAGCGTCTGCTGGCACAGCCCGTGCGTCCCAGCGCTCTTTTTGTGTGCAACGACATGATGGCGATGGGGGCCATCAGTGCCGCCCATCAGGCGGGGCTGGTGATCCCGCGCGACCTCTCCATCGTCGGCTATGACAACGTGGCACTGGCCCAGTATATGTCGCCGCCGCTCACCACGGTCAACCAGCCCAAGGAGGAGCTGGGCCGCCTCGCCGTCACCCGGTTGCTGGCTCGCATCAACGGCGAGCAGATAGACAATCGCAGGATCACCGTGGAGCCGGATCTGGTGATCAGGAACTCCTGTGCCCCCTTCCCCTCCACGGACGGCAAGGCCTCCTGAGGATCAGAAGATACGAGAAGGGCGGCCCGAGCCGCCCTTTTTCATTTCCTTGTCCCATCAATAGGGCTCGCGCTGCTTGAGCACGTCGCCCTGCCCCGACGCCTCCGTACGGTTCAGGCGCCGCAACCCCAGTTGCCTGGCAAGGGGGTGCAGCAGGGCAAGGTGATCGGAGGGGTCGGGCAGCCAGTAGCGGATCGGCCAGCCCGCCTGCAAGAGCGCGGGAATCCGGCTGCCGAGCTCACCCAGCGCCAGCACGCAGTCACGCTGGCGCACCTTGTCCAGCAGGGCCGCGTCCTCCGTCAGGGTCGGCAGCGCCAGGATCAGTGCTCCTTGTGGCAGGGACGGCAGGAAGGCCAGCACATGGGCCAGTTGCGACGGCTGGCGCAGCGCCAGCAGCAGGGGCTGGCGGAGATCCGCGTCCATCAGCAACCTGGCCACCACGGGACCGAGAACGCCGCGCTCCTGCATCCAGTCCACGTCACACACCTGCTGCCCCACCCGCCAGCGCACGCCGATGGCCGTCACCCACTCTCCCCGCTCGTCTTGCAGGGGCTCGAAGACGGTCTCCAGGGGCGAGGGCGCCGCCCCCGCCAGCCACTCCCGCAACTGGTGCAGTTGCCGCTGGTTCATGCTGAGGGTCGCCTTCATCGCCGACTGGTACCAGACCAAGGTGCCATTGCTGCGTTTGGCTTCATTCAGTGCCAATATAGCCTGCTCCAGCAGCTGCTCGGCCTCCTCGCCCCCCTCGACCCTGGCCACCCCGAAGCGGCAGGCGAGGTCGAAACTGCTCTCCCGGGTCACGAACTCGAACTGCAGCAGATTCACCATGGCCTCCATGCGGGCCTCGAGCTCCTCATGGTCGGTGGCCAGCACCACGGCAAATTCATCTCCCCCCAGGCGATAGGCCAGGCCGGGGCAGGCTTGCCGCAGTCTCGCGGCGACCGCCTGCAACAGGCGATCACCGACCTGGTAGCCGAGCAGATCATTGACCTGCTTAAACCGCTTGAGATCGAGCACCACCAGGGCCTGGATCCGGCCCCGCTGCAGGGACTGCCTGAGCTGCCCCTGCAAGGCCCGGCGGTTGCCCAGCCGGGTCATGGGATCGAGCAGGGAGAGCCGGCGATTCTGCAGGTTGGTGCGGATCAGGGCGAAGACCAGCACGCCCCCCATCACCAGCAGGATCAGCTGCCAGATCTGGATCCAGAACAGGCTCTGACGCAGCTGGTGGAGTGACGCCTCCCGCTCCTGACCGGAGAGGATCTGATCCCCTATCAGCTCCACCTGGCGGGTCAGGTCGGCAATCCGGACCAGCGCCCGATCGAGGGCCTCGCCCTTTTGCAGCGCACCAGCCTGGACCTGGGGCTCCAGCATCTTGATCTCGTCAAACAGCTTGGTCAGCACCTCGCCCAGCCCATGCCGGGCGCGGGCATCTGCGGTTTCGGTGCCGACCAGAAACACATCCAGCCGGTTCCACAGCAGATCGTAATCCAGGCTCAGGGTCTCCATGTCGAGGCCGTCGGCCCGGTAGAGGCGCAGGTCGTAGAGGAAACGCTGGGATTCCAGCATCACCTGGCTGATGTTCCAGTGGGTGTTGCGGTAGAAGATGTCGACCAGCTGTTCGTGCCGGCTCTGCAGATAGAGGCCCCACACGGAGGAAAACAGGAAGCAGAGCGAGATGGCGGCCAGCAGCAGATTGTGGCGCTGTCGACGGGTCACTTGACGACCTCGATGCGGATCGTCTGCCAGACCATGTTGTTGTGGATGGCGGAGACATCCATCTCGGGGTGCGCCGAGAGAGGGATCAGCAGCCAGAGCGGCCCCTTGTTGCGGCGGGTCAGCGGCTTGCCATCCTGGTGGCGCACCAGGGTGAGCGGCACCTTGGCAAACAGGGAGAGATCGACCCGTTGCCGGTAGCCATTGAGCGCCACCACATCGAGCACGCTGGCCCCGGCGGCCCCTTGCGCCGCCAGCACGCTGACCAGGGTCGGACCGCGGTAGCGGTGGACACCGACGGTCCAGGGGGTGGCCGTCTCGAATTCCACCTGGGGCAAGGCGGCCAGTGCCGCCTCGTCCAGGGTGACTTCCCGCTTGTCCGGCAGGATCAATTGCAACAGGGGAGTAGCAGCCTGAGTCCCGAACGAGATCAGCACCAGCAGAAGGGAAATGAACCCGAACTTTCGAATATCCATATATGTTGCGCCAGCCACATCCTTGTTGTTGGAGTCAGTGTGGCGACTTCATAGAGCCAATGCAACTGTGTTTATTCTCAATAGTTATGAGCCACGCATCTCCATCCAGTTGTGCCCCTCTATCTGTCTGGGCTGGTGCACGCCGCAGCTTTGCAGCAGTTCGTCCACGAAGGCAGGCACCAGCAGGGATGCCGGGCCGTAGCGCTTCTCGTCAAACTGGCTTCCCACCTCGCTCGGCTCCAGATTGAGCTCCACTGTATGGGCTCCGTTCAGGCCGGCCTCATGCACGAAGCCGGCAGCCGGATACACGGCGCCGGACGTACCGATGGAGAGGAAGAGATCGCACTGGGCCAGGGCGGAATAGATGCGATCCAGCCCAAGCGGCATCTCGCCGAACCAGACCACATGAGGCCGCAGCGGCTGGGGCAGCTGACAGCAGGAGCAGAGCTCGTGCTGGTGGAGATCCCCGCGCCATTCGATCACCTGGCCCGACCCCGGGCAGCGCGCCTTGAGCAGCTCCCCGTGCATGTGGATGAGGTTCTTGCTGCCCGCGCTCTCGTGCAGGTTGTCGATGTTCTGGGTGATCAGGGTCACGCGCCCGGGCAACAGGCGCTCGAGGCGGGCCAGGGCATAGTGGGCAGGGTTGGGGTGGATCTCGTCCCGCTGCAACTGATGGCGCCGGGCATTGTAGAAGCGTTGCACCAGTTCGGGATCTCGCGCATAGCCCTCCGGGGTCGCCACGTCTTCCACCCTGTGTTCCTCCCAGAGGCCATCACAGGCCCGAAAGGTCTTGATACCGGATTCGGCAGAGATGCCGGCACCGGTGAGGATCACGATATGTTTGGCTGACTGCACCATGGTTGTTCTCCTCCAACGGGTGACAGGCTGACCTTAGCACAAGAGAGGGGGGCGGCCCATTCGCCCTTGGTCTTATGGCCGGGCAGCAATACGACCCGCCAGGACGCTCAAGTCCAGCCTGGCGAAGACCATCTCCCGCCCCGTCACCAGGGTCAGCGGCAGCCCCAGCCCCTTCAAGAGCGCCAGCATGGGCCGATTCTGGCCCAGCACCTCGGCGGTCCACTCCCGGATCCCCTCCCCGTGCGCCAGCAGGGCCAGCGCCAGCAGGATGCGCCGCCCGGCGCCGCGATGCTGGAAATGATCCGCCACTATGCAGGAGAACTCGGCCCTGTCGGGATGCAGGCGCCGGCGCACGGACTGGGCCATGGCCAGCGGCAGGCCCTGCTCATCGGTGAGCAGCAGCCCTATCTGGGGCGCCCTGGGGTAGTCGAGAAAGAGCGCGAGCTGCTCCGGGGTCGGGGGCTGCTTGGCGCGCATGAAGCGCAGGTAGACGCTTTGCTCGCTCAGCGCCTCATAGGCGGCCCGCACGCGCTCGGGATCGCTGCCAGCCAGCTCCTGCAGCCGGCAGCGCACCCCGCCCACCGTCATCTTCACCGGCAGGGAAGCCCGCGAGACGGGGGGCGTCCAGCCGTTCAATCCCCTGTCCAGGCGCGCCTCATCGAGGGGCCAGCAGAGATAGTGCGGCACGGCTTACCAGCGCCCCGCCATGCCGTAGTCCTGCCACTGGGCGGCGTCGAGCAGATTGAAGGGATCATCGAGGTAGAGGGCGATGCCGAGCTCCCTGGCCCGCTGGATGAAGCGGGCCAGCAGGGAATCCGCGGCCATCGCCTCCAGCTCGGGCAGCATGTGCTGCCCCAGCAGCAGGGATTGCAGCGGCAGACGCTCCAGCAGATCGAACGGCAGGTGCTGAGCGTTGTCGAGCAGCAGGGCCAGCCTCGCCCCCGCCAGGCTCGCCTGTAACACCAGGGCGAAGCGATCCGCATGGCTCAGCAGGTTATCCCGCCGATGGATGACCAGGGTCAGCTCGCTCGCCGGACGCCCGTGGTGCTCCAGCCAGGCCTTGAGCGGTTCCCAGTGTGGCGACAGGCCGTTCAGGGTCAGCCAGACGGGCAGCGTGAACGACTCCGCCTCCGCCAGCAGGCCAAGCTGCCCCCTCTGTTCCCCCTGCCAACTGCGGATGGTTCGCTTCAGGCCGCCGAGTCGGCGCCGGCGCTGGGGCCCCAGATAGAGCACCTTGAGCAGCCGCAGCAGATCGTCGCTCTGCAGCGGCTTGGCCAAGGCCGCCAGCACGTTGAACCCCGCGTCGTGCAGCAGACGCCTGGCCCCGTCGATCAGGGTCTGATCGTGGGCGGAGAGCAGTATGATGGGCAGGCCGCTGTGACGATATTGGGGATGGCTCATCAGCAGGCTGATGGCATCCTGCTCCGCCAGGCTGAGATCGCAGATAAGCAGCCCCACGCCCCCCTCCTCCAGGGCCCGCAGGCAACCTTCGCCATCCTGCACCCAGTGGCAGGGTGTCCCCAGGGCCTGGATCTCCTGCTGGATGCAGGCACCCTGGAAGGGGTGATCCTCGAGCAGCAGGATCTGCAACCGGGCAAGCCAGGCCCGCCACTCCCGCTCCCGTGCCTGCACCCCTTCGAGCCAGGGATCGGACAGGCGATAGATCCCCACTCCCGGGGTCAGCAGCTGCGGCAGGTAGTCGGCCCCGGCATGGGAGGCGGGATCGAACAGGGCGATGGCCCCGGCGGCAAACAGTCCCTCCCATTGCCAGCCGGCATCGGGCAGGGTGCGATGCAGGCTGGCGTAGGCCGGCAGGCCCGCCGCCTTCGCCGCCTGATGGGAGGCGGCGTCCAGGGCATAGACGCTGACGGGGTGAAACACGGGCCCCTGGCTGTCATCCGACTCCAGCAGGGCCAACAACTCTTCATCGGTGATGATCATCTCATGCTCTTTCGCCCAGTTGCCGACAGACCTCTTCCACGGCCAGCCTCAACTCAGTTGCAAGGGGGTGGTCGGGGGCCTCCTGCCAACGGTCGATCACCCGGACCAGCGAGGTGGCCCCCACCATTTTGGCGGCCCCCTTCATCTTGTGTAAAGCCGCATTGAGGGCATGGGGGTCCCCTTGTGCGAGGCACTGCTCAATGTCCGCCAGCTCCTGGCGAACCGAGGTCAGGTAAATTCCGATGAGGGCCGGGCTCAGCAGCGCGGACAGGGGCATGGCCTGAGGAGCCTGTGCCACCTCAGCGCCGTTGCGACCGGAGACGGTGCGCAGCAGGATGGCCAGCTCCTTCAGCAGCACGGGCTTGTCCAGATGACCCTGGCAGCCGCACTCGGCGAGCCGCTGCGCCGCCTGCTCGCTGAGATCGGCGGTGATCACGTAGACCGGCAGATGCTGCCAGTGTGCCGAGGTCCGCAGCTGCCTGCACAGCTCGGCCCCGTCCATCACCGGCATCTGCAGATCGGTCAGCACCAGATCCACCGTCTCCGATCGCAGGATGTCGAGGGCCAGGCGGCCGTTGGCGGCGCTCAGTACCCGGGCCCCCAGCTGACCGAGCTGCATGCTGATCAGCACCCGGTTCACTTCGTGATCTTCCACCAGGAGCACGCGCAGGCCGGCGCCCGGCAGATCCCTGATCTCCTCCCCCGCCTGGGCAAGCCTGGGTTGCAGCAGGCTGACCACGGAGCCCGGGATCCAGGGCTCCCCCTGCCAGGACCAGGCGCGCAGTCCCCGCTCATCCACCAGGACGCCGAGGCCGGGGGCCATCCCATCCTCGGCGACCCCCAGCTCGGCGAGCCAGGGACGCAGGTAGGCCTGCTCCTCGGGGGGCAGTTGCAGGGACAGCCGCTTGACTCTGGGCTGCCAGGGCGCTTTCTCCTGCACCTGTCTGAGGGGCCAGACACAGATGAAGCGGCTGCCGCCGGTGGCCACGGGCTCGACCCGGATCTCGCCGCCCATCTGCTCCATCAACTGGCGACAGATGGCGAGCCCGAGCCCCGTGCCCTGGGCCCGGATCTGTCCCGGCTCCTCCCCCTGCTCGAAGGGCTGGAACAACCGGGGCAGCAGCTCGGCGCTGATGCCGGGCCCCTGATCGTCCACGCCGCACCAGATCCACTCCCCCTGCCGGCGAGCCCACAGCACCACTTCTCCCCGCTCGCTGAACTTGATGGCGTTGGAGAGCAGGTTGTGCAGCACCTGCTGCACCCGGTGGGGATCGAGCTCCATCAGGGCGGGCAGCGCCGGATCCAGGTTGAGGCGCAGCTGCAGATGCCGGGAGCGCGCCTTGGACCAGTGCACCGCCGCCACGTGTTCGCACAGCTCCACCAGATCCGTGGGCTGCAAGGAGAGCCGCAGCTGGCGCGTCTCGTTGCGGCTGAAGTCGAGTACGTCGTTGAGCAGCCCCAGCAACTCGTTGCCCGCCTGCCTGACGTGCGCCAGCACCGAGGCCTGCTCGGCAGAGAGCTCGGTCTGATCCAGCCACTCCAGCAGGCCGAGCATGGCGTTCATGGGGGTGCGGATCTCGTGGCTCACGGCGGCCAGGAAACGCCCCTTAGCGAGCACGGCCTGCTGGGCCTGCTCGTGGGAGAGCTGCAGGGAGTGCTCCTGCTCCACCCTGCTGGTCACATCCTGCACCACCCCGTAGACGCGCCACCCCTCCCCCTGGCGACGTCCCCTGCCGGAGAACTGCAGCCAGCGCAGCCCCTTGGCTGGGTGCTGGTAGCGCAGCAGATGGGAGAAGGGGCGTCCCGCCTGCAACATGGTCAGCATGGGAGCCCGCATCTCGCGCCTGTCCTGGCGAGAGATGCGAGTGAGCGTCTCGTTGGGATTGCTCCGGATCTGCTGGCTGGCCAGCCCCAGCAGCTCGTGGCTGCCGCGGCTCACAAACTCCACCCGGGTGATGGCCCCGTCCAGCAGGGTGAATTGCAGCACTACGCCGGGCACCGTATTGGTCAGGGCCCGCAGGCGCCGCTCCGCCTGGCGCAGCAACCGGGTGCGCTCGCGCAGGGCGCTGATGTCCGAGAGGGCGATGAGATCCCCGGCCGGGGCCTGCGGCCCCAGGCGCAGCGGGATCTGGGCATAGGAGTAGACCTGCTCGTGCAGCGCCAGCTCCCCCTCCGCCCCCTGCAACTGGGGAGCAGGCAGCACCAGATCGGCGGCGTAGCGCGCCTCCATCCGCTTGGCCCGCTTGTTGCGCTTGATCACCTCCCCTTTGTCATTGCGAAGAAACACGGGGACCGGCAGCGCCTGGAAGAGGGATTCCCGGAACTTGCTCTCCAGCGCCAGCGCCTGCTCCGCCTTCTGGCGCTCCCGCGCCTCCTGGGCCAGCTGCTGGCGGGAGCGCCAGATCAGCCAGATCACCGCCATGCTGATCACCAGGGCCAGCATGACGGAGCCGAGCCAGAAGCCGTAGCTGACCCCCTCCTGCTGGTTCAGGACGAGACGCCGCCAGCGCTGATCCAGCTCGTTCACCTGGCGATCGTTGATGGTCATCAGGCTCTGCTCCAGCACCCCCGCCAGTCTGGACTGGCCCGGCCGGATGGCAAAGCCGAGGCCAAAGCGCTGGGGCAGCTCAGTGATGGCGAGGTCACTCAACTGGTTGTTGCGAAGGGGATACTGCAGCTGGTACAGCTCCGCCAGCATGGCCTGGGCATCGCCGTGCTGTACCGCCGCCAGCCCTTGCAGCAGGTTGTCGGTCACTTCCCACTCGTGCTGGCCGAAGCGGGCTAGCAGGCTGGTGTCATAGAGCATCCTGGGGACCATCACCTTGCCGCTGACCTCCGCCAGGGATCTGGGGGCCCCCTGCTTGCGGCTGACCAGGGCGTAGCGACTGGTCGCCACCACCCGGGTGAATTCAAACTCCGACCCCAGCGCCGGAGACTCCAGCAGGCCGGCCATCATGGCTGCCTCCCCGCTGCGCAGCTTGGCCAGCGCCTCCTCCTTGCTGGCGGCTGGCACCAGCTCGAAGCGCAGCCCCGTCTGCCGACTCACTTCCCGCAAGACATCCGCACTCCAGCCGATGAGCTCTCCCTGCTGGCTGACGCCGCTGTAGGGCATGAAGCCGGGATCCGCCACCACCCTGATGGTGTGGGCCTTGCCCACGAGCCAGGCCTGCTCCTTGTCGGTGAAGTGCAAGGGGTTCACATCCTGCTCGCTCTGGGGCAGGTAACGCCCCAGATCCCGATAGAGGCTGCCCGGCGGCAGGAAGCGGATCGCCGTGTCCACCAACTCGCGCAGCTCGGGCTTGTCTCGCATCATCAGCCGGTAGCTGATCACCAGATCGTCGCTGCGCAGGCGACGCAGCCTGAGCCCCTCGTCCGGGTACTCCCGCATCAGGTAACGCAGTTGCAGATAGTCGCCGAGGTAGGCGCTGCCCCGCCCCGCCACCAGGGCGCCGTACCAGTTCTCCGCCTCGGTCAGCTGCAGCTGGGATGCGTGGGGATAGAGCCGCGTCAGGATGTCCTGTGCTTGCCAGATGGGCGACATCAGAAACCTGGCCTTATCCAGCTCCCCCCGGTAGAGAATGGCGGACTCCGCCTCCAGCATGGCCCGGCTCAGCCCCATGCCGGACGGTGAATGCCGCAATGGTCCCACATGGGGAACGAGATCGCAGCGCCCATCCTGCAGGGCCTGCAGGGTCGCCGCCCAGCTGGGCAGGGTCTCGAAGCGCAGCGGCACCGGCAGCAGTCCTGCCAGGCGCGTCACCTGATCGATGAGCAACCCCCCCTGCTCTTCCAGATAGGGAGGGCGCTGCAGGGCGGGATAGCAGAAGGTCAACCCGGTGAGCGAGTCGGCATAGGCCTGGGTACCGGGTGACAGGGGAAGCATGGCGGCACGCAGTGGCAGGGCCAGCAGCGCGCCGGACAGGAGCAGGATTTTTATCATCGAAACGGAAAAGCCAGGCGGTTGCCTGGCTTTTTGTCACTCGTTGGGTTCAACATTTTCTACCCTGGCCTTGAGCTTCTGGCCGGGCCGGAAGGTCACCACGCGACGGGCGCTGATGGGAATATCCTCCCCCGTCTTGGGGTTGCGTCCGGGACGCTGGTTCTTCTCGCGAAGATCGAAGTTACCGAAGCCTGAAATCTTGACTTGCTCACCACGTTCAAGCGCTTGTCTGATCTCCTCAAAGAAGGCTTCCACCATATCTTTGGCTTCACGCTTGCTCATCCCGAGCTGGGTGAACAGGTGCTCTGCAATGTCGGCTTTGGTAAGCGCCATAGATCAATCCCTCAAGGATGCATTCAACTCTTCACCAAGGGCCCGCACGACATTGTCTACGGTCTCGGCGATCTCTTTCTCCTCCAGGGTGCGCTGGGTGTCTTGCAACACGAGACTGATGGCCAGGCTCTTCTTGTCCTCTGCCATACCAGCACCCTGGTATACGTCGAACAAGTTTATTCCAACTAACTGATTTCCGCCAACTTTTTTAATTACTGCCAGAACGTCGCCTGCCAGGATCTGTCTGTCCACCACCACGGCGATGTCGCGGCGGTTGGCCGGGAAGCGGGATACTTCGGCCGCAACCGGCACCTTGGCCGGGGTCAGCTTGTCCAGCTCCAGCTCGAACATCACGGCCCGGCTCTTCAGTCCCAGCTTCTTCTCGAGGCTCGGGTGGATCACGCCGATATGGCCGATCACGGCGCTATTGCGCAGGATCGCCGCGCTCTGGCCCGGGTGCAGGGCGCTGTGCTCGGCACGCTCGAAGGTGAAGGTGGCCCCTTCGGCAGTCAGATCCAGCACCGCTTCCAGATCCCCTTTCAGATCAAAGAAGTCGGCTGCGCGGCTCTTGATGTCCCAGTGCTCGTCACCCTGGTTGCCGGTGATGATGCCGGCCAGCATGGGCTCCTGACGGATACCGTTCTCGGCATTCTCGTCCTTGATGAAGCGCAGGCCCTGCTCGAACAGGCGCACCCGCGGCTGCTGACGGTTCTGGTTGTAAACCACGGCCTGTACCAGACCCGGGAACAGAGAAACGCGCATGGCGGACATCTCGACCGAGATCGGGTTCGGCAGCACGATGGCATCGCTCTGCGGGAACAGAGTCTGCTGAGCCTTGGGATCGACGAAGCTGTAGGTGATCGCTTCCTGGAAGCCGCGGTCAACCAGCAGGTCGCGCACCCGCTTCAAGGTCACCTGCCCTTCGGCCTGCTCCACCATCGCTAGCGATGCGGCAGGTTTGAGGTTCGGGATGTTGTTGTAGCCGTAGATCCGGGCCACTTCCTCGATGAGGTCTTCCTCGATGGCGATGTCGAAACGCCAGGAGGGTGCCAGCGCGGTCCAGCCGTCAGCCTCAACGGTTACCTGCATGCCAAGGCGAGTCAGGATCTCGACCACCTGAGCATCCGCCACGCTGATGCCGATCACCTTGTCGAGCTTGGTGCGGCGCAAGCGGATGGGGGTAGCCTTCGGCAGATGGGCCTCGGATTTGACCTCGATGACCGGACCGGCTTCGCCGCCGCAGATATCCAGCAGCAGACGGGTGGCCCTGTCCATCACCTTGGCCTGCAGCTCGGGATCCACCCCGCGCTCGAAGCGGTGGGAGGAGTCGGTGTGCAGACCGTAGGCACGGGCACGACCGGTGATGGAGAGCGGCGCGAAGAAGGCGCACTCCAGCAGGATGTCGGTGGTGCTCTCGGAGACACCGGTGCGATCGCCGCCGAAGATACCTGCCATGCAGGCAGGGCCCTGGGCATCGGCAATGACGAGCGTGGTCTCTTTGAGCTTCACCTCGTTGCCATCGAGCAGGGTCATGGGTTCGTCGGCCTTGGCGCGGCGCACCACCAGTTCCCCTTCAAGCGTCGCCAGGTCGAAGGCGTGCATCGGCTGACCGTATTCCAGCAGCAGGAAGTTGGTGATATCGACGATGGCGTCGATGGAACGGATACCGCCACGGCGCAGCTTCTCCTGCATCCAGAGCGGGCTCTGGGCGTGCAGGTTCAGCCCCTTGATGACGCGGCCCAGATAACGGGGGCAATCGGCCGGCGCTTCGACCCGGATCGGGAAGGTGGCGTCTATGGTGGTAACAGCCGGCGTCCAGCTCGGCTCGACCACGTCCACGCTGTTGAGCACGCCGATCTCGCGGGCGAGCCCCGCGATGCCGAGGCAGTCGGCACGGTTCGGGGTCAGATCCACGTCGATGCTGACGTCGTTGAGCGCGAGGTAGTCGCGGATATCGGTCCCGATGGGGGCGTCAAGTGGCAGCTCGATGATGCCATCGGCTTCGACGTCGATCCCCAGCTCGCTGAAGGAGCAGAGCATGCCATGAGACGGCTGGCCACGCAGCTTGGCTTTCTTGATGGTGAAATCGCCCGGCAGGGTCGCCCCGACCTTGGCCACGCACACTTTGAGGCCCTGACGGCAGTTCGGCGCGCCGCAGACGATGTCCAGCAGCTCGGCCTCGCCCACGTTGACCTTGGTCACCCGCAGCTTGTCGGCGTCCGGGTGCTGGGCGCACTCGACCACTTCACCCACCACCACGTTGTTGAACTGGCCGGCCACCGCTTCCACGGCGTCCACTTCCAGACCGGCCATGGTGATCTGCTCGGCCAGTGCGTTGTCACTCAACTCGGTGCGGACCCACTCCATCACCCAGGATTTACTGAATTTCATGTTCTCTCGCCCTTACTTGAACTGCTTGAGGAAGCGCAGGTCGTTTTCAAAGAAGGCACGCAGGTCGTTGACCCCGTAACGCAGCATGGTCAGGCGCTCGACGCCCATGCCGAAGGCAAAGCCGGAGTATTTTTCCGGATCGATGCCGACCGAACGCAGCACGTTCGGGTGTACCATGCCGCAGCCGAGCACTTCCAGCCACTTGCCGTTCTTGCCCATCACGTCCACTTCGGCGCTCGGCTCGGTGAACGGGAAGTAGGAGGGACGGAAGCGGATGGTCAGGTCTTCCTCGAAGTAGTTGCGCAGGAAGTCGTGCAGGATCCCCTTGAGCTCGGTGAAGCTGGCATGCTCGTCGACCAGCAGGCCTTCGACCTGGTGGAACATGGGGGTATGGGTCATGTCGTAGTCGTTACGATAGACGCGGCCCGGCGCTATGATGCGGATCGGCGGCTGCTGATGTTCCATGGTGCGGATCTGCACACCGGAGGTGTGGGTACGCAGCATCAGATCAGGATTGAAGTAGAAGGTGTCGTGATCGGTGCGGGCCGGGTGGTGAACCGGGATGTTCAGCGCATCGAAGTTGTGGAAGCCATCTTCAATCTCGGGACCACGGGCAACCTTGAAGCCCATCTCGCCAAACAGGCGCTCGATGCGCTCTATGGTGCGGGTCACCGGGTGCAGACCGCCATTCTCGATGCGGCGGCCCGGCAGGCTGACGTCTATGGTCTCTGCAGCCAGCTTCTGGTTGAGCACGGCGACTTCGAGCGCTTCACGACGCTCGTTCAGGGCATCCTGAACCTGCTGTTTGGCCTGGTTGATCACGGCGCCCGCGGCGGGACGCTCTTCGGCAGACAGGGCTCCCAGGCCCTTCATCTGCTCGGTAAAAAAGCCTTTTTTACCCAGATATTTGACCCGGATTTCGTCGAGGGCGGCGATGTCGCTCACGCCCTCAATTTCGGCCCTGGCTTGGCCGACTACTTCTTCAAGCTGTTGCATGTCTTCCTCGTCACCACTCCCGGTACAGGAGCCTTTAGGCTAAATAAGGTCAAGAGGGGAATAATACAAAAAAAGCCCCTTCGCTGACCATAGTTATGGTGGGCTTTTCTCCCTGCAAATCATTTTGTTATATCAAGTGAGCCCCAAGTGCTGCCTCACTGTATGTCGATATGGTGATCAATATTAGTTTGTTGGCATATGACGAATGCCGCGTCTCTTGATCAGGCTGGCTACCTGGCCGTCATAAAACAGCAGGCAACAAAAAAGGAGGCCTGAGCCTCCTTTTTATCATCTATAAAACAGAACCGGATTAAACCAGAGCTGCTTTGGCCTTTTCAACCAGGGCGGTGAAAGCCAGCTTGTCGTGAACGGCGATATCGGACAGGATCTTGCGATCGATCTCGATGGAAGCCTTCTTCAGACCGTCGATCAGACGGCTGTAGGACAGGCCGTTCTGACGGGCTGCGGCGTTGATACGCGCAATCCACAGCTGACGGAACTGACGCTTCTTCTGGCGACGGTCACGGTAGGCATACTGACCAGCTTTGGTTACCGCTTGTACCGCTACGCGGTAGACACGGGAACGGGCGCCGTAGTAACCCTTGGCGGCTTTCATTACTTTCTTGTGACGAGCACGAGCGGTCACACCACGTTTAACTCTTGGCATTTTTCACATCCCCCCTTATGCGTACGGCAGACAAGCGACAACACGTTTGTGGTCGGCAGCGGAAACAAAGAACTTCGGTCCCAGCTGACGCTTACGCTTGCTGCTCTTCTTGGTCAGGATGTGACGCAGGTGGTTGTGCTTGCACTTGAAGCGACCTGAGCCAGTCTTCTTGAAGCGCTTTGCGGCGCCCCGGTTGGTTTTCATCTTCGGCATTTCATACTCCGCATTGTGAGTGACAACAAAATCGCAAGGCGAACCAACTCATGGAGCAAGCCCCATGAGTCAATTTCTTGTGGGCCTTAAGATTTCTTCTTGGGTGCGAGGACCATCACAGCTTGACGGCCTTCGACTTTCGGGAACGATTCGACTACGGCCAGCTCTTCCAGATCGTTCTTGACTCGCTCCAGAACCTTGATACCAAGATCCTGGTGGGCCATTTCACGACCACGGAAGCGCAGGGTGACCTTCGCCTTGTCCCCGTCTTCCAGAAAGCGAACCAGGTTGCGTAGTTTTACCTGATAGTCGCCTTCGTCGGTGCCAGGACGGAATTTGATTTCCTTGACCTGGACGACTTTCTGCTTCTTCTTCTGTTCTTTGGTGGTCTTGCTCTTTTCGTAGAGGAATTTGCCGTAATCCATGATCCGGCAAACGGGCGGCTCAGCGTTCGGACTGATCTCGACCAGATCCACTTCGGCCTCAGCGGCCAAGTTCAGTGCTTCCTGAATGGAAACGATGCCAAGGGCTTCGCCATCCAGACCAGCCAAACGAACTTCTTTCAGACGGATCTCTTCATTGATCCGGTGAGCGCGGGCTTGCGGTTGCTTGCCCAGTTTTTTTCCGCCTTTTATAGCTTATTCCTCCACTTTCTTTTGTCCGCGGGTCTGAACTTCCTGGGTCAACAGAGCAATCAACTCTTCAACAGGATAAGAGCCCAGGTCAGCCCCTTTACGAGTACGCACTGCAATCTTGCCGGCTTCTACTTCTTTATCGCCGCAGACCAGCATGAAGGGCACTCGCTTCAAAGTATGCTCGCGGATTTTAAAGCCAATCTTCTCATTTCTCAAGTCCGCTTTTGCGCGAAGTCCCGCATCATTCAATGCTTTGGCCACTTTCACTGCATAATCGGCCTGGTTATCCGTGATATTCATCACCACCGCCTGAGTGGGAGCCAGCCAGGTCGGGAAGAAGCCGGCGTACTCTTCGGTCAGGATCCCGATGAAGCGTTCCAGCGAGCCCAAAATGGCGCGGTGGATCATCACGGGCACGTGGCGCTCGTTGTCTTCGCCCACGTAGGTGGCGCCGAGACGACCCGGCAGGGCAAAGTCGAGCTGCACGGTACCACACTGCCAGGCACGATCAAGGCAATCGTGCAGGGTGAACTCGATCTTGGGACCGTAGAAGGCCCCCTCGCCCGGCTGCAGGTCGAACTTCAGACCGTTCAGCTCCAGCGCTTCGGCCAGGGCGGCCTCGGCGCGATCCCAGGCTTCGTCGGAACCGATGCGCTGCTCGGGACGGGTGGAAAGCTTGACCACTATGTTCTCGAAGCCGAAGGTACCGTAGACGTCGTAGACCATGCGGATGCACGCAGACACCTCTTCCATGATCTGCTCTTCGGTACAGAAGATGTGGGCGTCATCCTGGGTGAAGCCGCGCACCCGCATCAGGCCGTGCAGGGAACCGGACGGCTCGTTGCGGTGGCAGGAGCCGAATTCGGCCATGCGCAGCGGCAGATCCCGGTAGGATTTCAGACCCTGGTTGAAGATCTGCACGTGACCCGGGCAGTTCATCGGCTTGATGGCGTACTCGCGGTTCTCGGACTGGGTGGTGAACATGGCCTGGGCATATTTCTCCCAGTGACCAGAACGCTCCCACAGCACGCGGTCCATCATGAAGGGGCCTTTCACCTCCTGATAGTCGTACTCCTTGAGCTTGCCACGGATGAAGGTTTCCAGCTCGCGGAAGATGGTCCAGCCGTCGTTGTGCCAGAACACCATGCCCGGCGCTTCTTCCTGCATGTGATACAGGTCGAGCTGCTTGCCGATCTTGCGGTGGTCGCGCTTGGCGGCCTCTTCGAGGCGCTGCAGATAGGCCTTGAGCTGCTTCTTGTCGGCCCAGGCGGTACCGTAGATGCGCTGCAGCATCTTGTTGTTGGAGTCACCGCGCCAGTAGGCGCCGGACATCTTCTGCAGCTTGAAGTGGTGGCAGTGACGCATGTTGGGCACGTGCGGGCCGCGGCACATGTCGATGTACTCTTCGTGATGATAGAGACCTGGCTGATCATCACGGGCAATATTCTGATCCAGGATCTCGACCTTGTAGGTCTCGCCACGGGCTTCGAACACGTCGCGCGCTTCCTGCCAGGAGACCTTCTTCTTGACGACGTCGTAATCCTTGGCGGCCAGCGCCAGCATGCGCTCTTCCAGGGCAGCCAGATCTTCCTCGGTCAGGGTGCGGTCGAGGTCGACGTCGTAGTAGAAACCGTTGTCGATGACGGGACCGATGGCCATCTTGGTCTGGGGCCAGAGTTGCTTGATGGCGTGACCCAGCAGGTGGGCACAGGAATGGCGCAGGATATCCAGACCTTCTTCGTCTTTGGCGGTGATGATGGCTAGGGAGGCATCGGCCTCGATCAGCTCGCAAGCATCCACCAGTTCACCGTTCACCCGGCCGGCAATGCACGCCTTGGCGAGGCCGGGACCGATGTCTGCGGCGACGTCCATGACGGAAACGGCGTGGGGGAATTGACGTTGGCTGCCGTCAGGCAGAGTAATGATTGGCATTCGGTGTTTCCTTATACAGTGGTGCCCCCTACCAAAGGGCACATGTGAAATAGAGATGTCCTTTTATATCGAGCACTATTCACCTTTGTGTTTCACCGCTCACAATGCGGTTGCTACACGCCGTGGCACACAGACGCAGACTGTGCATGGCGCTCGATTGACAGGTACAGCGGAGGATTGTATCAGACGCGACAACTCAGACAAGTTGTCTTGGCGATTTTGCATACCATCGGCCATGACAGGCGCCGGTTGCCGGATGGTGCCCTGACGATGCCCGACCCGCAACGCCGCGCCCTGTGCTAGGTTTCCAGTGAGGCGTCAGCCCGAGCAAGGAGAGCAAGATGTACACCTATGACATTTCGTTTCCGGAGCATGCAGAGAAGATCATCCACCCGGACCACCTGTTGACGACACACTGCCCCGTTCATATCGGGGAGCTGGTGATCCTGAGCGACGGCAGCAAACGGGAGGTATGCAGCATAGTGCACAGCACCGATCGCAGTACGCTTTATGTCACCGACGTGACGCCCGGCAAGGTCACCGCCAGCCGCTGACCTGTTAGCCGGCATTCAGGAAGGACTGTCCGTTGAAATCGAAGGCGCTGCGTCCCTCCTCGGCCAGCGCCAGTTCCTGCAATACCTGCAATGCCAGCCTGTTACCCTTTTGCGAGGCCTGATAGAGCCACTGCTTGGCCTCGGCCAGGTCGACACGGCCATTGGCCCCCACCAGGTGAAGCACTCCCACCTTCAACATGGCGGGCACATCGCCGTTGCGAGCCGCCAGCTCCATCCAGTGAAACGCCTCGCGCAGATCCCGCGTCACACCGGCGCCGCGCAGATAAACCTCTGCCAACCGGTATTGGCCGAAGGCATCCCCCGCCTCGGCTGACTGGCGGTAGAGACGGATGGCCTGGCCCATGTCCTGCTCGCTCCCCTGCCCCACCTCGTGGCTCCAGCCCATCAGCGCCTGCGCTCGTGGCTCGCCCTGGTCCGCCAGCGGCTGCCAGATCCGGGTCGCCTCATCGAAATGGCCGCTGCGCCAGGCACGGTTGGCCGCCGCCAGCTCCTGCTCGGTGGAGAGCGGGATCAGACGCCAGATGACCAGGGCGATGATGGCGATGAAGAGCCAGCGGGAGGTGGTGGGTTGCATGATGATTTCCGTGATCCAGTTCGCATTTCGTCTATGTAAACGAAATGTAGCAGCAGATCAAGCGGGAGATATCCAGCCCGACCCCTTTACACGGGCCCGGACTTGCAGTTTGAGGTGCCACGCCTCAGAATAACTGTATGTATGAACAGTATCTGGATTTGATGAGATGGCAGGACGAGGCAGCTCCCACAATGTCGATCACCGCTTCAGCGGTCCGCTCGTCGAAGCGGTCGATGATGGCTGGGCCCAAACCGAGTGGGAAGCGGCATTCGCCGCCAGCGATCCCCGTACCGAGGTGCGGGAGATAACTGCTCGCAGCATCATCAGCTACAACAACTCTCCCGATGTCCCGTTTGGCCGCTCCATCAACCCCTATCAGGGGTGCGAGCACGGCTGCATCTACTGCTACGCAAGGCCCAGCCACGCCTATCTGGAGCTCTCTCCCGGTCTGGATTTCGAAACCAGGCTGTTCGCCAAGCTCAACGCCGCCGAACTGCTGCGCCGGGAGTTTGCCAAGCCGAGCTACCAGCCACAGACCATAGTGCTGGGAGCCAACACCGATCCCTACCAGCCCATCGAGCATCGCTACCGCCTGACCCGTGCTCTGCTGGAAGTGATGCTGGCACACCGCCACCCGGTGGGGATCATCACCAAGAGCGTCATGATATTGCGGGATCTGGACCTACTGGCCGAGTTGGCCAAAGCCGGGCTATGCCAGGTGATGGTGTCGGTCACCACCTTGAACGAGACGCTCAGGCGGCAGTTGGAGCCCAGGGCCAGCACGGGGGTTGGGCGGATCAAGGTGATCGAACGACTGGCCAAGGCCGGTGTGCCGGTCGGCGTGCTCGCCGCCCCCATGATCCCCAGGCTCAACGAGCCTGAACTGGAACAGATCATCAAGGCCGCCGTCGACGCCGGGGCGGGCTGTGCGGATTACATCTTGCTGCGATTGCCCCACGAGCTCACCACCCTCTTTTGCGACTGGCTCGATACGCACTATCCCGGCCAGAAAGAGGCGATCCTCAACCAGCTGCGGGCAAGCCGGGGCGGCGCACTCAACAGCGCCACCTTTGGCAGCCGCATGCGAGGTGAAGGGCAATTTGCCGATCTGCTGGCCCAGCGTTTTCGGCTCATCAGCAAGCGGCTCGGGCTTGGCAAGCGCCACGTTCAGTTGCGCCAGGATGCCTTCATCCGCCCCGGCGAGCAGTTGACGCTCTTCTAGGAGCGGCTAACCCCGGCAGTAACGAGTGATCTCATCGAGTGCGCTCGTCCCTGCCCTGCTCCAGCAGCTCGGCGGGCAGCCTCGACGGTTCATGGGCCACTTCCAGCCACTCTTCGCCACAGGCTGACGGCTCGGCTTCGCCCCATACCCTGCTCCACCAGATCTCCCAGGTTATCCAACTGGTCATATGCCACTCCCGTTCGCTCGATGTGATCCACGCTGAAGGCGATGCAGGAGGCACCGCTCGCCGAGCAAGATAACCCTCAGCCATGACACCCGAGTGACAGACAAATGACCAAATGGTACGGCCCTGACAGCCTATGGGTCAGCGTCATTGAAACCTGAAACCACTCACAACTTCAGCGAATTCACCTTGAAATTCATCACAAATCGACCGGAATTCGATTGCGAGTGTTCCTGGTTGTGCCAAAGCTGAGCCGCCCATTTCAGGCAGAGTCACAACAACAAGACAGGGACATAACAATGAAACACACAGCGGGAATGCTGGCGATCGCAGGTATGCTGATCGCCCCCTTGGCGCATGCCGATGTCATACTGCACGCCTTCAACTGGAAATACAGTGAAGTCACTGCCAAGGCCGATCTCATCAAGGCTGCCGGCTACAAGCAGGTGCTCATCTCACCGCCTCTGAAGTCCTCGGGCGACGAGTGGTGGGCTCGTTACCAGCCCCAGGATCTGCGCCTGGTCGACACCCCCCTTGGCAACAAGCAGGATCTGGAGCAGCTGATCGCCGCGATGCAGACCCGAGGCATTGCCGTCTACGCGGACGTGGTGCTCAACCACATGGCCAACGAAAGCTGGAAGCGCAGCGACCTCAACTACCCCGGCAGCGAGCTGCTGCAAAGCTACGCCGGCAATCCGGCCTACTTTGAACGCCAGAAGCTCTTTGGCGATCTGGGGCAGAACTTCCTCGCCGGCCAGGATTTTCATCCGGAGGGGTGCATCACCGACTGGAACAATCCGGGCCATGTCCAGTACTGGCGACTGTGCGGCGGGGCGGGTGACAAGGGGCTGCCGGATCTGGACCCCAACAACTGGGTGGTGAGTCAGCAACAGGCTTACCTGCAGGCGCTCAAGGGGATGGGGATCAAGGGTTTTCGGGTCGATGCGGTCAAGCACATGAGCGATTACCAGATCAACGCCGTGTTCACCCCCGAGATCAAACAGGGGATGCACGTCTTTGGCGAGGTGATCACCACGGGGGGCGCCGGCAACAGCGACTATGAGAACTTCCTCAAACCCTACCTCGACAGCAGCGGCCAGGGGGCCTACGACTTCCCGCTCTTCGCCTCCCTGCGTGGAGCGCTGGGCTACGGCGGCAGCATGAACCTGCTGGCCGATCCCGGTGCCTATGGTCAGGCACTGCCGGGTAGCCGCGCCGTCACCTTCGCCATCACCCACGATATCCCCACCAACGACGGTTTCCGCTACCAGATCCTCAACCAGACCGACGAGAGACTGGCCTATGCCTACCTGCTCGGTCGTGATGGCGGTTCGCCTCTGGTCTACTCCGATCACGGTGAAACCAGGGACAAGGACGGATTGCGCTGGCAGGACTACTATCTGCGCACCGATCTCAAAGGGATGATCCGCTTCCATAACACAGTGCAGGGTCAACCGATGCAGCTCATCGGCAGTAACGACTGCTTCGTGCTGTTCAAGCGTGGCAAGCAGGGTCTGGTCGGCATCAACAAGTGCGACTACGAGCAGGAGTACTGGCTCGATACCGCCAGATTCGAGATGAACTGGTATCGCAACTACCGGGATGTGCTCGACCAGAATGCCGTGGTCAACGTGCAGAGCCAGTGGGTAAGGCTGACCATCCCGGCCCGCGGCGCCAGAATGTGGCTGCAGGAGTGACAGTGGGCTGGTAACGCCGAGCCAGATAGAAAACAAAAGAGCGACCGTGAAGGTCGCTCTTTTTTCTGGTCAGGGGGTACGATTACTCGTCGCCCGCCTCCCCTGCATCGACGGATCCCGTGTCAGCCGCGGTATCGGTGCCTTCGGACACCTCCCCCTCGACGGCCAGGGTCTCGGTTTCCTCTTCGTCACTCTCGGCAACGCGCTGCAGGCCGACCACGGTCTCATCTTCACCGGTACGGATCAGACGCACGCCGCCGGTATTGCGGCCGATGACGCTCACCTCGGACACCCGGGTACGCACCAGGGTACCGCCGTTGGTGATCAGCATGATCTGGTCGGTATCTTCCACCTGGATCGCATCGATCACCTTGCCATTGCGTGAGTCCACCTTGATGGAGATGACACCCTGGGTACCACGGCTCTTGGTCGGGTACTCGTCCAGCGCGGTGCGCTTGCCGTAGCCGTTCTCGGTGGCGGTGAGGATGGCGCCGACCCCGCGCGGCACGATGAGGGAGACTACCTTGTCACCGGCGCCCAGCTTGATGCCGCGCACACCGGCGGCGGTACGGCCCATGGGACGCACGCCCTTGAAGGTGCCCTTGCTCTCGGTGCCTTCGCCGTTGTCGCTGCCGTCATCGTCGTTGCCGGCATCGTCGTCGGCCTCGACTTCGTCGCTGGCATCCGCATCGGCGCGGCCACTGCCTTCCGCGAAGCGAACAACCTTGCCCGCATCGGAGAACAGCATGATCTCGTTGCTGCCGTCGGTGATGTCCACCCCGATCAACTCATCCCCCTCTTTGAGGTTGATGGCGCGAATGCCGGAGGAGAGCGGACGGCTGAAGTCGGACAGGCTGGTCTTCTTCACGGTGCCGTTGGCGGTGGCGAAGAAGACGTACTTGTCGGCCTCATATTCCTTCACCGGCAGGATGGCGGTGATGCGCTCACCCTCTTCCAGCGGCAGCAGGTTGATGATCGGACGGCCACGGGCGCCACGGGACGCCTCCGGCAGCTGATAGACCTTGAGCCAGTAGACCTTGCCACGGGTGGAGAAGCACAGGATGGTGTCGTGGGTGTTGGCCACCAGCAGACGCTCCACGAAGTCCTCTTCCTTGATCCGGGTGGCCGACTTGCCACGACCACCGCGGCGCTGGGCCTCGTAGTCGGAGAGCGGCTGATACTTCACATAGCCCTGGTGAGACAGGGTCACCACCACGTCTTCCGGGGTGATCAGATCTTCGATGTTGATCTCGGCGCTGGACATGCTGATCTCGGTGCGACGCTCGTCGCCGTACTGCTCGCGCACGGCCAGCAGTTCGTCACGGATCACTTCCATCAGGCGCTCCGGGCTTGCCAGGATGTGCAACAGCTCGGCAATGAGATCCAGCAGAGACTGGTACTCTTCCAGGATCTTCTCGTGCTCGAGGCCGGTCAGCTTGTGCAGACGCAGGTCGAGGATGGCCTGGGCCTGGATCTCGGTCAGGAAGTACTGCCCTTCACGGATGCCGAACTCCGGCTCCAGCCACTCGGGGCGGGCCGCGTCGTCGCCGGCTTTCTCCAGCATGGCGGCCACGTTGCCGAGCGCCCAGCCCTTGGCCACCAGCGCCACTTTCGCATCCGCCGGGGTCGCGCTGTGGCGAATGAGCTCGATGATGGGGTCGATGTTGGCCAGGGCCACCGCCAACCCTTCCAGGATGTGGGCCCGATCCCGCGCCTTGCGCAGTTCGAACACTGTCCTGCGGGTCACCACCTCGCGGCGGTGCAGCAGGAAGGCATCCAGGATCTCCTTGAGGTTCATCACCTTGGGCTGGTTGTTGTCCAGCGCCACCATGTTGATGCCGAACGTGGTCTGCATCTGGGTGTGCTTGTAGAGATTGTTCAGCACAATCTCGCCGGACTCGCCGCGCTTGATCTCGATGACGATGCGCATGCCGTCCTTGTCGGACTCGTCGCGCAGGGCGCTAATGCCCTCGATCTTCTTCTCTTTGACCAGCTCGGCGATCTTCTCGATGAGCCGCGCCTTGTTCACCTGATAGGGGATCTCGTGGACGATGATGGTCTCGCGACCGCTCTTCTCGTCCACCTCCACCTCGGCCTTGGCCCGCACATAGACGGAGCCGCGACCGGTACGGTACGCCTGCACGATGCCGGAACGGCCGTTGATGATGCCACCTGTGGGGAAATCCGGGCCGGTGACATGGGTCATCAGCTCGTCGATGGTGAGGTCGCCATTCTCGATCAGCGCCAGACAGCCGTTGACTATCTCGGTGAGGTTGTGAGGCGGGATGTTGGTCGCCATGCCCACCGCGATACCGGAGGAGCCGTTGACCAGCAGGGTGGGGACCTTGGTGGGCATGACCGCCGGGATCATCTCGGTGCCGTCGTAGTTCGGCACCCAGTCCACGGTCTCTTTGTCCAGATCGGCCAGCAGCTCGTGGGAGATGCGCGCCATCCGCACTTCGGTGTAACGCATGGCCGCGGCGTTGTCGCCGTCCACCGAACCGAAGTTGCCCTGACCGTCGACCAGCATGTAACGCATGGAGAAATCCTGCGCCATGCGGACGATGGTGTCATACACGGCACTGTCGCCGTGGGGGTGATATTTACCGATTACGTCACCGACCACACGGGCCGATTTTTTATAGGGCTTGTTCCAGTCGTTCCCCAGCTCGTTCATTGCATACAGAACGCGGCGGTGAACCGGTTTCAAGCCATCACGCACATCCGGTAGAGCTCGTCCTACGATCACGCTCATGGCGTAATCCAGATAGGAACTCTTGAGCTCTTCTTCGATGTTGACCGGCGTGATCTCTCTGGCCAGATCGCTCATAGAAAGCCTTAATCCCTAATTAGTTGTTCTTTGGCTTAAACAGCGCGACATGGTAACACACTGAGCCAAATACCTTAAGCCACAAATCCGGTAACAAGTCGGGCTGGTGTGACAAAGTCCGTCCGTTATAATGCCCGCCAGGACAATAGATTGCGCACCAGACTCCAAGCCGTGCGCCCTGCCACAGGATCATCAAAAAATGCACAGTGACGCCAATGTCGATCTGACAGAAATCGCCAAATTCGAAGCCATCGCCTCCCGCTGGTGGGACATGGAGGGCGAATTCAAGCCGCTGCACCAGATCAATCCGGTGCGCCTTGACTGGATCACCGACAAGAGCGGCGGCCTGTTCGGCAAGCGCGTGCTCGACATCGGCTGCGGTGGCGGCATCCTCTCCGAGAGCATGGCCCGCCGTGGTGCCAAGGTCACCGGCATCGACATGGGCAAGGAGCCCCTCGGCGTCGCCCGCCTGCACGCTCTGGAGCAGGGGGTGGAGCTCGAGTATCGCCAGATCACCGCCGAAGCCCACGCCGATGAGGCTCCCGGCCAGTATGACGTAGTCACCTGCATGGAGATGCTGGAGCACGTGCCGGACCCGGCCTCGGTGCTGCGCGCCATCGCCACCCTGGTACGACCGGGGGGCAAGGTGTTCGTCTCCACCATCAACCGCAACCCCAAGGCCTATCTGATGATGATCCTCGGCGCCGAATACTTGATGAAGATGGTCCCCAAGGGCACCCACGATCACAAGAAGTTCATCACCCCGGCGGAGCTGTGCCGCATGGGTGAGGCGGCAGACCTGCTGGTGCGGGACATGAGCGGCGTGCACTATGCGCCGCTCTCCAACCGCTTCAAGCTCGGTGCCAACGTCGACGTCAACTACATGGTGGCTTTCGAGCGCCCGGAGCAAGGCTGATGAGCGTACCCCACCCGATGCCCCTTCGCTGCGTGCTGTTCGATCTCGACGGCACCCTGCTCGACACGGCGCCGGACCTCGGCGCCGCCGTCAACCACGTGCTGGTCAGCGAAGGTTTTGCGCCGCTCTCCGACGACATCATCCGTCAGACCACCTCCCACGGGGCCCTGGGGCTGCTCAGGGCCGGTCTTGGCGACGAACTGCTCGAGGAGCTGGGGGCCACTCGCCTTCGCACCGCCCTGCTCGACCATTACGCGGCCAACCTCTGCGTCGGCACCCGCCCCTATGACGGCATGGTGGATCTCATCGAATGGCTCGACGAACGGAAGATGCCCTGGGGCATCGTCACCAACAAGCCGGGCTTTCTCACCGAGCCGCTCTTGGCCGCCCTGCCGGCACTCGCCAACTGCGGCGTCACCGTCAGCGCCGACACCCTGCCGGTGCGCAAGCCCGACCCCGCCCCCATGTTCTTTGCCTGCGAGCGGCTCGGGGTGGACGCGGCGCACTGCCTCTATGTGGGGGATCATGTGCGGGACATCGAGGCGGGCCGCAACGCCGGCATGCGCACCGCGGTGGCGGGCTGGGGTTATCTGCACGGCGACGAGGATCCCGCCCTTTGGGGCGCTGACTTGCACTTCGATACGGTGCAGGCCCTGCACCACTGGCTGCGCTACGAACTGGGCTGAGTTCGCCTCGCCGTCTTATAGATGGATTGCCCGGGCAGCTTTTGGGATCATCAATGTCCATATGAGCACCATTCATGCCTGACGGCCCGGCGTGCCAAATGAGAGAGGGATCTCAAACGATCCCTCTTTTTCACGGTTTGGCAAGCCTCCAGAGAGGGGGACAGGACACCTTTTGACCCTGTCTGCGCAAGGGATAACCAGACTGAATTTGCTAGTAAAAACACCCCGCTTTCGCAAGCAAAAAAAGTTATTTTAATTTTCCATCTTCGATCGCCGGACTTGCATTTGCCGGATCGGACGCATGAAAACCCGTTCGCTGTGAGCGTCCACTAACTCCACTCCCGACACCCACAATTTATCCACAGCAATTGCGTTATCCACAGATTGCAATGCCGTGCCGACCTCACTATCTTGTAGTTCGCATTCAAAATAACACTATATCTTGTGATTCATCGCGCATTACGCCCCTACCCCGTCGCCAGGATTGGTCCGTCGGGAGCGTCGCGCGATGGTTTTTCGGGAATCCACCGATGCCGCCAGGCATCAACTAAAGGGGTCATCAGCCAATGAACTTGTTTGTGACGAAGCGTAACGGACACAAAGAACCCATCGATCTGGACAAGATCCACCGCGTGCTCGACTGGGCCGCCGAGAAGCTCGACAACGTGTCGGTCTCCCAGGTGGAGCTCAAGTCCCACATCCAGTTCTATGACGGCATCCGTACCGCCGACATCCACGAGACCATCATCAAGGCTGCTGCTGACCTCATCTCCGAACAGAGCCCGGACTACCAGTACATGGCCGCCCGCCTAGCCATCTTCCACCTGCGCAAGAAGGCCTACGGCCAGTTCGAGCCGCCCCACCTCTACCAGCACGTGGCTCGTCTGGTAGACATGGGCAAGTACGACAAGCACCTGCTGGAAGACTACAGCCAGGCTGAGTTCGAGGAGCTGAACGCCCACATCGACCACTGGCGCGACATGGACTTCTCCTACGCGGCGGTCAAGCAGCTGGAAGGCAAGTACCTGGTGCAGAACCGCGTCACCGGCGAAATTTACGAGAGCCCGCAGTTCCTCTACATCCTGGTGGCGGCCTGCCTCTTCTCCAAGTATCCGAAAGATACCCGTTTGGACTACATCAAGCGCTTCTATGATGCGGTCTCGACCTTCAAGATCTCCCTGCCGACCCCCATCATGAGCGGCGTGCGCACCCCGACCCGCCAGTTCAGCTCCTGCGTGCTGATCGAGTGCGACGACAGCCTGGACTCCATCAACGCGACCGCCAGTGCCATCGTGCGCTACGTCTCCCAGCGTGCCGGCATCGGCATCAACGCCGGCCGCATCCGGGGTCTGGGCAGCCCCATCCGTGGCGGCGAAGCCTTCCACACCGGCTGCATCCCCTTCTACAAGTACTTCCAGACTGCGGTGAAGTGCTGCTCCCAGGGCGGCGTGCGCGGCGGTGCGGCCACCCTCTTCTACCCCCTGTGGCACACCGAGGTGGAGAGCCTGCTGGTGCTAAAGAACAACCGCGGCGTGGAAGAGAACCGGGTCCGTCACATGGACTACGGCGTGCAGATCAACAAGCTGATGTATCAGCGCCTCATCAAGGGCGGCGACATTACCCTGTTCTCCCCGTCCGATGCACCAGGCCTCTATGACGCCTTCTTCGCGGACCAGGACAAGTTCGAAGAGCTCTACGTCAAGTACGAGCAGGATCCGGCCATTCGCAAGAAGACCCTGAAGGCGGTGGACCTCTTCTCCCTGATGATGCAGGAGCGTGCCGGTACCGGTCGCATCTACATCCAGAACGTGGATCACTGCAACACCCACAGCCCGTTCGATCCGAGCGTGGCACCAGTGCGCCAATCCAACCTCTGCCTCGAGATCGCGCTGCCCACCAAGCCGCTCAACAACGTGGATGACGAGGATGGCGAGATCGCGCTCTGTACGCTGTCTGCCTTCAACCTCGGCGCCATCGAGAAGCTGGAAGATCTGGAAGAGATGGCGGATCTCGCCGTGCGCGCCCTGGATGCCCTGCTCGACTATCAGGACTACCCGCTCAAGGCCGCGATGAAGGGCAGCATGAACCGCCGCACCCTGGGGATAGGTGTCATCAACTACGCCTACTACCTGGCGAAGAACGGTGCCCGCTACTCCGACGGTTCCGGTCTGGCCCTGACCCACCGCACCTTCGAGGCGATCCAGTACTACCTGCTGAAGGCGTCCGTGCAGCTGGCCCGCGAGTTCGGCCCCTGCCCGGCGTTCAACGAGACCACCTATGCCCAGGGGATCCTGCCCATCGATACCTACAAGAAGGATCTGGACGCCCTGTGCAACGAGCCCCTGCACCTCGACTGGGAAGCGCTGCGCGAAGAGATCCGCATCGTGGGTCTGCGCAACTCCACCCTGACCGCCCTGATGCCGAGCGAGACCTCCAGCCAGATCTCCAACGCTACCAACGGCATCGAGCCGCCGCGCGGCCTGGTGTCGGTGAAAGCCTCCAAGGACGGCATCCTCAAGCAGGTGGTGCCCGAGTACCACCGCCTCAAGGATCAGTACGAGCTGCTGTGGAAGCAGCCGAGCGTCGACGGTTACCTGCAGTTGGTCGGCATCATGCAGAAGTTCGTGGATCAGGCGATCTCCGCCAACACCAACTATGATCCGGCCCGTTTCGAAGGCAACAAGGTGCCGATGAAGCAGCTGCTCAAGGACTTGCTGACCGCCTACAAATACGGCCTCAAGACCCTCTACTATCACAACACCCGCGACGGGGCCGACGACACCCAGACCGATCTGCAGGATGACGGTTGTGCCGGCGGGGCCTGCAAGATCTAACCGCGAAACGATCCGATGAACCGGGCGGGAGCATCAAGCTCCCGCCTTCCTGTTTCCCCTATTTCACGACATTCGAACCATGGCCTATTCAACTTTTTGCCAGACCCAAAACGATCAGCTCAAGGAGCCGATGTTCTTCGGCCAGTCGGTCAACGTGGCCCGTTATGATCAGCAAAAGCACGACATCTTCGAGCGGCTGATCGAGAAGCAGCTCTCCTTCTTCTGGCGCCCGGAAGAGGTGGATGTCTCCCACGACCGCATCGACTTCCAGGCCCTGCCCCCCCATGAGCAGCACATCTTCATCTCCAACCTGAAGTACCAGACCCTGCTGGACTCCATCCAGGGCCGCAGTCCCAACGTGGCCCTGCTGCCCCTGGTCTCCATCCCGGAGCTGGAGACCTGGATCGAGACCTGGGCCTTCTCCGAGACCATCCACTCTCGCTCCTACACCCACATCATCCGCAACATCGTCAACAACCCGGGCCAGGTGTTCGACGACATCGTGACCAACGAGCAGATCCTCAAGCGCGCCGGCTCCATCAGCCACTTCTATGACGATCTCATCGAGGCCACCTCCGTCTACCACCTGCACGGCGAAGGGACCCACCGGGTGGGGGATCGCGAGGTCTCCATCACCCTGCGGGATCTCAAGAAGAAGCTCTATCTGTGCTTGATGAGCGTGAATGCGCTGGAGGCGATCCGCTTCTACGTGAGCTTCGCCTGTTCCTTTGCCTTCGCCGAGCGCGAGCTGATGGAGGGCAACGCCAAGATCATCAAGATGATCGCCCGCGACGAGGCCCTGCACCTGACCGGGACGCAGCACATGCTGAACCTGATGCGCAGCGGCAACGACGATCCCGAGATGGCGGAGATCGCCGTCGAGTGCGAGCAGGCCTGCTTCGAGATCTTCAAGGAAGCGGCCCTGCAGGAGAAGGAGTGG
This sequence comes from Aeromonas sanarellii, assembly GCF_000820085.1. Taxonomy (GTDB): domain Bacteria; phylum Pseudomonadota; class Gammaproteobacteria; order Enterobacterales; family Aeromonadaceae; genus Aeromonas; species Aeromonas sanarellii. The sequence continues at coordinate 38,115 of NZ_CDBN01000004.1, forward strand.
GCCGAGTACCTGTTCCAGGACGGCTCCATGATCGGCCTGAACAAGGACATCCTCTGCCAGTACGTGGAATACATCACCAACCTGCGCATGGCGGCCGTCGGCCTGCAGCCGGCCTTCGCAGGCACCAAGCAGAACCCCATCCCCTGGATCAACACCTGGCTGTCGTCCGACAACGTGCAGGTGGCGCCCCAGGAGGTGGAGGTGAGTTCCTATCTGGTGGGTCAGATCGACAGCGAAGTGCACGCCGACGATCTGGGTGACTTCGAGCTGTGATCACGGACGCCGGGATGCAGGCCAGGTTGACGACATCACCGCCGAAATACCCGGTGGAATGGCGCCATGAGTGACGCCATCGGCACCCCGGCCCCTGCCCCGCTGGCGACCGGTGAGGCAGCGGCCGCGCCCCGGATCCACACCCGGGATGACGTGCTGCACGCAGAGCCCGGCGAGAGCCTGCTGGAGACCCTGGAGCGCCACGGCCACAGGGTCGAGTTCCAGTGCCGCAGCGGCTATTGCGGCGCCTGTCGCACCCCGCTGATCGCAGGCAAGGTGCACTACCCTGCCGCCCCGCTAGCCTTTGTCTCGGTGGGTGAGTGCCTCCCCTGCTGCTGCCAGCCGGTGGGCGCCATCAAGCTGGACATCAAGAAGGGCTAAGATACTGTCTGCCGCCAGCCAGTCACGAAACAAAAAGCCGCCGGATTGCTCCGGCGGCTTTTTTCATGGGGATTCCCGTCTCTCGGGGGAAGTGAGGGGCCGTGGCCCCTCATGCGTTACAACCAGGGGGCGGCGGTCGGCCCGTGGTGCAGGCCTAGCTTCCAGACCCGGCCAAAGTGCTTGTAGTGACCGGCAGCCACCCCGGCCTTTTCTCCCATGCCGTGGTAGAGGTCGAGGTGGCCCTTCTTCACCGCCCCGCCCACATCCAGCGCGATCAAGAGGCGCAGCTGGTGCCTGCCGGTCCAGTTGCCCGCCTTGTCGAGCAGCGGCACTTCCGCGAGGATGGGGGTGCCCATGGGCAGCAGGGTCTTGTCAGCGGCCACCGCCGCCATGGGCAAGAGCGGAATGCCGGCGGCCCCCACCACGTCGTTGGTGGGACGGCGCTCGAAGAAGACATAGGAGGGGTTCTGCTCCACCAGCTCCTTGACGCTCTCCTCCGGCTGGCGGCTGGCCCACTCCTTGATGGCCTTCATGGACATCTGCTCCTTGGGCACCTCGCCACGGTCGATCAGCACCCGGCCGATGCTGACATAGCCGTGACCGTTCTTGCCGCTGTAGCCCAGATACTGCAACCTGTCGTCGTCGCCGTAGTGGACGAAGCCGGAGCCCTGCACGTCCATCAGGAAGTTGTCGATGAGGGACTTGCTGTAGCCGAGCTCCAGCCCGCGGTTCGCCAAGGCCCCGTCGTGGATCTGGGCCCGGCTCGGGCAGCGGCCGCCGCAGTTGGGCATGGCGTAGATGGGGTACTTGTACTCGGCATCCGGGCGGTGGCGCACCTCCAGCACCGGCGAGTAGTAACCGGTGAAGAGCACGTTGCCCATGCGATCGGCGCCGCCCAGCTGGGCCAGGCTGATGCCGTACTGGGTGATATGGGCGGGATTGCCGCCATTGGCGACCCAGCGGGAGAGCTGGCGATAGAGCTCTCCGTAGCGGCTCGCCATGCGGCCGGAGCGCTCCAGTACCATCCGGCTCTGGGGGCCGAACTTGCTGTAGTCGGCGCTGGCGCGGCTGTTGACCCGCTCCACCCGCACCAGATCCCCCGCCAGGGCACCGTCCAGATACTGCTTGCCCAGATTCTCCGGCACCTCACAGTTCAGAAAACATCCGGATCCCGCCTTCTTCTGGGGCACCTTGACCGGTTCAGGGCTGCCCGCACAACCGGCCAGGCCCACCACGGCGGCGGCCAGCCAGTACGCATGTCTATTCATATGTCCTCATATAACACCGAGTGTCTTGCACGGCGGGGAAGATGCCAAAATTGCCCGGGGAAAGCAAACGCCTTCCGCCCCCGCACGGCGGATTTCTCCTGCAGGGATCTTCTGGGTTATAACAAGGTGACAGGATGTGAGGGATCGTGGATGGAACAGCTCGAATTCTTCCCGCTCCAGAGCCCCTGCATCGGGGTCTGCGAGCTGAACAACAAGGGGTATTGCAAGGGGTGCCTGCGCAGCCGCGAGGAGCGTTTCAACTGGCTCGCCATGACCCCGGCCCAGCAGCAGGAGGTGATGCGCCTGTGCCGGGGCCGCAAGGCCAGGGTCGAGGCCGCCCGTCGCAAGGCCAGAGAGGGCGAACCGCCCGAATCCCCCCCGCAACCCGGCCTGGATCTCTGACGCTTTCCCCTCTTTTTGCCAACCATAAGAAAGGCGGCCCGCAGGCCGCCTTTTTCATTCACCGACATCCGACTCAGGCGGTCGCCAGCCTGGCCTGCTCCTCGCCGCGCTTGAGCATGGCGTAGGAGACACCGGTCAACAGCGAGCCAGCCGCGATCGCCAGTATGTACATCATGACGTTGCTGATGGCGTTCGGGATGAAGAGCACGAACAGACCGCCGTGGGGCGCCACCAGTTCACAGCCGAACAGCATGGAGAGCGCACCGGTCAGGGCGCCGCCCACCATGCAGGCCGGGATGACCCGCATGGGATCCTTGGCGGCAAAGGGAATGGCCCCCTCGGAGATGAAGCACAGACCCAGCACGAAGGAGGCCTTGCCCGCTTCCTGCTCCGCCTTGATGAACTTCTTGCTGGCCAGGAAGGTGGCGATGCCCATTCCCAGTGCCGGCACCATGCCGGCGGCCATCACGGCAGCCATGGGGGCATAGGTCTTGGAGGCGAGCAGGCCGACCCCGAAGGCGTAGGCCGCCTTGTTGACCGGGCCCCCCATGTCGAAGCACATCATGGCGCCGATGATGACCCCCAGCAGCACGGCGTTGGCGGAGCCCATGTTGTTGAGGAACTCGGTCATGGCGTTCATGATGCCGGCCACCGGGCCGCCCACCACGTAGATCATCACCAGGCCGGTGAACAGGCTGGCAAAGAGCGGGATGATCAGGATGGGCTTGAGCGCCTCCAGGGTCACCGGCAGGCGCACCTTGTCGCTCAGGTACTTGGCGCTGTAACCGGCCAGGAAACCGCCGACGATGCCGCCGAGGAAACCGGCGCCCAGGGAGCTTGCCAGCATGCCGGCGATCATGCCGGGGGCCAGACCCGGACGGTCGGCGATGGAGTAGGCGATGTAACCCGCCAGCACCGGGATCATCAGGGCGAAGGCGGAGCCACCGCCGATCTTCATCAGGGCAGCGGCCAGGGTTCCCTCCTCCTTGAACGCCTCAATCCCGAAGATGAAGGAGAGCGCGATGATAAGGCCCCCCGCCACCACCATGGGCAACATGAAGGAGACGCCGGTCAGCAGGTGCTTGTAGGGGCCTGCCTTCTCCTCTTTCTTGGGTTGGGCGCCGCCGCTGTGGCGATAGGTCTTGGCCTCGGTCCAGGCCTTGTCGAGCTCGGCGCGGGTCTTCTTGAGGGCCGCCCCCGTGCTGGTGCGATAGACAGGCTTGCCGTCGAAGCGCGCCATGTCCACCTCAATGTCGGTGGCGAGGAACACCAGATCGGCGGCGGCAATCTCGTCCGCCGTCAGGGCGTTCTGGGCACCGACCGAACCCTGGGTCTCGACACGGATCTGGTGGCCCAGTTGTTTGGCCATGGTCTCCAGGGCCTCGGCCGACATGAAGGTGTGAGCCACCCCGGTGGGGCAGGCGGTCACCGCGACGATGCGCTTGACACCGGCAGCCGCCTTGGCCACGGCGGGCGCGGCCTGGTGGCGATAGACGCTGGCGCCGCTCGCGGCGGCCTCCAGCAGGGCGGCAGGATCCTGCAGCGCCAGGTCCATGTCACCCCGATAGAGCGGCTTGCCGTCATAGGCGGCGAGATCAACGGGGCTGCTTGCCACCACCAGCACCAGATCGGCGGCGGCAATCTGCTCCTTGCCCGGCACCTGACGGGGTTGCACACTGGAGTCGACGTCAAGCGTCAGCTCCCAACCCGCTTGCTTGGCCTGCTGTTCTATCCGTTTTGCAGCGAGAAAGCTGGTGGCAATGCCCGCCGGGCAAGCCGTAACCAGAATTGCTTTCATTGGGCATCTCCTGAGTTAGACATTGAATGGGTATGGGGTTGAGCCGGTGCCAGGTCATCCAGACGCTGTACGCGCACCCGCTCGAGCAAGGGATCCAGCTCGCGCACATCGTCGAAACCGACCGCGACCTGGCTGACCGCCAGGGCCGAGACGGCGGTGGCCAGACGCAGGGTCTGCTCCGGTGTCCAGCCGAGGCTGAGGCCATGGGCCAGCCCCGCCACCAGGGAGTCGCCGGCACCGACCGTGCTGACCACCTCCATGCGCGGCGGAATGGCCTGCCAGGTGGCGTCCGGGCCAAACCAGACGAGGCCGTCTGCGCCGTTGGAGACCACCACGTGGGGGATCCCGGCGGCCTGCAGGACGCGGGCACACTCGGCCTGATCGCTCAAGGTCCTGATGGGGCGCCCGGCCCACTGCCCAAGCTCCTCCAGATTGGGTTTGACCAGGGTCGGCGCCGCCTTGAGCCCTTCCCCCAGGGCCGCCCCGCTGCAATCGAAGATCACCCGCTTGCCCCTGGCCTTGAGCAGCCGAATAAGCCGGGCGCAGTAGTCGGGTGCCACCCCCTTGGGCAGACTGCCCGCCAGCACGAACCAGTCGGCCTGAGGGGCCAGTTCGTCCAGCGCCGCCTCCAGGGCGCTCACGTCGGCGTCTCGCACGGTGAGGCCCGGCAGGTTGAGATCGGTGACCCGGCCCGATTGCTCGGAGATCTTGACGTTGATCCGGGTGCTCCCCGCGACGCGCACGAAGCGATCGGCCAGGGCACGCTCCTCGAACAGGGTGACGAAGCTCTGCTGGTTCTCGGCGCCAAGCCAGCCGGTCAGGCCCACGTCACGACCGAGATCCTTCAAGACCATGGCGACGTTGATCCCCTTGCCGGCGGCGCGCAAGTTGGCCTCGCCCACCAGGTTCACCTCCCCCAGGTGCATGGCTTCCAGGCGGGTGGTGAGATCCAGCGCCGGGTTCAGGGTGATGGTGACGATGTCCATCAGTGCGCCCCCTCGCCCAGACCGGCGGCGATGGCCTCGCCCAGCCCCTTGAGGGCCGCTTCGGCATCCGGCCCTTCGGCACGAAACGCGAGGCGATGACCGCACTTGACCCCAAGGCCGATGACCTTCATCAGACTCTTGGCGGAAACCGCCTCGCCGCTGCCATCCAGGTTCGCGACGCGAATGTCGGATTCATACTCCTTGGCCACCTTGACCAGCATGGCGCCAGGGCGGGCGTGCAGACCGTGGGGGTTGACGATGGTGAAGGTGTCGGAAAGACCGCTGGCCGGGCCTGTCTGCAGCATGCTCAACCCGTCGGCGCCCGCGAGCGTCCCGAGCTGGCCGGCGGCGGCCAGTTTGGCCAGGTTATCGAGCTGCGCCAGATGGCTGCTATCTGCGGCGCAGAGCAGCAGCAGGGCGCTGACCGGTTGCCCCCCTACGCTCAGCACAGTGCTAGGCGTGGCCAACACCCAGCCGGTCTGGGCCGCTTGTGCCCGCGCCAACCAGATGCCCTCGCCCAGGTAGGCGGGTTCGCTAGCCAGGAGGGCGCTCACCATGGCGGCATCGCCCCAGCCGGCGGATTTGGCACGGGCAGCGGCGCCCAGCAACAGCTGGTCGCGATCGTCCGCCGGGAAGTCGGCCAGGGTCAGGACCTGCACCTCTTTGGCCGCCGTCGCCCCGGTCAGGATATTGATGATGGTCTCTTCATCGGTGGCTTCCTTCAACTGAGCGGCCGCCTGTTCATCACCCAGCACGTGGGTGAGCTGACGCAGTATGCCCAGATGCTCGTCGGACTTGGCGGCGATGCCGATGGCCACATAGGCAGTCTGCCCGTCGTCCCACTCGATGCCGTGGGGGAACTGGGCCACCATGACGCCTGTGCTCTTCACCAGATGGCGGGTGTCGGTGGTGCCGTGGGGAATGGCGATGCCGCTGCCCAGGTAGGTGGCGTGCTGCGCTTCCCGCGCCAGCATGCCGTCCACATAGCCCGCCTCCACCAGACCGGCCTCGGTCAGTTTGCTTGCCAGCAGGGCGATGGCGTCCGCCTTGGTCGTCACCGTTTGTCCCAGCAGGATTTGCTGTCGCGCCAACTTCAACATAGAGATTCTCCATCAGGTCCGGCGGCGCCTCGCGGCGTACCGGCTCAACTCAATTTTCGGGTAACTAGCCTGCTGACAATAGACGGGGATCTCTCGCTTTGGTGAGCCGCAACCCATTTCAAAGCTCAGATAATCATCGCCTACTGACAAGCTGAATCGTTTCACTTACACTCAGACTGAATCGTTTCAGCCAATTGTTCAAGATCCCACGGAGAGTAGGTTTCAATGATATGATCCCGCGCACACTTTTTCGGTGCCCCCACCAGGAACCGGCGCGGGCCTTGCAACTCAAACAGAGCCAATATGATGAAACTGGATGAAATCGCCGCGCTGGCCGGTGTCTCGCGTACCACGGCCAGCTATGTGATCAACGGCAAGGCCGATCAATACCGCATCAGCCAGGCCACCCGCGACAAGGTGATGGCCGTGGTCCATGCCCACAACTATCAGCCGGACAGCCGCGCCGCCTCCCTGCGTGGCGGCCAGACCAGGACACTGGGCTTCATCCTGCCCGACCTCGAGAACGCCAGCTATGCCAAGCTCGCCAAGCGCCTCGAACAGGGGGCCCGCACCCAGGGTTATCAGCTGCTGATCGTCTGCTCGGAAGACGAACCGGACACCGAGAAGGAGCTGGCCCGCATGCTGGTCAGCCGTCATGTGGATGCACTGCTGGTGGCGAGCTGCCTGCCCCCGTCGGATCCCTTCTATCTGGAACAGCAGGCCAGGGGGGTGCAGATCCTCGCCATCGACCGGGCCATGAGCGCCGATCACTTCGTCACCGTCGCGAGCGAAAACCAGAAGGCGAGCTTCGATCTCACCGCCTCCCTGCTCAGCCCCGCCCTGCGCCATGTGGCGCTGATCACCGCCCTGCCCACCCTCACGATCAGCCATGAGCGACGCGCCGGCTTCGAACAGGCCCTGGCCAGCCATGCCAGCCCCCTGACGGCCCACATCTGCGAAGGTGCGCAGTTCTCCCGCGCCGAGGGGTATCGCCTGATCAAGGCGTTGCACCGGCAACTCGGCCAGTTGCCCGAGGCCCTGGTGACCACCTCCTACATTCTGATGGAGGGGGTGCTCGATTATCTGCTGGAAAGAGAGCTGGGACAGGAGAGCGACATGAGCCGGATCGCCATGGCCACCTTCGGGGATGACCGCCTGCTCGACTTCCTCCCCTTTGGCATCAACTCCCTGCCCCAACAACATGACGCCCTGGCCGGCCAGGCGCTCACCCTGGCCCTCGAGGCCATCAACGGCACCTACCGCGCCGGCCTGCACTACGTGAGCCGCACCCTGAAACGCCGCCGCTAGGCCGGGGCGCAGACGCCGGGGGCGACAGGGTCGCCTTCGGTCATGCTGGCCCCACAGCGCCGCCCCACGGCCATAGCCGAACTGTCATCTTTTATTTCCACCTTTTTGCCTTTCACAGCAGAACACTCGCGCAATCTCGCTTGTTTTCGATATTTTAATCCGTTAAGTTGGCAACCCTGTTTTACAACCTGCGGCTGTTCGTAACGATGTCTCCACTCCGATATTGCTAGCCTCCGGCCTCGATCCCGGAGGTGCCCCCTTCCTTGCCCTGGCACTCTTTTTCTCAATCCCGGATGGATACTATGAACACCAAGACTCTCGGTTGTACCCTGCTTATCGCCGGCACCACCATAGGGGCCGGCATGCTGGCCCTGCCGCTGGCCTCTTCGTCCCTGGGTGGCCCCGCCACCCTGTTGCTGATGGTCGGCCTCTGGGCCCTGATGGCCTTCACCGCCATGCTGCAGGTGGAAGCCAGCCTCAACACCGGCAAGTGGTACCTGCACCAGCTGGCGGATCACCTGCTCGGCCCCTGGGGCAAGCGCATCGCCTCCTTCTGCATCCTGATGCTGTTCTACGCGCTGGCCTCCGCCTACATCAGCGGCGGCAGCAGCCTGCTGGTTCAGGCGCTGACCGATGCCGGCATGAGCGTCAGCCAGGAGCAGGCGGCCTGGGCCTTCACCCTGCTGTTCGGCGGCATGGTCTGCGTCGGCACCAAACAGGTGGATTACCTCAACCGCCTGATGTTCACCGTGAAACTGGTGATCATGGTGGGGGTACTGGCCCTGCTGCTGCCGCGCGCCGAGGGACAACACCTGCTTGCCATGCCGCTCGGTCAGGGCTTGCTGCTGGCGGGCCTGCCGGTGATCTTCACCTCCTTCGGTTTTCACGGCTCCATCCCTAGCGTGATGATCTACCTCGGCGACTGCCCCAGGCAGCTACGCCGGGTCTTCGTGTGGGGCTCCGCCCTCCCCCTCATCCTCTACGTGCTGTGGCAGGTGGCGATCCTGGGGCTGCTGGGCCAGCAATCCCTGATCCAGACTGGCGGCGCTCTGGACAGCCTGCTCGCCAGCGTCGGCAACCTGGTGAACTGGCCCGCCTTCAACCAGGCCATGCACCTCTTTGCGGATCTCGCGCTCGCCACCTCCTTCCTCGGGGTGACGCTGGGGCTGTTCGACTTCATGGCCAAGGTGACCCAACGCAAGGACAACTGGCAGGGGCGCACCCAGACCGGTCTCATCACCTTCGTGCCACCGCTGCTGTTCGCCCTCTACTTCCCCCAGGGCTTCATCATGGCGCTCGGCTACGCCGCCATCGCGCTCGCGGTGCTGGCGGTGCTGCTGCCGGTGGCCCTGGTGTGGCAGAGCCGCAAGCAAGCCGAACCCCACCACTACCGGGTCCCGGGCGGCGTGCTGGCCCTGGGTCTCGCCGGTGCCATGGGGGTGCTGATCGTCGGGGTACAGGTGAGCGTCAGCCTCGGCATGCTGCCCGCGCTCTAAGCCGCGACTTTCCCTGCGGCTCGCGAGAGGCCCCGCCAACCGGGTTGGCGGGGCCTCTCGTCATTTGCCCGCCCTGCGGCGGGATGCCGGCCCTTGCCCCTCTGCCTCCACTCTCTGCTTTCACTCTCTCCATCCGCGTCCCGATATGAACAAAATGCCATGTGTATGTACATATATGGACAACTCCACCATACTGAGAACAAGGCGAACCCATACCGGGGTTCGCCCCGATGCAATCCATAAGGAGGAGCCATGGTCGCCACAGCACAAGCCAATCACCGGGACAATGCCGTCGATCCCAGCAAGGCGCTGCCGGTGGTGTTTCGCATCCTGGACAAATGGCGGTGCAGCACGGATGAACAGCTGACGCTGTTCGGCATCTCTTCCCGTTCAACTCTGAACAAGTACAAGGAGGCGAGCGGTGGCATCCGTCTCAGCGCCGATCTGCAGGAGCGGATGAGCTACATCCTCAACATCCACAAGAGCCTGCGGGTGCTGTTCAGCGTCGATGAGAGCATCTACGGCTGGGTGCGCAAACCCAACAGCCACCCCTTCTTCGCCGGGCGCAGCGCCATGGACGTCATGCAGGGGGGGCGCGTCGCCGATCTCTATGAGGTGGCCACCCGGTTGCACGCCTGGCGCGGAGGCATGGCCTGATGTCCGCGATGCCGCCATCGCGCGAGCTGCAGGATCAGCAGGCCTTTCGCATCATCCCGAGCCGCTATCCCCCCATCTGCCTCTATGAGGACGTGGCCAACGCGGACGAGCTGGAGGCGGTCTGGGCCGTCGAGGCCCTGACCAACGATCGCCTGCGGGAAGAGGCCGGGGAGCTGGCGCGAGTGCCGAAAGAGGATTGGCTGGTGGGGCTGGCCGGCGGTAGCTATGTGATGGCCGCCTTCACCTACCTCAATCCCGAGGGGGCCCGCTTCACCACGGGAGACTTCGGCGGCTACTACTGCGCCCCCCTGCTCGACACTGCGGTGAAAGAGACCGTCTATCACCAGGAGCGGATCTTCGGCTACACCAATGAACCGCCCCAGAAGCTGCAGATGCGGGTGCTGCACACCGAGTTCTGCGCCCGCCTCGTCGATATCCGGGGGGAGGATTACCTCGCCTCCCCCCTCTATCACGCCACCGACTATGGCCACTCCCAGGCCTTCGCCCGGGAGCAGAAGCGAGGCGGGGCGGACGGCATCCACTACCGCTCGGTACGCCATAGCGGCCACGACTGCTACGTGCTCTACCGCCCCCGCCTCATCACCAAAATTCACCAGACCCAGCATCTGGAGTACCACTGGAACGGCAGCGCCATCGCCAATGTGCTGCAGATCAGGCTGTATGGAGAGTGATCAGAGCAAGGTCCCTCAAACCAGCCATGAATGACACAAGCCCCGCCAACCGATGTTGACGGGGCTTGGCTTTTGGGGTGGACAACGGACGTGCCAACCCGGCAAAGATTGCTGCTAGCCTCAGAGACAAGCCATTGGATCATCAGCAAAATCAAGCAAGCCACCACGGAGCCACTCATATGACCATAGTGCCCATCTACGCAGCCCTGCTCGCCCTGCTCTTTGTCTTGCTCAGCGTACGCACCATTCGCACCCGCCATAGTCGGGGAGTGGCGCTGGGGTACGGGGATGATCCCGCCATGCTGCGAGTCATGCGGGTACATGCCAACTTTGCCGAGTATGTCCCCCTCACGCTGCTGCTCATCTATTTTGTCGAAGCCTCCGGCCACACGCCCTGGCTAGTCCATCTGCTGGGAGCCACCCTGTTGTTTGCCCGCCTCTGCCACGCCTTTGGCATGAGCCGCACGCCGGAAAATTTCCGCTACAGGGTACTGGGAATGGGGCTGACCTTCAGCGTGATCCTGGTAAGTGCAGCGTATATCTTGATCACGGCACTCATCTCTTGACCGCTTCACGACCGGCCAGAAAGACAAAAACCCCGCCAGATTGGCGGGGCTTTTTTAGCAACCGAACTGCCTGGGAGCCTGGCTCCCGAGCCGCTTACTGGTTATGGCTGGCGCGGCGGGGGCGACGGGCCTGGGCCGGTTTAGCTGCACCGCCTTCCGGACGGGCACCGCCCTGGGGCTTGCCGCCGTTGCCACCACGACCACCGCCTGCATTGGCACCATTACCGGAGCGACCGGCGCCCTGGCGTTGGCCCTGGCCTTGACCTTGCGGGCGGGGCGCACGGCGCTGCTCGCTCGGATCCCGGGGCTCCTTGCGCAGCGGCGCACCTATGCCGCGGGCGATGTTGTCGAGGGTCTCGCGGGAGGCCTCGAAGCCGGGCACCTGCTCGCAGGGGATGTTCTGCTTGGTCAGGCGTTCGATGGCCTTGATGAGCTTGCCCTCGTCGGCCGCCACCAGGGAGATGGCATGACCGGCGGCGCCGGCACGGCCGGTACGGCCGATGCGGTGCACGTAATCTTCCGCCACGTTCGGCAGCTCGAAGTTCACCACCTGGGGCAGCTTGTCGATGTCGAGGCCACGGGCCGCGATATCGGTCGCCACCATCACGCGCACACTGCCGTCTTTGAACCCTGACAGGGCGCGGGTACGGGCGCCCTGGCTCTTGTTGCCGTGGATGGCGGCGGCGCTGATGCCGTCTTTCTCGAGCTTCTCGGCAACCCGGTTGGCGATGTGCTTGGTGCGGGTGAACACCAGCACCTGCTGCCAGTCGTTGCTGGAGATGAGGTGGCTCAGGAGCGCGATCTTGTTGGCCTTGTCGCAGGGGTGCACCAGCTGCTCGATGCGCTCGGCGGTGCTGTTGCGCGGGGCCACTTCGATCACCGCCGGGTTGTCCAGGAGACCCGTGGCCAGCTCGCGGATCTCGTCTGCGAAGGTGGCGGAGAAGAGCAGGTTCTGGCGCTTCTTCGGCAGCAGGGCCAGGATACGGCGAATGTCGCGGATGAAGCCCATATCGAGCATGCGATCCGCTTCGTCCAGCACCAGGATCTCGACTTCGTCGAACTTCACGGCGTTCTGGTTGTAGAGATCCATCAGGCGGCCCGGGCAGGCCACCAAGACGTCCAGACCACGGCGGGTCGCCATCATCTGGGGGTTGATGCTCACGCCGCCGAAGACCACGTGGCTGCGGATCGGCAGGTGCTTGCCGTAGTTGCGCACGCTCTCGCCCACCTGGGCGGCCAGCTCGCGGGTCGGGGTCAGCACCAGGGCACGGATGCGATTGGGGGAGACCTTGCGCTTGCTTTCAGTCAAACGCTGCAGCATGGGCAGGGTGAAGCCTGCGGTCTTGCCGGTACCTGTCTGGGCGGCGGCCATCAGGTCGCGGCCAGCCAGGACGGCGGGGATCGCTTGTTGCTGGATGGGAGACGGGGTGTCGTAGCCTTGCTCGGCAACGGCACGCAACAAGGGTTCGGCCAGACCGAGGGAAGTAAAACTCATAGTTACCTGCTAGGGATAGGGGCGCCGGGGGTTTGTGGTGGGGCTCCTCTGCTGAGCCGATGCCATCTCACAGGATCCGGGCCTATGGAGAAAACACGATTTCCCCGGGGAGCAGAGCAAAGGGGAAAGAATAGAGGCGCAGTCTAACGGAGTTGGCGCGGTTACACGAGGAAAATGTGATGGGCCTCCCAGCACGGGTGGAAAAGCCGGTCAGGGCGCGGCAGAATGGCGAAAATGCGGCCGTATGGATCTGGGCCCCTGCACATGATGGAGAGGGCGGCGCAACACACGGAACAGGAGGTTCTGCTTGAGAAGGATGTTCACCCCCACCACCATCCGGCGCATGCTGGTTCTCGCCTTGCCCCTCGTCCTGAGCCTGCCGCTCGGCGCCAGGGAGACACTGTCGGTGGCCTGGAGCCACTGGCCCCCCTTCAGCCAGATCGACGCGGACGGCACCCTCGGCGGGCTGGACGTGACCCTGACCCGCCGGATCCTGGGCGAGGCTGGCCTTCACCCTACCTTTCGCAACCTTCCCTGGGCCCGGGCCCTGCACCTCGTGGAGCGCCAGCAGCTGGATGTCGCCATGGGCGCCCTGAAGACCCCGGAGCGGGAGCGTTTCGCCCGCTTCTCGGCCCCCTACCGGCGCGCCAGTTTCGTGCTGCTGAGCCATCGCCCCGGGCCGGGCGAACCCGATCGCTGGCAAGGGCTGGAGCGGCTGACGGATCTGTGCCAAACGACTGGGCTGCACCTTGGCAAGCTGCGGGGCACCCGCCCCCTGCCCCTGAGCGAGGAGTGCCCCGCCCTCAGGCAGGCAACCGAATACAACTCGGACGACAGGCTGATCACCCTCTTGCTGGCGCGTCGCCTCGACGGCGTCATCATGGAGTGGCAACACGCCCATCACAGGCTCGAACAGCTAGGAGCAAACGGCTTCACCCAGTGCCAGGTGCTGCTGCACCAGCAGCCGGTGAGCCTGATGCTTGCAAGGGAAGCCGTGAGCGAGGCAACCCTGGCCCGCATCGATGCCGCCATCGCCACCCTGCCCCCGCCCAGCCCCGCCTTTGCCGCTCCTAGCTGTTCGAGCCT
>NZ_CDBN01000005.1 GCF_000820085.1 Aeromonas sanarellii
CCCCCTCCCCATTGGTTTACAATCGACGGGTTTTTTGGAACCGGGTTGACGGCCCGTCGACCCGGCCCCACCACGACATCAGTCTGTTAATGTCACGACATTAAACTGCTGAAAAGGAAGAGAATTAGCCAATGGCTCAATTTATTTACACCATGAACAGGGTCGGCAAGGTAGTGCCGCCCAAGCGTCATATTCTCAAGAACATCTCCCTCTCCTTCTTCCCGGGCGCCAAGATAGGCGTGCTGGGTCTGAACGGCGCCGGTAAATCCACCCTACTGCGCATCATGGCCGGGATCGACACCGAGATCGAAGGGGAAGCCCGCCCGCAGCCCGGCATCAAGATCGGCTACCTGCCCCAGGAGCCCAAGCTGGATCCGGAGCAGACGGTGCGCGAGGCGGTCGAAGAGGCGGTGGGCGAGGTGAAACGCGCCATGGCGCGCCTCGANNTGCTGGACGAACCGACCAACCACCTGGATGCGGAATCCGTGGCCTGGCTGGAGCGCTTCCTGCACGACTACGAGGGCACTGTCGTGGCCATCACCCACGACCGCTACTTCCTCGACAACGTGGCGGGCTGGATCCTGGAGCTGGACCGTGGCGAGGGCATCCCCTGGGAAGGCAACTATTCCTCCTGGCTGGAGCAAAAAGACGCCCGTCTGGCGCAGGAAGCCAGCTCCGAAGCGGCCCGTCGCAAGTCCATCGAGAAGGAGCTGGAGTGGGTTCGCCAGAACCCCAAGGGCCGTCAGGCCAAGTCCAAGGCCCGTATGGCGCGCTTCGAGGAGCTCAACACCAACGACTACCAGAAGCGCAACGAGACCAACGAGCTGTTCATTCCGCCCGGACCCCGCCTCGGCGACAAGGTGGTCGAGGTGGCCAACCTCTGCAAGTCCTATGGCGACCGCCAGCTGATCGACGATCTCTCCTTCTCCATTCCGAAGGGCGCCATCGTCGGCATCATTGGCCCGAACGGTGCCGGTAAATCGACCCTGTTCCGCATGATGTCGGGTCAGGAGCAGCCGGACTCCGGTTCCATCACCCTGGGTGACACCGTGGTGCTGGCCTCGGTGGATCAGTTCCGCGACCAGATGAACGACAAGAAGACGGTGTTCGAGGAAGTCGCCGACGGCCAGGATATCCTGCGCATCGGCAACTACGAGTTCCCGAGCCGCGCCTATATCGGCCGCTTCAACTTCAAGGGTTCCGACCAGCAGAAGCGGGTTGGCGAGCTCTCCGGTGGCGAGCGCGGCCGTCTGCACCTGGCCAAGTTGCTGCAGACCGGCGGCAACGTGCTGCTGCTGGACGAACCGACCAACGATCTGGACATCGAAACCCTGCGCGCCCTGGAGAACGCCCTGCTGGAGTTCCCCGGCTGTGCCATGGTCATCTCCCACGACCGCTGGTTCCTCGACCGCATCGCCACCCACATCCTGGACTACCAGGACGAGGGCAAGATCGAGTTCTTCGAGGGCAACTTCACCGAATACGAAGAGTGGAAGAAGAAGACCTATGGCGCCGAGGCCGTCCAGCCGCGCCGCGCCAAGTACAAGCGCATCGCCAAGTAAAGGGAACGATTGGTGCGGCCCGCCGCACCGCGTCCATTGCGACAAGCGAGCTGCATGTGCGGACAAGGGGAGCCCGGGCTCCCCTTTTTATCGCCTCCGGCTTACAATTCCCCTCCCTACCCTGGCAGCATAGAACCATGACCCAACCCACCACGACCAGACTCACCATCCAGATCCGGATCGAACCCGGCTGTCTGGGTCCGGATGGCAAGCAGCACATCGACACCTTCTGCACCGCGGCCAGCCGGGTCTTTGCCGCCATCGAACCCGGGCGGGTCAGCTGGGTGCTGCTCCCCCGCCACGACAAGCAGTTGCCGGAGCAGGAGTTCCTCATCGAGGGGCGCAAGTTGAGCGAGGCGCAAGCCGGTCTGTTGCTGCAGCGCATGGGCGCGAGTCTGGCTCCCTTGCTGGAGCAGAGCGATGCCGTGCTGAGCCAGCTTATCGAGCGCTACCTGAAGAGCCGTTGATGGCCCCCACAGAGAAGGTTCTATCGAACCCCGTTTTTACCCCTCCAAGGGCAAACGTTTGAATTTTTGCTCTATTCATTGATCCGCCTCGCAGATCCGGGGTTTGTAAACGCCGCCGCCTGTGTGAAAATGTGCGCGCTGTCACGGTATCAGGACGAGTCTGGTCACTTCATCGCCAGAGACAGGGCCCTTCACCCCGCATGGATGGGTGCGGCCCCCTGCTGCTTATTTCACGTTACCCATTGGAATCCAACATGAATCAACCACATCACGCTACCGGGCAGACCGCCAGCCCGGCTGCCGGGCAAGGATTGCTCGAGCGTCTGTTTGCCCTGAAAGGCCACGGCACCACGGCCCGCACCGAGGTCATCGCCGGCATCACCACCTTCCTGACCATGGTCTATATCGTGTTCGTCAACCCGCAGATCCTCTCTGCCGCGGGCATGGACACCCAGGCCGTGTTCGTCACCACCTGCCTCATCGCCGGCATCGGCAGCATCCTGATGGGCCTGCTGGCTAATCTGCCCATCGCCCTGGCACCCGCCATGGGCCTGAACGCCTTCTTCGCCTTCGTGGTGGTGGCCGGCATGGGCTACTCCTGGCAGGTCGGCATGGGCACCATCTTCTGGGGCGCCCTGGGGCTCTTGATCCTCACCCTGCTGCGGGTGCGCTACTGGCTCATCGCCAACATACCGCTCACCCTGCGGGTCGGCATCACCGCCGGCATCGGCCTGCTGATCGCCCTGCTCGGCCTGCACAATGCCGGTATCGTGGTCGCAAGCCCCGCGACCATGGTGACCGTGGGGGACCTCACCTCCCTGCCCTGCCTGCTGGGGCTGCTCGGCTTCTTCCTGATCTGCATCTTCTCCGCCCGCGGCGTCCACTCCGCCGTGCTGATCGCCATCGTGGTCACCACGGCGCTGGGCTGGCTGTTCGGGGATGTCACCTTCAAGGGGTTCGTCTCGGTGCCGCCCAGCATTGCCCCCGTCTTCGGCCAGCTGGATCTGATGGGGTCACTGGACATCAGCCTCGCCGGGATCATCTTCTCCTTTATGCTGGTCAACCTGTTCGACTCTTCCGGCACCCTGATCGGCGTTACCAACCGCGCCAAGCTGGCCGATGACAGGGGCCACTTCCCGCGCATGAAGCAGGCCCTGGTGGTGGACAGCGTGAGCTCCGTCGGCGGCGCCTTTATGGGCACCTCATCTGTCACGGCTTACATCGAGAGCAGCTCAGGCGTCGCCGTGGGCGGTCGGACCGGTCTGACCGCCATCGTGGTCGGCGTGCTGTTCCTGCTGGCCATCTTTTTCTCCCCGGTCGCCGCCATGGTGCCGGCCTACGCCGCCGCCGGCGCCCTTATCTACGTGGGCGTGCTGATGTGCTCCGAGCTGACCCGGGTGAAGTGGGAAGACCTGACCGAGGCGGTGCCGGCCTTCATGACCGCCGTCATGATGCCGTTCAGCTTCTCCATCACCGAGGGGATCGCCGTGGGCTTCATCTCCTACTGCGTGATGAAGGCGGGCACCGGCCGCTGGCGCGAGATCAACCCCTGCGTGCTGGTGGTCGCCCTGCTGTTCGTGCTCAAGTTCGTCTGGGTCGACAGCCACTGATCCCGACCCGCGCAGACAAAAATGCCCGTCATCGACGGGCATTTTTTTATGGACTGGAGTCGGCGAGGACTCAACGGATGCCGCGGGCCTCGCGGATCCATTCCCAGGCCTGCTGGATCTCCTGGGCCTTCTCCTTGGCCATCTCCATCATCTCCGGCGGCAGCCCCTTGGCGGCCAGCTTGTCCGGGTGGTGCTTGCTCATCTCCTTGCGATAGGCGCGCTTGATCTCCTGATCGCTGTCGCTCTCGCTCACCCCCAGCAGCTGGTAGGCGTCCTTGAGGCGGTCCCGGGAAGGGGGCTCCTGCCGGTATTGCTGCCCCTGCCCGCCGCCCTGCTGCTGGCGATGGAAGAAGTTCATCTGGGCCTCGGCCATCGCCAGGATCCGCGCCAGCTCGATGCGGCTGAAACCCAGCTCGTCGGCGATGGTCTGCAGGATGGCGCGCTCGTTGGCCTCCACCTTGCCATCGGCAAAGGCTGCCTGCAGCTGCACCTCGAGGAAGAAGCGCAGGATGTCCCGCTGCCCCTGGCTCGCCTGGCGAAACTCCGCCAGGGTGTCCCGCAGCGGGAAGTCGCTCTCCTTGCCCTGACGGAAGGACTCCTGGGCCCGCACCCGCTGCTCGCCAGAAAGGCGCATCCTGTCCATCAGGTTGGAGGCGACCCGGATCTCGTGCTCCGTGACCTGGCCGCTCGCCTTGGCGATGTGGCCCATGACGGCGAAAGTGGCGTGGAAGAAGACCGCCTGTTGCTGCTGGCTGGGGGCGCGGCGGAAACTCATGCCCATGCCCCGATCGAAACGGTGGCCTATCCAGAGGCCGAGCAGGGCACCGAAGATGTTGCCGAGCAGAAAACCGAAGAAGGCGCCAAGCACCTTACCCCAAATACGCATGGTTCAAGACCTCGTGATGTTAGTGAGTGCCGGCAAGCAGTTGCTCATCCAGCGCGCGCAGCCGCTCCACGGTGCCGATGTCGCGCCACTCGCCGGCGAGCAGGCTGCCGCCGACCCGGCCTTGCGCCATCCAGTCGCGTAGCAGGGGCGCCAGCTTGCGGGCGCCAGAGGGGAGGCCGGCAAAGGCAGAGGGGTGGTAGAGGCCCACGCCGCTGAAGGTGAGGGCAGGTGCGTCCAGCACTCTCCCCCCTTGCAAGGAGAAGTCCCCCTGCGGGTGCTGGGGTGGATTGGGCACCAGCCAGAGGTGGGCCAGATCCTCCCCCAGGGGCTGGCGCACCAGGGTGGCATAGTCGGCATCTATCCAGGTGTCGCCGTTGATCACCAGGAAGGGGTCGCTGCCGAGCAACGGCAGCGCCTGCACTATGCCGCCTGCGGTCTCGAGCGCGCTCTCCTCTGCCGACCAGCGGATAGCCACGCCGTACTGACTGCCATCGCCGAGGGCTTCCACCAGCTTGTGGCCGAGCCAGGCGTGGTTGATGACGAGCTCGCTTACCCCGGCGCTCTTGAGCTTCTCGATGTGGTGCACGATGAGCGGCTTGCCCCCCACCGCCAGCAGCGGCTTGGGCAGGCTGTCGGTGAGCGGGCGCATCCGCTCGCCGCGACCGGCGGCCAGGATCATCGCCTTCATGACGCCACTCCGGTGCGGGCCAGCCCGGGCAGTACCACCTGCTCCAGCCACTGGCCAAAGCGGGCCAGCACCGGGTAGGTCGCGCCATGGGTGTGGCAGACATCCACCACATAGCCCAGGGTACGGGGGATGTCCTTGAGGTAGCCGGCTTTGCCGTCGCGATGGCAGAGGCGGGTGAAGATCCCCGCCGCCTTGAGGTGGCGCTGCATGCCGGTGAGGTCGGCGTGGCGGCGGAAGCTGGCATAGTCGAGCCCGCCGAGCAGCCCCGCCTGGCTCAGCACCTCGAAGCCATGACTCATGCCCTGCTCGATGACCTCGTCAGGCCAGCGCACGTAGCAGTCTTTCAGCAGGGAGACCAGGTCGTAGCTGAGCGGCCCCGTGACCATGTCCTGGAAGTCGATGATGGCGAGTTCGCTCTCGCCCGGGGTCTGCCCACCACACACCATCAGGTTGCGGCTGTGGAAGTCCCGGTGCATCACCCCCTGGGGCTGGGCCAGGTTGTTCGCGGTGAGGCAGGCGAAGGTCTCCGCCAGCAGTTGCTCTTCCTGGGCGCTCAGCGTCAACTGCAGGTGGTGGCCCAGCAGCCACTCGGGGAAGATGGCGTTCTCCCGCGCCATGAAGGCCTCATCGAAGGGCTCGAGCGCCAGCGCGACCGCCCCCAGTCTCGGCAGCAGGGCGATGGCCTTGCCGTACCAGGCCAGCACGTTGTCATCGTTCAGGCAGCCGATGAGCTGGGTATCCCCGAGATCCGTCACCGCCAGCAGCCCCTGCTCGTAGTCCACCACCCTCACCTCGGGCGCCAGCAGCCCAACGGCATGCAGGGCGGCCGCATTGCGAACGAATTCATGATTTTTTTCGGTTTTCGGATTAGCATCCACCCACACCAGACCGCCACCACGGAAGTAGCGGCGAAAACTGGCGTCACCGGAAATGAGGGTCAACGGGAGGTTGGCGTCACCGGAAATCCGGCGTGCCCATTGCAAAAGCAGGGAAGCGCGATCGTGCATGAGTCGGGAACCAAATTGGAAAGCAGCACTTGGCTGTTAGCCCTGGCCGCAATAATGCTTTATCATTGCCGGCTAACATAAAGCAATGACATGCAATGTCAACTCGATGGATCCTGACATAAAATGCATGCCCTGAATCAACCGTTTTTACTACGGATTGCGCGAGCCTTTCACATGACAAAATGGACACTGGGGTACTCCTGTCCCATCGCCCTGACCATCAGCCTTGTTCCTGCCCTGAGTCCGCTCATGGTCCAGGCAGCGCCACTCAATGCGCCACCCGCCACCGGGATCCTCGACAGCCTCTGCTATGACTATGTGCCCAAGATAGAGAAACCCAGCGCAAACGAGGACGCCAACGCCCTGCCCGTCGAGGTGGATGCCGATCGCCTGGAAGCCAAGCAGGGCGAGACTGCCGTCTACGAGGGTGACGTCAAGGTGCGGCAGGGCGTGCGCAAATTCGACTCCGATTATGCCCAGCTGGACCAGAAGAGCCGGGATGTCATCGCCATCGGCAACATCTATTACAACGACGGCCAGATCACGGTCACCAGCGACAAGACCCTCAAGTCCAACCTGGACACCAAGAACTCCGAACTGGAGGAGGGCAAGTATCAGGTTCATGGCTCACCGGTACGCGGCTTCGCCGAGAAGGTGACCATGACCAACAACAACCAGAACATCACCCTGGAGGGCGCCCAGTACACCACCTGCCCGCCGGGTCAGGAAGCCTGGACCCTGAAGGCAGGCAGCATCGACATCGACCAGTCGGAGGTGTTCGGGGAAGCCTGGAATGCCAGCCTCTGGCTCTATGACTACCCGGTCTTCTATTTCCCCTACATCAACTTCCCCATCAAGGACGAGCGCAAGACCGGTCTGCTCTACCCCGGCTATACCCAGAGCTCCAAGAACGGCATGGACATCACCCAGCCGTTCTACTGGAACATAGCGCCGAACTACGATGCCACCATCACCTCCCGCTTCATGGACAGACGGGGCCTGATGGAACAGGTCGAGTTCCGCTACATGCCGGATCCGGCCCATACCGGCAGCCTCTACTTCGAGAACCTCGCGGACGACAAGCAGTACGACGAGACGGACAGCCTCAACGACTACCTGTCCGATGGGCACCGCTACCTGCTGAACGCCCGCCACACCTCCAGGTTCCTGGACAACGCCCTGCAGGTGTCGGTGGACTACACCAAGGTGCGAGATCAGGATTACAACTACTTCAACGACTTCTCCCCCAAGGTGGGGACCCAGGTCGACAACCAGCTGCAGCAGTCCCTGAAGGCCGGCTACTTCCAGCAGAACTGGAACCTCAACGCCGAGGTGCGGACCTACCAGATCCTGCTGGCCAGCGCCCAGCAGCCCCACGAGCTGATGCCACGCATCAACCACAACTACTACCAGCAGGGCAACTGGTACGATCTGGCCTGGAACACAGAGCTCACCAACTTCGGTTACAACAACGACCAGGCCGTCGAGCAGAACAAGGGGGAGGCCTACACCGGCACCCGCTTCTACACGGCCCCGACCCTGACCATCCCCCTGGTGGACGAAGCCGGTTACTTCCTCGACAGCCAGTACAAGCTGATGTACACCCGTTACGATCAGACGGTGCCTGACAACATGAGCAGCACCTTCACAAACCGCTTTACCCCGCGAGAAGGGGGAGACGTCACCCTGGAAGAAGGCGTCATCACCCGGGTGCTGCCCTCGTTCCGCCTCAAGGGCGGCATGACCTTCGAGCGCGACCAGCAGTGGTTCGGGGAAGGGGCCAACCAGACCCTGGAGCCGGAGTTCCAGTACCTCTATGTGCCCTACAAGGATCAGGACAACATAGGCGTCTATGACTCCACCACCATGCGCCAGGACTACTACAGCCTGTTCAGCGATCGCCGCTACGCCGGTCTTGACCGGATCAGCGACTCCAACCGGCTCTCAGTGGGGGTCACCACCCGCATCTATGATCCGGCCGGGGATGAACGAATCCGGCTGGCCGTTGCCCAAGCCTTCGACTTCGTGGCCCCCAGGGTCAAGCTCTACAGCAGCGACGAGCTGAGCACCAATACCCGCTCGCCGCTGTCGTTCGAGGGGGACGCCAAGATCAACGAGCAGTGGTATGCCCATGCCGGGGCGCAATATGATGTGGAGCAGCGCCAGATAAGCTCCGCCAACAGCGCCCTGGAATATCGCCACGAGAAGCTGATCAGCCAGTTGAACCACCGCTTCGTGCGGGACGCCAACTACGACCTGGACCACAAGGGCCAGGTGACGGATCTCAACCAGATAGGCCTGCTGCTGACCACGCCGCTGAACAACCAGTGGCATCTCTACGGAGGCTACTATCAGGAGCTCGACCAGAACGTCAAAGTGGACCGCAAGGTGGGCCTGAAGTACGACTCCTGCTGCTGGAGCATCAACTTCAACCTGGAGTGGGTCAATACGCCAGACAACGTGAACATGGCCCCGACGTCCGAGCGCAGCCTCGGCATTCAATTTGAAATGAAAGGATTGGGTAGCGTGGGTACCGGCTCCAAGGGCACGTCCCTGGACACCGAAGCACTGCCTTACATTCGTCCGTTTAACCTGCGAGACCAGTAACGGGTCTGGCAAACGCCTTGAGAGATGGATATGAAGAAGACGTTGATTTCCCTGCTGACCGCAGGCCTGTTCGGTGTCATGAGCCAGGGCGCCCTCGCCGCGCCCGAGCTGGTGGACAAGGTGCTGGCCGTGGTCAACAAGGACGTGGTGCTGGCCAGTCAGCAGGAGGCCCTGGTGCAGAAGGTGAAGGCCTCCGCCCAGGAGAGCGGCCAGTCCCTGCCCGATGACGTCACCCTGCGCAAGCAGGCGCTGGATCGCCTGATCCAGGAGAGCCTGCAACTGCAACTGGCGGAGCGCCAGGGGCTCAAGATCAGTGACACCCAGCTGGAGCAGGCTATCCAGAGCATCGCCGCCGACAACAAGATGACCCTGGAGCAGCTGCGTGCCCAGCTCGAACGGGAGGGGCTGACCTATGCCCAGTACCGGGAAGAGGTACGCCGCGAGATCCTGATGAACGAGGTGCGCCGCAGCCAGGTGCGCCGCCGCATCAACATCTCCGAGCAGGAGGTGAAGCAGGTGGTCGAGGCGCTGGGCAAGCAGGGCCAGCAGCAGACCGAGTACCACATCGGCCACATCCAGGTTGCCCTGCCGGACAACCCGAGCGCCGAGCAGCTCAACGCCGCCAAGGCCAAGATCGAACGCATCCTGGCCGCCCTGAAAGAGGGGGCGGACTTCCGCAAGCTGGCCATCGCCGAGAGTAACGGTCCCAAGGCCCTGGAAGGGGGTGACTGGGGCTGGATGAGCCAGCAGGAGATGCCCACCCTCATGGCGGAGGCGGTACAGGGCGCCAAGAAGGGCGACATCGTCGGCCCGCTGCGCTCCGGCGCCGGTCTGCACATCGTCAAGATCTTCGACACCAAGGGTCAGCAGCAGGTGATGCAGACCGAGGTGAAGGCGCGCCACATCCTGATCAAGCCCTCCATCATCCTGAGCGAGGAGAAGGCCAAGGGCACCCTGGACGGCATACTGCACGACATCAAGAGCGGCAAGGCCAGCTTCGCCAGCATGGCGGAGAAGTACTCCGAGGATCCGGGCTCCGCGGTGCAGGGCGGCGAACTGGGCTGGTCCGATCCCAACGTCTATGTGCCGGAGTTCCGCGACATGGTCAATCGCCTGCAACCCGGCCAGATCAGCGAACCCTTCCGCACCACCCACGGCTGGCACATAGTGCAGCTCGAGGATCGTCGCAGCCAGGACGCCACCGGCAAGGCCCAGGAGCAGCGCGCCTACCAGCTCATCTTCAACCGCCGCTTCACCGAAGAGTCCCAGGCCTGGCTGGATGAACTGCGCGACGAAGCCTACATCCAGATAGAACCGAACTGATGAACTGCCATCGTCTTGCCATCACCCCGGGTGAACCGGCGGGCATAGGCCCGGATCTGGTGCTGCACATCGCCCAGCGGGCGTGGCCCCACCAGCTGGTGGTGATCGCCGACCCGGCCCTGCTGCGCGAGCGGGCCGGATTGCTGGGGCTCGCCATCGAGCTGGAACCCTACGATCCCTGCGCCCCTGCCCGCCCGCAGCGGGCGGGCACCCTGACGGTCTGTCCGGTTTCCCTCGGTGCCCCCGTGGTGCCGGGTGAGCTGAACGAGGGCAACGGCGCCTATGTGCTGGCCACCCTGCAGCGCGCCTGCGACGGCAACCTGAGCGGCGAGTTTGCCGCCGTGGTGACCGGGCCGGTGCACAAGGGGATCATCAACCAGGCAGGGGTGTCGTTCAGCGGCCACACCGAATTCTTCGCCCAGCAGTCCGACACCGCCGACGTGGTGATGCTGCTGGCCACCGAAGGGTTGCGGGTGGCGCTCGCGACCACCCATATCCCGCTGGCCTACGTGGCCATGGCCATCACAGAGGAGCGCCTCGGCAAGGTGATCCGCATCCTGGATGCGGATCTCAAGGGCAAGTTCGGCATAGAACACCCCCGGATCTACGTCTGCGGCCTCAATCCCCACGCCGGGGAAGGGGGCCATCTCGGCCGGGAGGAGATCGACGTGATCGAACCCGCCCTGGCCGGCCTGCGCCAGGAGGGGATCGATCTGGTCGGTCCGCTGCCCGCCGATACCCTGTTCCAGGACAAATACCTCAAGGATGCGGATGCGGTACTCGCCATGTACCACGACCAGGGGTTGCCCGTGCTCAAATACAAGGGCTTTGGCAACTCGGTCAACATCACCCTCGGACTTCCCTTCATCCGTACCTCGGTGGATCACGGCACCGCGCTGGATCTGGCAGGCAAGGGCCTCGCCGATTCCGGTAGCCTGATCACCGCGATCAACCACGCCATCCAGATGGTAGAGAAAAAAAGATATGAGCAGTAAGGTGCACATGGGCCACACGGCCCGTAAGCGTTTCGGTCAGAACTTCTTGCACGACCGTTACGTGATCGACCAGATAGTGGCCGCCATCAACCCGCAGCCGGGCCAGAACCTGGTGGAGATCGGGCCGGGTCTGGCGGCGCTGACCGAGCCGGTCGCCGCCCAGATGGACAAGATGACGGTGGTCGAGCTGGACCGGGATCTGGCGGCGCGCCTGCGCGAGCATCCCACTCTTAAAGACAAATTAACTGTGATCGAGGCCGACGCCATGCGCTTCGACTTCGCGACCCTGATGGGAGAAGGCAAGGGGCCGCTTCGCATCTTCGGCAACCTGCCCTACAACATCTCCACCCCGCTCATCTTCCACCTGTGCGAGTTCGCCGATCGGGTCGAAGACATGCACTTCATGCTGCAAAAGGAAGTGGTGCTGCGTCTGGCCGCAGGTCCCGGCAGCAAGGCCTATGGCCGTCTGAGCGTGATGACCCAGTACTACTGCCAGGTGATCCCTGTGCTGGAAGTCGGCCCGGGCGCCTTCAAGCCGGCCCCCAAGGTGGACTCCGCCGTGGTGCGCCTGGTGCCGCACAAGAACCCGACCATCGTCGCCAAGGACATCCGCTGCCTGAACCGGGTCTGCACCGAGGGCTTCGGCCAGCGTCGCAAGACCATTCGCAACAGCTTCGCCAACTTCATCACCGACGCCCAGCTGACCGAGCTCGGGATCGATGGCAACCTGCGCCCGGAGAACCTCTCCCTCGAGCAGTTCGTCACGATCGCCAACTGGCTGGCCGATCAGCAGCAGGCCTGATCCCATGGCCACCCCCCGGATAGTGGTTCGCCCGCACCCCAGCTATGTGGCGGGCACCCAGGATCCCTACCATTTTCTCTACCTCATCGAGATAGAGAATCTGGGGCCGGGGACCGTGCAACTGCTGCATCGACGCTGGCTCATCACGGATGCCAATGGCAAGATGCAGGAAGTAGAGGGGCCCGGGGTCGTCGGTGAACAACCCCTGATCGCCCCCGGCGAGACCTTCACCTACCAGAGTGGCGTCCCCCTCGCCACTCCGCTCGGCGTGATGGAAGGCAGCTATATCCTGCAGGATGAATCGGGGCAACGATTCGAGGCCCCCATAGCCCCCTTCACGCTGGCCGTTCCCAACATTATCAACTGAGGTTTCATGGCGAACTGTTTCGTCGGTGATATCCAGGGCTGCTACGACGATTTGCGCCGTCTGCTGGATCTTGCCGAGTTCGACTTCGATAACGACACACTCTGGCTGTGCGGCGATCTCGTCGCCCGCGGACCGGACTCTCTCAACACCCTGCGTTTCGTCAAATCACTGGGACAGCAGGCCGTGACCGTGCTCGGCAACCATGACCTGCACCTGCTGGCGGTCGTCCACGGGGTCGCCCCGCTCAAGAAGAAGGACAAGCTGCAGGAGCTGATGGAGGCGCCGGATCGGGAAGATCTGCTGGAATGGCTGCGCCACCGCCCGCTGCTGGCGGAGCACCCGGATCTGCCCATCATGATGATCCACGCCGGCCTCTCCCCCGCCTGGGATGCCCACACCGCCCGCAGCTGTGCCCGGGAAGTAGAAACCCTGCTGCGCGGGGATCAGTACAGCTGGCTGCTGCACAACATGTATGGCGATCTGCCGGACAGCTGGAACGACAGTCTGGTGGGGATAGAGCGTTACCGTTACATCATCAACAGCTTCACCCGCATGCGGTTCTGCTACTTCGATGGCCGGCTCGACTTCAAGTGCAAGAAGGGCCCCAAGGAGTCCACACCAGGCCTGCGCCCCTGGTTCGAGCAGCGCGAGCACCACGACGACGACCCCATACTGGTGTTCGGCCACTGGGCGGCGCTGATGGGCAAGACCGGCAAGGACGACATCAAGGGGCTGGACACCGGCTGCGTCTGGGGCAACAGCCTCACGATGTGGCGCTACGAGGATGACGCCCTGATAGCGACCCCCTGCCCGGCCTACGCCAAGTGAACATGACGACCTAGCAGCGACCCCCTGCCCCGCCTATGCCAAGTGAGGCAAGGAACAGGGATGGGAAATAAAACGGGCCCGGCATTGCCGGGCCCGCTCTTTATGGGATAGAGAAACACCTCACAGCCTGCGCCCCAGCCGTTTCTCCACCTGACGTCGCTCCCATTCCGGCCCGAGCAGCCTGAACGGCTGGAACAGGTTGATGGCGTGGGACATCAGCCCCAGGCCCCAACCCAGCATGGGCCATCAGGCCCAGATATGGTCCGGGTTGCTCAGGTAGTTGATGACGAACAGGCCCGTCATCACCAGCACATAGCTGATGAGGTGGCCGTAGAAGCCCTTGAGCCCCTCGACAAACTTCATCGCCTCCCGCTCATCCCTGGCCAGGTCCACCCCACCCTCTGTCTCATTCCCTTTCATCTCGCTCTCCTGCAGTTGAGTCACATCGAGCTCAAAGACGGAGGCCAGGGCCTTGAGGGATTCCAGTCCGGGTTGCTGCCCCTGCTCGATCCGCTGAATGGTGCGAACGCTCAGGCCGGTAAAGGCGGCCAACTGCTCCTGTGACCAGCCCCGCTGCAATCTCAATTTCCTGACTATCATCATCGGCTCCTCGTGATATTGGACAGGGCCAGCATAGGGTCGAGTGGCAACAGGCGACACGACAGAGGCCTGACAGCAATCTGACTATCGTTTTAAACCAATGGCTTATATATCATCCCGCCGTTTGGTTCAGAGGCTCTGCATCAGCTCGGCGCCGAGCTCGAACGAGCGCAGCCTCGCCTGGTGATCGACGATGGGGCCGTTGAACATCAGCTCGTCGGCACCGGTCTCGGCCAGCAGGGCCTTGAGACCGTGGCGCACCCGATCCGGATCCCCCACCAGGGAGCGGGCCAGGGTCTGCTCCATGGCCATCAGCTCGCGGGCAGACCACTCCTCCCCCAGATCCTGCACCGGCAGCGGCAGCTTGCCGGCATCGCCGCGATAGAGCCGCAGGAACTGCTGCTGCAAGGTGGTGAACAGGAAGCGCGCCTCCCGATCGCTGTCGGCGGCGATCAGGTTGACGCAGACCACGGCATAAGGCCTGGGCCAGCGCGCCGAGGGGCGGTACTGGGTGCGGTAGAGCTCCAGCGCCTGCAGCAGCAAGCCGGGCGCGAAGTGGGAGGCGAAGCCGAACGGCAGCCCCATGGCCGCCGCCAGCTGGGCGCTATAGAGGCTGGAGCCCAGCAGCCAGATCGGCACGTGCAGCCCCTGACCGGGCACCGCCTGCACGGCGCCAATCTTGTCCCCAAAGTAGCCCATCAACTCGCGCACATCCGCCGGAAAATCGTCCACCTCGCCGCTGCGCTGGCGGCGCAGCGCCTGCATGGTGCGCTGATCGGTGCCGGGGGCCCGCCCCAGCCCGAGATCGATCCGATCCGGATAGAGGGAACATAGCGTGCCGAACTGCTCGGCGATGACCAGCGGCGAGTGGTTTGGCAGCATGATGCCGCCCGCCCCGAGCCGCAGGGTGTTGGTGCCGCCGGCCAGGTGGCCGATGAGCACGGCGGTGGCGGCGCTGGCGATCCCCGGCATGTTGTGATGCTCCGCCAGCCAGTAGCGGTGATAGCCCCAGCGCTCCGCATGGCGGGCCAGATCCAGCGAATGGCGGAACGACTCGGCCGGCAAGGCGCCTTCGGGCACGGGCACCAGATCCAGCACGGAATAGGGAACGACAGACATGGGACACTCCATTGATTCACAGGCCATTTGCCAGTGGAGCAATGTAGCACGAGATATCTGAATGAATCACGTGACCACAGGAGTGTGCCGGACTGGGCACCCTCTCCCGTCCGAATCTCAGACTCAGGATGCACGCCGTCCTCACACACCACCCGATCAGGCCCTATGCTTTTTGTCATCCTGCGAGCACACTCTCAGGAGATCATCACGGCGATCGCCGGGACAAGGACAGGTCCATGACAACAGCACGCCTCAGTCGAAAACCCTTTTACGTACACATTGCCACCCTCTTCATTCTGCTCTTCTCCCTGCTGGGAGGGGCCCTCATCGTGCTGCAGTTCCAGCAGGGCATGCGGCAGGGGCTGGAGCACGAACGACAGAGCTTCCAGCACTACCGGGAGCAGCTGGCGCTCGCCTTCAAGCTGAACCAGCGCCCGGCGCACATGTCACTGAGCCTCCTGCGCAGCGGCCAGCTGGCCGCCATGACCAGCCTGGAGGAGCGGCTCGCCTATCTGCCCCAACTGGCCGAAGTGCTGGCAAACAGCGCCAGCTATGGCGCCATTTATGCCGGTTACGAGAACGGCGACTTCTTCCTGGTGCGCAAGCTGACCGAGCGGGCAAAGGGGGCGCTGGACAACCCGCCGCCCGAGAGCCGCCTGCTGGTCCAGAGCCTGAGCCAGGGCCGGGGGGAGTTTCTCTATTTTGACCAGCGGCAGCGGCTGCTGGAGCGGCGTCCCATGCCGGACTACCGTTTCGATCCCCGCGACCGCGGCTGGTACAAGCAGGCACGCTGGAGCACCGGCATCATAGTGACCCATCCCTATCTCTTCTTCACCACCCGGGAGCCGGGCATGACGCTGGCGGTGGAGAGCGATGATCGCCGGGCGGTGATCGGGCTGGACGCCGGCGTGGAGGGGCTCTCCTCCCTCATCGGTGAGCTGCCTCTTCCCAGCCACAGCCAGCTGGTGCTGTTCGACGAGGCCGGCACCCTGCTGGCAACGGATCCCGAGCGGTTGCCCAGCTTCGACCAGCTGAGCCGCCTGCCCATGCTGTCGGCGCTCCAGCACCCGATCCTCACCAAGCTGCAACAGGAGATGGCCACCCAGCCCACCCTGCTGCACCAGCCCGCCGAGCTGACGCTGAACGATGGCAATGGCTCCGACTGGCTCGTCAACCTCTCGGCCCTCGGGGAGGGATCTCCCTTCTACCTCGCCCTGCTGGTGCCGGTGGAGGTGCTGACCGCGCCGGCCCGTCAGGATGCCCTGCGCAACCTGGCCTGGGCATGTGCCGGCTTGCTCCTGCTGCTGCCCGTCATCTGGCTGGCGGCGCGGCGCACGGCCACCCCCCTGCTGGCACTGACCCAGGAGGCCGAGCGGATCCAGCATTTCGACTTCGGCGAGAGCGAGGGCCCGGACTCGGCGATCCGGGAGATAGACGACCTGGCCCGCGCCATGTCCAGCATGCGCCTGACCCTGGGCAACTTCATGAACATGGGGCGGGCACTGACGGCCGAACACCGCTTCGACTCCCTGCTCAACCGCATCCTGCACGAGACGGTGGCGGCGGCCCAGGCAGAAGGGGGTTGTCTCTACCTGGCGAAGGAGAAACAGATGCAGGCCGTGCAGGCCATCTGGCAGTCGCAGCCGCTGGCCTGTGAACGGGTGCACTGGCAGACGGCGCTGCTCGGCGGACTCTACCACACGGATCGCCTCAGCCTGCCCCTCGATGAGGAGCAGTGGTCCCGCTACCTCGCCGACTGGGGTCCCTTCCCCGGCCCACGCCAACTGCTGGCCGAGCCCCTGTACAACCATCGCCAGGAGCTGATCGGCTGCCTGTTGCTGGTGCTGCCGGACTGTGCCCCCCGGGAGCTGGCATCGCGCATCAGCCTCATCGAGGCGCTGGCCGGCATGTCGGCCTCCGCCATCGAAAACCAGCGCCTGCTGGAGGAGCAGAAGCAGCTGCTGGAGGCCTTCATCGAACTGATCGCGGGAGCCATCGACGCCAAGAGCCCCTATACCGGCGGCCACTGCCAGCGCGTGCCCGAGCTGACCCGGATGCTGACACAGGCCGCCTGCGATCAGCAGCAAGGCCCCTTCAAGGACTTTCGCCTCGACGACGAGGAGTGGGAGGCCATCCATATCGCGAGCTGGCTGCACGACTGCGGCAAGGTCACCACCCCGGAGTTCGTGGTGGACAAGGCCACCAAGCTGGAGACCATCTACGACAGGATCCACGAGATCCGCACCCGCTTCGAGGTGCTCAAGCGCGACGCCCATATCGACGCGCTGGCGGCCCGGCTGCCGGCATCGGAGCGGCAGGCGGCCGAGGAGGAGGCCGGCCCGCGCTGGCACGCCCTGGACGAGGAGTTCGCCTTCGTCGCCGAATGCAATCTGGGTGGGGAGTGGATGGCACCGGAGAAGCTGGAGCGACTCGCGACCATCGCCAACCGCACCTGGCTGCGCACCTTGGACGACAGGCTGGGCATCAGCCAGGAGGAGCTCAGGCGCCACCCCGGCCCCTCCCCCCTGCCCTGCCGCGAGACGCTGCTCGCCGACAAGCCGGTTCACCTG
>NZ_CDBN01000006.1 GCF_000820085.1 Aeromonas sanarellii
TAAAGAGCGACGCAGCTTTTAGCTGCTGCGGGAGTGGCATTCTACTCAACCGCCTTCTCGAGTCAAGCCTTATTTTCAAAGGCTTTTCGAGGTCACCGACCGGGTTGTTTGCGTTGCCGCTTGCCGTGTCGATGGAGGCGCATTATAGGGAGCGGATTTGTTCTGGCAAGGGGATAATTACAAAAAGATGGCTTTCATCGTTCAACCGCTCACAAAGACACCAAAAAGCATCTTAAACCAGCAAAGTCAGCCTGCGGTGGGGGCCGCTACGGCAAAATCATGCAGGTTGTCATAGATGGCATCGGCCAGCTCGACACCAGCATCCGTGACCGGCTTGCCGGTGCGCACCATCACCTTGTGACCTACCTTGGCATTGATGGCCGCTTTCAGGTCGGACGGCTTGTCACCCACCATATAGGAGCGGGCCATGTCGATACCGAGCTCCTGCTGGGCAAGCAGCAGCATGCCGGGTTCGGGTTTGCGGCAATCGCAAGGCGCACCGTGGTCAGGATGATGGGGACAGAAATAGATGCCATCGAGATCCACGTCCCGATCGGCCAGGGACCAATCCATCCATTCGGTCAAGTTCATGAAATCATCTTCAGTGAAGTAGCCTCGGGCAATGCCGGACTGATTGGTGACCACAACCAGCAGGTAGCCTTTCTTCTTCAGCAATTGCATGGCTTCGATCGCCCCGGGTAGAAAGTGGAAGTCATCAACCTGGCTGACATAACCCGTGTCTTCGTTGATGACACCATCGCGATCCAGAAAAATGGCGGGTTTACTCACAGCAGCTACCTCTATCAATAATTTCGCAAAGTATCTCACAGGCCATTTAAAGCCCCAAAAGTAAAAGGGGTGGCCGAAGCCACCCCTTTCATGTGCGTATGTAAAGTATCGATTAAGCGATAACTTTAGCTACAACACCAGCACCTACGGTACGACCACCTTCACGGATGGCGAAACGCAGGCCGTCGTCCATCGCGATCGGAGCAATCAGGGTAACAACCATCTTGATGTTGTCGCCCGGCATTACCATCTCTACGCCTTCCGGCAGTTCGATGGTACCGGTCACGTCGGTAGTACGGAAGTAGAACTGCGGACGGTAGCCCTTGAAGAACGGGGTGTGACGACCACCTTCTTCCTTGGACAGCACGTACACTTCGGATTCGAACTTGGT
>NZ_CDBN01000007.1 GCF_000820085.1 Aeromonas sanarellii
CTGGTGCTGAGCCGCTTCGCCCAGCTGCTGCAGCTCGTAATGCAGCTGGCCGAGCAACTGGTCGTGCTGGCCCCGCAGCTCGAAGCGATAGCCGTGCAGCACCTGCCTGGCCTGGGGCGGGTGGGAGATGAGGGGATGGGGCTGGCCACAGTCGAAGTGGAGGGCGTGGATCCGGACAATCTTTGCCACCCGCTCGGCAAAGATTGCCAGCAGGGCGTCAAGATCCCGCTGTCCCAGCAACTGCTCCAGCTGCTGATAACGGTCCTGCCCGCTCAGGGGCGCAAGGCGCTCCATCTGCTGCACCCACTGCTCTATGCCATGTCCGAAGCCGTTCAATGACGATGTGTTTTCCACGTTACAGCCCTTACACCTCTCCACTCATTGCGTGGGTTCTTGCAATCCTTGTGCCCAAAATATGTCCGATGAAAAACAAAGGGGCTGGCTAGGCTTAACGGGATGAAACGGGAGGGAAAAAGGGGGAGCCTAGCCCCTTCCCGGGCCGGCTTCGCAGGGCATCGCAACGGCGAGTCGGCAGGCCTGCCGACGGGCAAGTCACGAAGAGAAAAGGGGAGGAGTGCGTGTACGCCGATGTGTTGATCCTGCTGCTGTTCGCCGTCCTGCTGGTGGCCATTTTTCGCCGCCTAGGCCAGCCGGTGATCCTCGCCTATCTGTTCGTCGGCATGCTGCTCGGCCCCCACGGGATGGCCATCGTCACGGGGCAGGCCATGATGCAGACCATAGGGGAGCTTGGCATCGTCTTCCTGATGTTCTCCCTCGGCCTCGAGTTCTCGCTGCCGCGCCTGCTCGCCATGCGCAAGCTGGTGCTGGGGGTCGGCGGCCTGCAGGTGCTGCTCACCTCCTTGCTGTTTTTCTGGCTCGCCTGGTGGTGGGGGCTGAGCCTCTCCCAGGCGCTGGTGGTGTCGGGCACCCTGGCGCTCTCCTCCACCGCCGTGGTGATCAAGCAGCTCGGCGAGCTCAAGCAACTGCATACCCGGCGGGCCCAGCTCGGGGTGAGCGTGCTCTTGTTCCAGGATCTCGCCGTGGTGCCCCTGCTGGTGATGATCCCCATCCTGGCCCAACCCGAGGTGCAGGGCAGTGCCCTGCTGGCGGAGGTCGCCTGGGCCTCCCTCAAGGGGCTGTTCGCCCTGTCGGTGCTGCTGGCGGTGGGCAAGTGGCTGCTGCCCATGGTGTTTCACGAGGTGGCGCGGGCGCGATCCGACGAGCTGTTCGTGCTCTGCACCCTGCTGGTGGCCCTGCTGGCGGCCTCCCTCACCCAGTGGATGGGGCTCTCCATGGCCCTCGGTGCCTTCCTGGCGGGCATGATGCTGGGGGAGTCCCACTACCGCCACCAGCTGGAGGTGGACATCAAGCCGTTTCGGGACGTGCTGATGGGGCTCTTCTTCATCACCATCGGCATGACCATGGACTGGGCCCTGGTGGCGAGCGCCTGGTGGCAGGTGCTGCTGTGCGTGGCCGGCCTCATCCTGTGCAAGTCGCTGCTGGTGCTGCTGGCGGGCCGGCTGATGGGGGAGCGCAAGCGCGACGCCATGGCGGCCGGCATCATGCTGAGCCAGGTGGGGGAGTTCGGCTTCGTGCTGCTGGCGCTGGCGAGTCACCACGGCCTGCTCGACCACCGGCTGGTCTCCCTGCTCATCGGCATCGGCGTCATCTCCATCGCCCTCACCCCCTGGCTGGTGTTGCGGGCCCTGGGGCTGGCCCGCTCCCTCACCGACAGCGCCCTGCTCTCCCGCGCCGAGGTCGCCCAGTCGGGCCTCGGCAAGCATCAGCACGTCATCATCGCCGGATTCGGCCGCGCCGGGCAGACCTGCGCCCGCTTTCTCAAACTCGAGGAGATCCCCTTTCTGGCGCTGGATCTCGACCCCGAGCGGGTGAGCGAGGCCAAGCTGGCGGGGGAGCAGGTGGCGTTCGGCGATGCCAGCCGCCGCGACATCCTGCTGGCCGCCGGCCTGCTGCGGGCCAGGCTGGTGATCATCACCTTCGACGACATCAAGCGGGTCGACGCCATGCTGACGCTGATCCGGGAGCTGGCGGGGGAGCTCAAGGTGCTGGTGCGCACCCGGGACGACAGCTTCCTCGAGCACTACAAGCAGGCCGGCGCCTTCGAGGTGATCCCCGAGTCCCAGGAGGGGGCCCTGATGCTGGTCTCCCACCTGCTGCTCAACTGCGACGTTCCCATCGGCCGGGTGATCCGGCGCATGGAGCACGAGCGCAGCAGCCAGTACCGCTTCCTGCACGGCTTCTACTGGGGGGGACAGAGCGCCGGCAATCTGGAGACGGACCAGCTGCTGGAGCGGCTGCACCCCGTGCTGCTGCACGATCAGGCCTGGGCGGTGGGGCACAGGGTGCGGGAGCTCGCCCTGGGAGAGGTGCGCATCAAGGCGGTACAGCGCGGGGAGCGCAGCCTGGAGCCGAGGGCGGAGCTGCGGCTGGCGGCGGGAGATACCCTGGTGCTCTTCGGCACCGCCGTCGCCATGGAGCAGGCGGAGCAGCGCCTGCTGGAGGGGCGCTAGGCTCAGGCCTCCTCGCGAAGGCGCTCCTCCCTTCGGCCAGGCAAGTCCAGAAATGCCTCTATGCGCTGGCGCTGCGCCATCGCATCCTGATACCCCAGCTTGAGCAGGCGCTGGCAGTAACCCGGATCAAACATCAGGAAGCTGGCCAGGCTGCTGCTCTCCTCGCCGTTCACCCCGAGCACCCGCAGCAGGCGGCGCACCTGGGTCGGCAGTCTGGCCAGGTAGTCGAGGGCGATGAGGTCGAGATCCTGGCTAGGCCGGATGACGCAGGTCTCCACCTGGCGCAGCTTCAGACGGCTGCGCTCCCGCGCCGGGATGAGCGACAGGGTCTGGTTGATGCGCCCGAGCCGCTCCAGATCCGAGTTCAGGGTGTCGGAGAAGACGGTGTTGAGCAGGTGGCTCGCGATGTTGGAGCTGGTCAGATGGCGTTGGCGGGGGGCCGCGCTCCCCTGGTGGGGGGAGTCCAGGGTGACCAGCAGGATCCGCTCCGCCCCCAGGTGGATGGCGGGGCTGAGCGGGCTCAGCTGGTGGATGGAGCCGTCCCCGTAGAAGCGATCGCCTATGGGGGTGGCGGGAAAGACGAAGGGCAGCGCCGACGAGGCCAGCAGGTGATCCGAGGTGAGCAGGGTGCGCAGGCCGCGCCGCCTGGCCCGCTCCCAGGGCTGATGCTCGGCCCGTCCCTGGAAGAAGGTGGTGGAGAGGCCGTCGTCGTAGTCGGAGGCCGTGATGGCGATGGCCTCCAGGCTGCCGTAGAGGATGTTGTCGTCGATGCGGTGATAGTCGATGAGCTGATCCAGCAGGCGGCGCAGGGGGGCGTTGTCGAACAGGTGGAAGGCGTGGTTGCTCTGGGGCGTGATGAGACCGGCCGAGCCCTGATAGAGGGTGCGCCACAGCAGCTGGCAGGGATGAAAGTCGAAGATGTGGTGGGTCTCGAAGCGTCGCCAGACCCACTCCAGCTTGCGCACCCCCAGGTGGAAGCAGGAGGCGTAGCAGGCCAGCGCCGTGATGTTGAGGGCCCCCGCCGAGGTGCCGCACAAAATGGGGAAGGGGATGCCGATGTTGCGGGGGTAGAGCTCGGCCACCGCCTTGAGGACGCCGACCTGATAGGCGGCACGGGCACCGCCACCGGTCAACAGAAGCGCTGTATTGGGTCTGGCCATGCTGCTGTCCCTTGTTGTGATGGCGTCACGGCTGATAAAAGGAGGTCGGTCATAGGGGACGCCTTATGGTGATCGCCAGGGCGGGTTGCCACCGCGCAATTTAACTATAAGACGTTGTATCGCGGATAAAAACGGGCCGCGCACGCATTTTTTGCGACCCGTTTTCCGGGCTCAGGCCCGAGGGGACGTCTGGCTCAGTTGATCGAAGGCGGCGAACACGGGGGGGCTCGCCAGGATGCGGCCATGGCCGAGACCCCGGGTGCTCACCAGCCGGGTGCGGCCATCCTGGGTCGCGCGCAGGGAGTCGCCATGGGGAGCAAATCTGTCCTCTTCGTCGTGCACTATGATGGCCTCGCCCGTCCGGCTGGCGAGCCGGCCCAGCGGGTCGACCGTACTGAGAGGGTGCTGGTATTCGTGTTCAATCTCCTTGACCACCGCATCGAACAGCCGGATGGAGTAGCCGGAGCGCGCCACCATGCCGTAGAGCTGGGGCACGTAGTCGAGCACGGGGGAGATGAGCAGCAGCGGCAGCGCATCCATGGCCGGGTGACGGCTGCTGAGGGTGACGGCGCCCCCCATGCTGTGGGTGATGACCCCCTGGACGGGACCGACTCGTTCTAGGATCTCGTCGAAGGCCCGCACGAAGCGGGGCAGGTGGCCCGTGCTCCCCTCGCTCAGGCCGTGGGCGGGGTGATCATAGGCCAGCGCCGTGAAGCCCTGGGCGGCGAGATGGCTCATCAGCGGATAGAACTGGCTGGCGCTGCCGGACCAGCCGTGCATCAGCAACCAGACCGGCCCCTGGCCGAGCCGGTAGCTCATCAGAGTGCCTTCGCCGGTGTGCATGGCCTGCTGCACCAGGCCGGCTGGCGTGGCGACCTCCCGGGTGAGCCGCTGCGGGGTGAGCAGCAGTTTGCTGGCGGTGCGTTTTGCGTGAGCGGGGGCCAGCGCGTGATGCAACCGGGTGCCGAGGCCCAGCAGCAACTTGCTCGGGCTGAAGCGGCGGGTGTTGAAGTAGATCTTGCTGCTCATGATGGTCCTGTGGTTTTTGTGTTCGAACGGTCGTGCTTTTTTGTGACTTTTTAAAAAGAAGGGCCGATCGGCTCAGCGCCAACTGGCCAGCAGGGCGGTCACCTCCGGCCAGAAGTGGCGGGCCGGATCCTCGCAGAGCGCCAGGGCGTGGAACACCTGATCCCCGAGGTAGAGGCCGTAGAGCCGATAGACGGCGCGCCAGGGATCGAGATCGCTGCGCCACTCCCCCCTGGCCTGTCCCTGCACCACCTGGCGGGCCAGGTAGTCGAGCCAGAAGCGCACCAGCTGGCGTGCCGCCTGCTGCACCTCTCCCTCCTGGGCCGAGGTCCAGGCATCGAGGAACATGCAGCGGCCGGCGAAGCTCTGGTTCCAGGCCAGCCAGGCCTGCAGCAGGGCGATCAGCTTCTCCTGCTGGGTCTGGTGCTGCTGCTGGCGCACCGGCTGGATCACCCGCTCCCGGAACACCTCGGCGGAGTAGGTGAGCACGGCGATCTGCAGGTTGTCGCGGGACTGGAAGTGGGCGAACAGACCGCTCTTGGACATCTCACAGGTCGTGGCGAGCGAGCCTATGGTGAGGCTCTCCAGCCCCTGCCGGCTCGCCTGCTCGAAGGCGGTCTGCAAAATCGTGTCGCGGGTCTGGCGTCCCTTGCTCATCCTGGTCTCCTCTGATGGCCGCGGCCAGCATAAAGTACGACCGTGCTAATTGTCGAGTCACAAACCACCATAGTGGTGGGGACAAGGGGCTGGTCAGCTGTCCTTGATATCCATCTGCTACAGGGCGATCACCGCCTGGGTGCGGTTCTTGACGCCGAGTTTGCGGAAGGTGGAGTGATATGGGCCCTGATGGTGGCAGGGGTTCAACTGTCCTTGATATCCATCTGCTGCAGGGCGATCACCGCCTGGGTGCGGTTCTTGACGCCAAGTTTGCGGAAGGCGGAGTGATATGGGCCCTGATGGTGGCAGGGGCTCAACTGTCCTTGATATCCATCTGCTGCAGGGCGATCACCGCCTGGGTGCGATTCTTGACGCCGAGTTTGCGGAAGATGGCGGTGATATGGGCCTTGATGGTGGCCTCGGAGACGTTGAGCTCCCAGGCGATCTGCTTGTTGAGGCTGCCGTCCCGCAGCATGATCAGCACCTTGTACTGCTGGGGAGTGAGGCTGGCCAGCTTGCTGGCGAAATCCGGGCCGTCGACGGGCTCGGGATGGAGGGAGACCCCTTCCGGCACCCAGTTGTCCCCCCCGATCACCGTATTGAGGGCGTGGACCAGCTCCTTCATGGGGGCGGACTTGGGGATGAAGCCCAGGGCCCCGAGCCGCAGCACCTGCTGGATGATGGCGGGATCTTCCGACGCCGAGACCACCACTATGGGCAGATCCGGATGGTGGCCGCGCAGATAGGCGAGCCCTTCGAAGCCATTGGCCCCGGGCATCTTGAGGTCCAGCAGCAGCAGGTCGACTTCGGGGTGCTCGGCGAGCAGGTGGGTCAGGCTGTCGATGGAATCCGCTTCCAGCAGCCTGGCGTCGTCGATGGCCATGTGCACCGCTTGATAGAGGGCGCCCCGAAACAGGGGGTGGTCATCTGCGATGACGATGGTAAATTGGCTGTCCATTGCTCACATTGTTGCTAACTGATTGTTTTGAAAAATCAAACTAGCACCGCTCCCCAAGAGGGTCAAACCCGCGGGTGCGCAAATGTGAGGCGACCGTCGGATGTCGTGCCGTTGGGGCAGATGGGATGGTCGTGAACAACCCACGCAGGAGGCAATCGATGGGATCCCTGGTATTGACGGTAGGCACAGGTTCCACCTGGGCAATGAGGGCGACGCTGGTGCTCGCCATGAGCGGGCTGGAGTGGCAGGAGCAGGTGTTCGATCTGGAGGATGCCAGGTCGCTGCAGCGGCTCAAGCGGGTGGCACCGGCCGGCCTGGTGCCCTGGCTGGATGACGGGACGCTGCGCATCCACGACTCCCTGGCCATCGCCGAGTACCTGCACGAGCTGTGCCCGGGGCGCCACCTCTATCCGGCGGATCGGGCCGAGCGGGCGTTGGCGCGCAGCCTGTGTGCCGAGCTGCACGCCGGTTTTCGCCAGATCCGCACCCTGCTGCCCTTCTTCCTCGGCGCGCCGACCCAGAGCGAGCCACCGGTGGAGACCCTGGGTGAGCTGGCGCGGCTGCAGACCCTCTGGTCCCAGGCGCGGGGGCCCTTCTACTTCGACGAGGCGGGCATTCTGGACGCCTTCTATGCGTTGATGGCCTATCGGCTGGCGAGCTACGGCATCCTGCTGCCCGGTCAGGCCGGCGCCTATCAGCAGGCCCTGCTGGCCTGGCCCCTGTGGCAGCAGACCCTGCTCAGGGCGCGCCTGCAGTGGCCGGTGGCGGCCCGCCAACCCGATTGACTCTGAGTGGCAAGACGACAGAGGGGAGCCATGGGCTCCCCTCTGTTCGCTTGATCTGCCGTTATTGCTGTCGGCCGGCGAAGACCACCACCACCTTGTCTTCCCCCTTCTCCCGCACGAAGCCGTAGGGGGCATCGGACAGCTTCTTGTGGCTGCCCGCCGCAATGGCCGGATGGGCGGCGCGGAACTGGCCTAGCCGTTGCCAGTGTTTGACCAGCTCGGCCTTCTCACCGCTCCCCAGCTCCTGCCAGTTCATGTCCGAGCGCACGCTCTGATCGAACACGCCGCCATCCTTGGCGAGCCCGCGTCCCGACTCGTCCCCGTAGTAGATCTGGATGCCACCCGGCAGCATCATGAAGCTGCTCGCGACCCGGCGCTGCAGCGCCACGTCCTGGTAGTCGCCGAAGAAGAGCTTGGTGTCGTGGGAGCTGATGTAGCTCAGCACGTTGAACTCGGGATCCTGGTTGATGCGGCTGGCGTAGCCGGCATAGGTGGGTTCGGCCCCCGCCATGCACTGGGCCTGGGGCAGGGCGAACTCCCGCTGATAGTCGAAGTTGATCAGGGAATCGAAGCCGTTCTGGTACCAGAAATCCTTGGCGACCCCGTGATCCCACACCTCGCCCACCATGTAGAAGGGGAGGTCGTCGAGCTTCTTGGTCGGGTTGGCAGCCTTCCACTCCTTGAGCGCCGTCGTCCCCGCCTCCTTGAGCTTGGCCCAGACGGCGGGCTCCAGGTGCTTGACGGTGTCGGCCCGGAAGCCGTCGATGCCAAAGCGACGCACCCAGTCGGTGTGCCAGGCGATGAGATAGTCGCTCACGGTGGCGTTGGGCAGGGCCTTGGCCCTGGTGTCTTTTTTCGCGGCCAGCAGCGGCGGCAGGCCCACCGGTTTGGTGGATTCGGTCAGGAAGTCCGGCAGCCCGGCCACCGAGCCGGTGACGTCGTCGGTGCCGGGCTGGGGATAGCCGGGCAGACCGGCCCGCACCCAGTCGGGCCCCCACCACTTGCTCCACTCGCTGGACTGGTAGTCGATAAACTGGTTGTAGCCATGCCAGTTGAGGCCGCCGCTCGGGCGCCATTCGTTCCAGCGGGTCGGCAACTTGCCGGTGTTCTGGGTGAGATCGGTGAGCCCCAGATCCTGCAGATCCGCCAGGGTGGCGTAGCCCGCGTGGTTCATCACCACGTCCAGGATGATCCGCATGCCGCGCTTGTGGGCCTCGTCCACCAGGGCCTTCAGGCTCTCCTCGTCGCCGTAGTTGGGGTCAATCCTGGTGAAGTCCAGCGCCCAGTAGCCGTGGTAGGCATAGAAGGGGAAGTTGCCCTGCTCGCCACCGCCGATGAAACCGTGCACCTGCTCCACCATGGGGGTGATCCAGATGGCGTTGATGCCGAGCTGCTTGATGTAGTCGAGCTTCTCGGTCAGCCCCTTGAAGTCGCCGCCATGCCAGGTGGCGACTTCGTCCTGGCCATCCTTCTGGCGGCCGAAGCTGTGATCATTGCTCGGATCGCCGTTGTGGAAGCGGTCGGTCAGGAGGAAATAGACGCTCGCCTGATCCCAGCTGAAGGGCTCGGTCTTGGCGGCCTTGACCGGCTCTAGCAGCAGCAGGCCGCCGCTCTCCTTGCTCGGCGTCAGGGTCAGCTTGCCCCCCTTGACCACCCCTTCCTGGCCGGAGTAGGCGTCCCGCAGCCGGGTGCCGTCTGGCCAGACCCCCTTGAGTGAGGTCGTCACCGGGCCGCCATCCCAGCTGATGCAGGGCTCTGTCGGGGGCTGGCGTTTGAACTCGCTCTTTTTGGTCGCCCGCAGCACCTTGAGGCTGGGGGTATCCGGGTTGAAGGTGAACTCGTAGTCCCCCGCCAGCATCACCCTCAGATTGAAGCTCGCCCCCTTGCTGCACTTGTTCATGGGCTGGGCGGTGCCGAAGGGGAGCGGCTTGGCCTCGGTCGGCCCGAAGCTGGTGCCGCAGCTGTTGCCGGCATCGCTGATGCGGATCTGGTGGCTGCCCTTGTCCAGCCTGTGGGTCAGGGTGACGGTGCCCTTGTCCAGCGCCAGCGCCTCGGCCACCGGTTTGCCATCCACATGGAGATAGACCTCGGGGGCGGCCAGCGCCTGGCCGGCGAACAGTGGCGTGGCCAGCACGGCGAGCCACAGGGCTGATGGACGGAGATCGAGACGAGACGAGGAGCGCATAGGCCATTCCTTGAGCTGAGTGGGGTCCGTTGAGGCACTCATTCTAGGGGCCATGATGCCGGGCTTGGACCGGCAAAATGCCGATTTGTGACGTCAGTTCAAATGGTTACGTTTTCAAGAATGGAAAAGTGTGAAGCGGGTGTCGCGCCCATGAAAAAAGCCGGTCAGTTGACCGGCTCGTTGGCGTTCGGGGCTCGTCACACGGTGAAGAACTTGAAGTTGACGAAGGCCACCGCGATGAAGGAGGCGACCATGCCGCTGATGCAGAGCACTGCCGGACGGATGGCGGGCCAGCGATGGGCCAGCAAGATGATGGCCAGCAGGGTCGGGTAGAGGCCGAACATGTAGCGCGGCATGGCGTTGAGGCCGGTCATCAGCGGTATGGTGGTACAGATGAACATCAGGGTCGCCTCGGCCCAGCGTTTCTGGCTGAACAGGTAGCCGTTCAGACACCAGCCGAAGATCACCATGATGGAGAGGTAGGCCTTGCGACCGCCCAGCTCGAAGCCGCTCAGCCACCAGTCCAGCGGGCTGTCCATGTAGCGGCCCCAGGCGACCTGGATGTGCTTGAAGGCGAGCGCATCCCCGGTCAGGTGGTAGAGGTAGACCATGTAGGAGAAGAGGCCGAGGGGGATGAGCCAGAGGGTGAATACCACCTTGAAGGCCCGCTCGGTGAAGCGGAAGAACTCGCGCCAGCCGTAGGCCTGCAGGGCCAGGATCAGCACGGGGAACACCATCATGACCCCCAGATTGCGGGTCGCCGAGATGAAGATGCCGAGGAAGGCGACCATCAGCCACTGCTCGCGATAGGCGAACAGGAACATCCCCAGCATCAGCGCCATGAACATGGGCTCGGTGTAGCCGGAGACGAAGTAGGCGGAGAAGGGGGAGAAGGCCAGCAGCCAGACCCCGAAGCGGGCGGTCTCATCCCCCAGCTTGAGCTGGCGCAACACCAGCAGCATCAGGGGCAGGCTGATGAAGAAGGCGAGGTTGGCCACCAACATCAGGCCGATGAGGCTCTCGATGTTGAGCAGGCTGGAGAGCCCGCCGGCGAGCATGGGATAGAGCGGCATGAAGGCCCAGTTCGCCGCATTGCCCTTGCTGAGCCAGCGCGGATAGAGGTCGTAGCCGTTCTCTATGATGCGCTGGAACCAGACGCAGTCGAACTGGCAGTAGGCCTGCAGCGGGCCTATGTCGGTGGTGCCGTAGAGCTGGACGCCGAAATAGCCCATGCCGTACAGCGCCACCCGGCTCAGCACGAAGGCGGCGACGATCATCAGCCAGTCGCGGCCGCTGATGCGCAGTGACGGGCGATAGGGGAGTGCAGCCCCGGTTGACGGGGCAGTATTGGTCATATCATTCATCAGGCAAAAACCCAGACGCGGGAGAGAACGTAGGTGAGCACGGTGACGGTCAGGGTGGCGATCACCACCGGCAACAGGCCGGAGAGACCGGCAAACAGCAGACCGCTCAGGATGAGGTTACGCACCGCCAGGGAGAAGAGGGCCACCAGCAGGAACTTGCTGGCGGCACCCTGTTTCTGGAAGGTGATGTAGCGGTGGCCGAAAAACGAGAACCAGAACGCCACGGCAAAGGCCAGGGTCGTGACCAGGTGCTCGGAGATGGCGGGCCAGGTATGGAACAGGGCGACTGAGGTGCCCAGATCGACGAGGGTGGCCCCCCCGCCGACGAAACCGAAGCGCACCAGCCGCCAGAATTCCTCGCGGGAGATCATTGGGGCGTCGGCTCCTGGTCATTCTGCTGGCCGTCGGCAGCCTGCGGTTTGTCCGCCTCGGGCCGGGCATACTGGCCGTAGACTCCCTCGATGAGGTAGACGGGGCGCTGCTTCACTTCCACGAACATGCGGCCTATGTACTCCCCGATGATGCCGAGCGACAGCAGCTGGATGCCGCCGAGGAACAGCATCACCGACATCAGGGAGGCGTAGCCCGGCACGTCGATGCCGAAGAACAGCACCTGGGTGATGATCTTGAGGATGTAGAGGAAGGCGATCAGGGAGACGCCGACCCCCACGTAGCTCCACACCCGCAGCGGCCAGCTGGAGAAGCTCATCAGGCCGTCGAGGGCGAAGTTCCACAGCTTCCAGTAGTTGAACTTGGTCTCGCCGGCGTGGCGGGCGGGGCGCTCGTAAGGGACGCCGACGGCGCGGAAACCGGCCCAGGCAAACAGCCCCTTCATGAAGCGGTTGCGCTCGGGCAGCAGCTTGAGGGCCTCGACCACCTTGCGATCGATGAGGCGGAAGTCGCCGGCGTTCTCCGGCAGCTTGGTGCTGGTGGAGAGCGCGTTGAAGAAGCGGTAGAAGCCGCCGGCGGTCAGGCGCTTCATGGGGGTGTCGGCGCTGCGATCCACCCGGATGCCGTAGACGGTGTCATAGTCACCGGTCTGCCACAGCTTGACGAACTCCAGGATGAGGGCAGGGGGATCCTGCAGATCCACGTCCATGGGGACGATGGCGTCGCCCTTGGCCTGGTGCAGGCCGGCGGTCATGGCCGCCTCCTTGCCGAAGTTGCGGGCCAGGTTGACCAGGGTGACGCGGGGATCGCGGGCGATGGCCTGCTCGACCACTTCGCGGGTGCGGTCACGGCTGCCGTCGTTGACGAACACGATCTCAAGCCGGTCTTTGAGGGGGGCCAGTTCGTTGTCTATCGCGCTGATGAAGGCGTCTATGCTCTCTTCCTCGTTGTAAACGGGCACGACCAGAGAGAGTCGAAAATCGGCATGCGACATGTGAACTTCCTTATTGAAAGAATTATTTTATAAAACAGCTTGTTGAGTCTTCAGCTTCACTGAGCGACGGTCAGGCGCACCGACTGGACGTTGAGCGGTGTCGGGGCGGAGAGCGCCAGGAAGTTGGGGTGCTTGGGATCGGCGGTCAGGGAGTCTCCCGGCAGGCTGAGGCGGATCTCGTTGATGCCCGCCTTGGCCAGCTTGACCGTGGTGGTGAAGTCATGACCCAGGGCCACCTTGAGCAGGGCGCCGGCCTCGGGGCTGTTGATCCTGGCCTGGATGGTGAGCTGCTCCGGTTGGGCCTGCTGCTTGGGCAGCACGAAATAGAGCCCGCCCTGACCGCTCAGCTCGGTGCCTTGCTCGCTCGGCTTCTTGGCCCAGCCTTCGCTGGAGAGGAAGCGGCTCGGCTTGGTCAGGTTGAGTTCGTTGCCCGGCTGGTAGGTCATGCTGGAGTTGTGCTCCCAGAAGCGGGTCTTGCCTTCCAGGTAATAGAGCTTGTAAGCCAGGCTCACGTTGGGGTGAGCGGCCAGGTAGAGGGTGTACAGGTAAAAACCGCTCAGTGCCAGGATGGCAGCCAGAAAACCGAACTTTTTGTAGGTCATATCACTCACTCGACGCCCGACAGATTGGTAGGCAGATTTCGCGCATATGCTAATCCAATTGCAAAAAAAGCATAGTGGATCACAAAAATATATTTGCTCACATATTAACCCTTGATTTCCCTGCTCTCCAAGCGGTTTTGGGCTCGTTCGTCACCGCTGTTTTCCGGGGAGCCTGTGCACCGCCGCCTGGCTGCCCTGGCCGTG
Source organism: Aeromonas sanarellii (assembly GCF_000820085.1). GTDB lineage: Bacteria > Pseudomonadota > Gammaproteobacteria > Enterobacterales > Aeromonadaceae > Aeromonas > Aeromonas sanarellii. The sequence continues at coordinate 12,857 of NZ_CDBN01000007.1, forward strand.
CTCCTCTCAGGCAAACGGCTGATATTTATCATCCTTGTGGCAGGATCTGTCGCCATTTCGCCCAGGCACCGTTAAGATGGCTTGTCCCGCCGTCAAGGATGACTCATGAGACTGCTATCTCTGTGCGTGCTCTGCTGCCTGCCCCTGCAACCCCTGTGGGCGCAATCCCTCTGTCCTTCCCCGCTGCGCGTCGGTTTCGACGACTGGCCCCCCTATCACTATTACCAGCAGGATGGCGACAAACGACGGCTGCGCGGCTTTGCGATCGACTATCTCAACGCCATCTCGGCCCGGCTGGGATGCCGCCTCCTCTATGTTGAGCGACCCTGGAAACGGGGGCTGCACGATCTGGAGCTGGGGCGGCAGGACATCGCCATGGAGGCCTACTTCTCCGAGGACAGGGCGCGTTATGCCTGGTTCTCCATCCCCTACAATCCCGGCAGGACGGCGCTCTGGGTGCGCAAGGCCGGCACCGGCGATGAAGCGGATCTGGAGAGCTGGCTGGCCCGGGGGCACCGACTGGGGGTCACCCGGGACTACTACTATGGCGCCGAGATCACCGAGCTGCTGCGCCGCTACCCTGATCAGGTGAGCGCGGTCAACGATGTGCAGAATTACCGCAAGCTGGTGCTGGGCCGGATAGACGGTTTTCTCGGGGATAGTTTGGCCACGCCCTGGGGTCTGAAGAAAGAGGGGCTGTCGGAGGAGGTGGTCCCTCATGTGATGGGGATCTACGAGACGTCGACCTCTTTCATGTTGAGCAAGAAGACGGTATCGAGCGAATTCGTGCAGCGATTCAATCAGGCGATCCTGGCCGTCGGCAAGAGCGGGGAGCATGCACTCATCTGGCGACGCTACACCTCCGCCCGCTAGCAAAGTCGCCGCCATTCCCGCATCATGGGCACTTGACCGTGGCGCCTGACAGGCCGAAGTGAACCGATTTGAGGCAAGCGTGGTAAGAAGCATGGGTAAGAAGTATTGGTTGGCGTTGGCGAATCTGATCTGGCTCGGCTGCTGGCCGGCTGGCATAGTCCATGCCAACACTGAGCAAGCTGTGGTGGCCAGTCCCAGCATCCAGCATGACTGGTATCAGAACAGCACCGCAGAGCTGGCGCGCCAGGAGCTGGAGCAGCAACTGCAGGAGGCGGTGCTGGCCCAGTTGCACCCGGACTTCTACCGGCTCTGGCAACGGCTGCAGAAGACTCCGGCCGATCGGCGCGGCGCCCTCTATGACGAAGCCTTCGCCAAGCTGGCCCGCTTCCAGCAGGTCTGGCGGGCCATGGATCTGGTCGCTCGCGAACAGATGCAGACCCAGAAGCTCGATCTGAACCAGCCCCTGGCCCATGAGCCGGTCGGTGACAACCTGCTGGATCGGGTCAGGCAGCTCAGACCCCAGGTGGCGGAATACGACGCCGTGCGCGAGGAAGTGCGCAAGTTGCTGGCCATGCCCATGGCCAAGCGCTGGCCCAATCTGGAGATGCCGACCCTGAGGGCCGGCGAGAGTTCGGCCGAGCTCGGCCAGATCCGCTCCATCCTGAACGAGCTGGGGGATGGCGCCCCCAACCACCAGGACAGCACCTATGATCCCGAGACCGAGCAGGCCATCAAGCAGTTCCAGCGTCGTCACGGCCTGACCGCCGACGGCATCATAGGCCGCCAGACCCGCTCCTGGCTCAATACCGGGCCCGAGGTGCGCGCCAGCCTGCTGGTTCGCAACCTGTGGCGCCGGGATCTGGTGGATCACCTCGCCGGTCGCTACGTGCTGGTCAACATCCCGGATTACCGCCTGAGCGTGGTGGAGTCCGGCAGCGAGGTCTTCACCAGCCGGGTCATCGTCGGCAAGGAGCAGCGGGCCACCCCCATACTCGCGAGCGAAATCCGCTCCATCGTGCTCAACCCTGCCTGGCATGTGCCGCGCTCCATCCTGAGCAAGGACATTCTGCCGAAACTCGGGCGCGATCCCGCCTACCTGGATCGCGAGCAGTTCGAGGTGATCGACGGCGAGGGCAATCCGGTGCAGTTCAGCGAAGACGGCTGGCACCACGCGCTGGCATCCGGCTTCCCCTACCGGCTGCGGCAAAAGCCGGGGGACCACAATGCCCTGGGCCGCTACAAGTTCTACCTGCCGAACAACGACGCCATCTACCTGCACTCGACGCCGCGCAAGTCGCTGTTCGAGCAGGGGGCCCGCGCCTTCAGCTCGGGCTGCATCCGGGTTGAACACGCCGACGATCTGGCCGAGCTGCTGCTGGCGGACTCCCGCTATCAACCGGACAAGGTGGCCAGCATCCTGAAAGAGACCCAGACCAAGTGGCTGCCGCTCAGCACCCCGATACCGGTGTTCACCGTCTACTGGAGCAGCTGGATCGACGAGGAGGGACGCCAGCAACTGCGCAACGACATCTACGGATTCGACAGGGTCAGCTATCAAAGCCGCTTGTTGTGATCCTCGCCACAGAGTGAAGAGCCCGGCCTGTGCCGGGCTTTTTCATGGGCGTTTGCGGTTTGACAGCGCTTTTCCCGGCAGGTAGTTTCGGCCTCTGTATGACATTCATTCACCATGAGATGGACGGACAACGGATGCTGGAACAAGGGATAAGCCGACGCCGTCTGCTGCTGGGAGCCGGTTGCCTGATGGGCACCAGCCTGCTGTCGTTTCCGGCGGTGGCGAGCCGCAGCACCTCGGGGCGTGAGCTCAGCTTCTTCAACCTCAACACCGGCGAGCGGGTGCGTGCCAGCTACTGGGAAGATGGCCACTACCTGAGCGACGGTCTGGCGGAGCTCAACCATATCTTCCGCGACTACCGCCGCAACGAAGTGTTCAATATCGACAGGAGGCTGTTCGATCAGCTGTTCCTGCTGCAGCACAAGCTGGGCCGCAAGGGGGAGATCCAGCTCATCTCGGGCTACCGCTCCCCGGCCACCAACCGGCAGAAGCGGCGCAAGAGCCGCGGCGTCGCCAAGCAAAGCTACCACACCCTGGGCCAGGCGGTGGACGTGCGCCTGCCAGGCGTGCAGCTGGCCCATTTGCGCAGGGCCGCCTTGGATCTCAGCGTCGGCGGGGTGGGGTATTACCCGTCCGACAACTTCGTGCACCTAGATACCGGGCCCGTTCGCAGCTGGTGACAGGTGCACAGTGGTGTCGTATGTCGCCGATGAACGCTGGCAATGAGTGGGGGGCGGCTGCTAGGCTCTGGACTCCAACCAGAGGAGAGAAAGATGAAGCAGATTTTGATCGGGGGAGTGATCGCCCTGCTGCTGACCGGTTGCAGCAAGCTCAACCGGGAGAACTACGACAAGCTGAAAGTGGGGATCAGCTATGCCGAGGCGAGCGCCATCCTCGGCAAGGCCGAGCGTTGCGACGATGCCCTCGGCACCACCAGCTGCGTCTGGGGAGGAGAGGGCAAGAACATCAAGATCCGTTTCATCGCCGACAAGGCGACCTTCTTCAGCTCTGAAGGGATCAACTGAGTCAGATTCATCGGTTCATTGCCAACAAAAAAGCGCCGTCCGGCGCTTTTTTGTTGTTCGCGATCCGCTCAGGGCGACCAGAAACTGGCGCACTCAGTGGGTCGCGTACTGGTAGTTGAAGGTAGGCAGCCCCCACTTGAAGCGCACCGCCAGCAGCCGCAGCACGAAGCCGATGCCGATGGCGCCGAAGGCGGCCCAGTCGTTGGGCAGTCCCTGATCCAGGGCGAGGCAGTAGAGGGCGGCCGTCACCAGGGAGACGGCGGCATAGAGCTCGCGCTTGAACACCAGGGGGATGCGTTGGCACAAGAGATCCCGCAGCACGCCGCCGAAGACGCCGGTCACCACGGCCATGATGCAGGCGATGCCGGCCCCGTGCCCCATCTCCAGTGCCCGGGCGGCCCCGAAGATGGAGAAGACCACCAGCCCCAGGGCATCGAGGGCCAGGAACAGCTTGCCGAGGTAGCGCATCAGGGGGGCCGAGATGACCCCCGCCATGGCGGCGCCCGCCACTAGCAGCACGTATTCGGGGTGCTCCACCCAGAGCAGGGGGTAGTGCCCCAGCAGCACGTCCCGGATGGTGCCACCCCCGATGGCCGTCGCCGAGGCGATGATCACCACGCCGAACAGATCCATCCGCCGCCGGCCCGCCGCCAGCGCGCCCGTCATTCCTTCGGCCACCAGGCCCAGCAAGAAGAGTGCATGTAACATGAGATATCCCAGGGTGCGAGAAAGGCCCGCATCCTAACAATCCAGCGTTGGCGCGACAAGCACTCTTGCTAGTGCATTAGATTAAGTAATGAAAAGGGGGCTTTCGCCCCCAGTTTTGATCATGGCTTTCCGGCTCAGCGGCGCAGTTGCTCGGATCTGTACTGATCCACCCACATGGCGGTGGCGCCACAGATAGCGACCGGCATCACGAACAGGTTCACCACCGGGATGGCGGAGAAGAGGGTGACCAGGGCGCCGAAGCTCAGGCACTTGCCGCGGCGCTGCTTGAGGGCGTCGCGCATGGTGATGAAGTCGATCTTGTGGTTGTCGAACGGATAGTCGACGTACTGGATCGCCATCATCCAGGCGCTGAGGAGGAACCAGAGCACGGGGGCCAGGGTCTGTCCCACCACGGGGATGAGGAAGAGGATCAGGCAGCCGATGGCCTTGGGCAGGTAGTATTTCAGCTTGGTCCATTCGCGGCCGAAGGTGCGCGGTACATCCTTGACCACGTCCAGCATGCCGGTGTCGTTCATGGTCTCGCCGGTGAGGACCTGTTCCACCTTCTCCGCCAGCAGGCCGTTGAAGGGGGCGGCTATCCAGTTGGCCACCGAGCTGAAGATGAAGGAGAAGACCACCAGTATGGTGATCAGGGCGATGGGCCAGAGCAGGTAGTCGAGCCAGGAGAGCCAGCTCGGGATCTGCTGGTGCAGCCAGGCGAACAGGCCGTCCAGCTGCAGCAGCAGGGCGTAGAAGGCCCCGGCAAACAGCACGAAGTTGACCAGCAGGGGGATCATCACGAAGGTGCGGATGCCGGGCTGGCGCAGGAGGGAGAAGCCGCGCAGGAAGTAGTCTGCGCCGCTGACCGAATCTTTGACCATGTGGGGTGATTGGCTCATGTGAGCTCCATCAGTGAATGGGGAAAGTGCCAGCATATTACAAACAAGCCCTTGATTTGGTAAAGTCGCCGACTATTCCTTGTCTCTTGCCCGTTGCGACTGGCCGCCGGGCCTTGGGATGCTGCCTGCATCTGACAGGCAAAGCCGGGCTTGGCGCTGTGCCCGCCTCCTCCTTAATTTTCGTTACCGACATAGGCCGCCATGCGTCTGAAATTGATCAAACTCGCCGGTTTCAAGTCGTTTGTCGAGCCGACCCGCATCGAGCTCAATGCCGACATGACCGCCGTGGTGGGACCCAACGGTTGCGGCAAGTCCAACGTCATCGACGCCGTGCGCTGGGTGCTGGGGGAGAGCTCCGCCCGCCACCTGCGTGGCGAGAACATGACGGACGTCATCTTCAACGGCTCCGTCAACCGCAGCGCCCACGGTCGCGCCTCGGTGGAGCTGGTGTTCGACAACCCCCACAACCGGGTGCCCGGCGAGTTCGGCCGCTTCACCGAGATCTCGGTGCGCCGCGAGGTGCTGCGCGACGGCTCCAACCACTATCTGATCAACGGCCAGAAGTGCCGCCGCAAGGACGTCACCGACCTCTTCCTCGGCACCGGCCTCGGGCCGCGCAGCTACGCCATCATAGAGCAGGGCACCGTCAGCCGGCTGGTGGAGTCCCGCCCTGCCGATCTCAAGCTGTTCATGGAGGAGGCCGCCGGTGTCTCCCGTTACAAGGAGCGGCGACGTGAAACCGAGCAGCGCATCCGCCACACCCAGGAGAATCTGGAGCGCCTCGGCGACATCCGCACCGAGCTGGGGTCGCGCCTCGAACACCTCAAGGCCCAGGCCGAGACCGCCGAGCGTTACAAGCAGCTCAAGAGCCGCACCCGCGCCGCCAAGGCCGAGCTGATCGGCTCCGAGCTATGGGCGCTGGAGACGCGCCTCGGCGAGGCCAAGAGCGATCTGGCCCAGGCCGAGCAGGCGCTGGCGGCCCTCGATGCCAAGCGCACCGCAGACGAGGGCCGCCACGTCACGCTGTCGGTGGCCCGCCAGGAGGCCCAGGCCGAGCAGGCGAGCCGCCAGCAGCAGATCTTCCTCGGCGGCCAGGCCATCGCCCGCCTCGAGCAGCAACAGCTTCACCAGACCGAGCTGGGCCGCGACTGGCAGGCCAGGCGCCAGGCCCTCGGCGAGCGCATCGACGGGCTCAAGGCCCAGCTGACCAGCCAGCAGGAACAGCAGGCCGAGGGCGCCCTCCAGGCTGAGGTGGCGTCGGCACGCCTCGAGCAGTGTGAGCAGTTGCTCGCCGACCAGCAGGGCGTGCGTGCGGCGGCCGGTGAAGGGCTAGAGCAGGCGCGTCAGCGCCAGCAGCAGTGGCAGCAGCAGCTGGGCCAGTTGCAGGGGCGCCTCAACCAGACCCGGGCCGAGGTGAACGGGCTGCAGGAGCTGCAGGCCAAGACCCGGTTGGCCCGTCTCAAGCTGGAGGATGAGCAGGCCGGCCCCCTCGGCGGGGAAGGGGAGAACCTGCAACCCGAGCTCGACGCCCTGGCGGAGGCGCTCGCGCTCTCCCGCGCCCGCCATGATGAATCAGAAGAGGCCTGGCAGGCCGGCGTGGCCCGCCATGAAGCACTCAAGGCAGAGCAGAGTCGCCAGCAGGGATTGCTGCGGGAGCTGGAGGCCCGCCTCGCCACCCTGGATCAGATCCTGGGGGATCAGATGGCGGGCGCCACCCTGGCGGATCGGCTGCAGGTTCCCCCCGAGTGGGCCCGGGGACTGGACAAGGTACTCGGCCGCTGGCTCACCGCGACGCCTGCGGATGAGTGCCATCCAGAACAGCATGGGCTCTGGATCGGTCCGTCCAGGCCCGCGGTGCCGGGGACCCTGGCGGCCCAGATCGGGGGGGCGCACATCCCCGCCTTCCTCAACGCCATCTGGCTGGTGGGGAACCGGGAGGAGGCGCTGGCCCGCCAGCACCGCCTCTCTGCCGGTGAGTCGCTGCTCACTCCCGCCGGCGACTGGTTTGGCCCGAACTGGGCGGATCTCGGCGAGGGCAAGGCCCTCGGCACCCTGGCGCTGCTCGGCGAGCGTGAGCGGTTGCACACCGAGCAGGCCGCGGGCCGGGAGGCGCAGCGCCGGCTCGATGAGCTGCTGGCCGAGGCCGACGGGACTCGGGCCCAGCTGCACGGCGCCGTTGAGCTGGCCCAACGCACCCTGCGCGAGCAGGAGCAGCGGTGGCAGCAGCTGCGCGAAGCCTGGAGCCTGCGCGAGGGGCAGCGCCAGGAGCGGTTGCAGCGCCTCGGTCAGCTGGGGGAAGAGCTGGCCCGGCTGGCGCAAGAACAGGCAGAGGAGGCCGAGCGGCTGGACGTAGCCAGGACCCGGCTCGAGCAGGACGAGGCGGCCCTGAGCGAGTTGCAGGAGCAGGGGGAGGCGCTGGCCGAGGCGCTGCTGCTCGCCCAGGAGAAGGTGAGCGCGGCGGAGCGGGGACTGGAAGAGGCCCGTGCACGGCGGGAGCAGCAGCAGGCCGCCTGTCAGCGGCTGCAGCTGGAGCAGCAGAATCTGTCCCAGCTCATCGCCCTGCGGGAGCAGGAGCTCTCGCGCCTCGGGCTGGAGCTGGCCGAGCTCAAGGAGCCGGGGGCTGCGCCGGATCAGGATCTGACCCCCCTGCTGGTGGAGCAGCGCAACCTGGAGGCGCAGCAGCTTGCCTGTCATCAGCGGCTCGCCGAGCTGGAGCGTCAGCTGGCCGAGCTGGAGCAGGCCAGGAGCGCCGACCACAAGCAGCTGGTGCAGCTCCAGGAGAGGCTCGCAACCCTGCGCCTCGAGCGCGAGCGCAACCTCACCCGTCGCCAGGGGCTGCACGAGCAGTTCGAGGAGCTGGGGGTGAGGCTGGTGGATCTCGATCAGGCGCGGCTCATCGCCGCCGATCGCGGCAAGCTGCGCCAGGAGATCCAGACCCTGGAGGCTCAGGTGGAGGCACTTGGCGCCATCAACTTGGCGGCGCTTGAGGAGTATGAAGAGGCGAAAACCCGCGCCAGCTACCTGGAAAACCAGTGCCAGGATCTGGAGCAGGCGCTGGAAACCCTGAGCCAAGCCATTAAAAGAATTGATAAAGAAACACAAATACGCTTCCGCGACACTTTCGATAAGGTCAATGAAGATTTAAAATCCCTGTTTCCGAAAGTGTTCGGGGGGGGCAGTGCCTGGCTTGAACTCACCTCCGACGATATTTTGGAGGCCGGGGTGAGCATCATGGCGAGACCTCCGGGCAAGAAGAATGCTACCATTGCCCTGCTTTCCGGGGGGGAGAAGGCGCTAACCGCCCTTGCGCTGGTTTTTGCCATCTTCAGACTCAATCCAGCACCATTTTGTCTGCTGGATGAGGTGGATGCACCGCTCGATGAAGTGAACGTGGGTCGCTTCTGTTCTCTTGTCAAAGAGATGTCGAGCACAGTACAGTTCGTCTACATCAGTCATAATAAGGTCTCCATGGAGATGGCAGAGCAGTTGGTCGGCGTCACGATGCAAGAGCCCGGGGTTTCGCGCATAGTGTCGGTCGATATCGGCGAAGCCGTCGCTTTGGCTGAGCAAAACTAGAAAGAGAAGCAGCTAATGCAGGAATTGCGTTACATCTTGGTTGCCCTGGGCGGTATTGCCATCGCGGCATTGCTCATTCACGGGTTGTGGAGCAACAGAAAGAACCGTCAGGCACCGATCAAGGAGAAACCCCTGGGTCGGATGGAATCCAAGTCGCGGGAACGCGACAGCGATGCGTTCGACAGCGATGGTATCGGTCAGGTGCGCGTGGTCAGCGGTGGCCGCCGTGCCGAGCCCAAGCTCCACCACGATGAACCCCGCCAGCCGGACGTCAGCCGCCGTGCCGCCGCGCCCGCCTTCGATGATGAAGATGACGATGTCGATCTGCCGCCCCCCGTGGTGCGCAAGCCCGCCGCCCGCCCGGTGGCGCCCCAGCCCGTCTACCAAGAAGAAGAGGACGAGTATGAGGAGCCGAGCGCAGAGCCCGTGGAAGAGGCGCCTGCCGCGCCTGTGCGCAAGCCTGCCCAGGTGATCCGCCGTACCCCGGTACACCGTTCCCGCCCGCAGCGCGAACCCATGATGCAGCCGCTGGACGAAGAGCCGCTGGTGGAGCCCGCCTACGCCCAGGCGCCGACCTTCGGTGCCCGCGAGGCCGCTCCGCAGCAGGCGCCCCGTTATGCCCAGCCGGCACCGGCCTATGAAGAGCCTGCCTATGATGACGAGCCCGCCTATCAGGAGCCGGTTCATGCGACCGAGCCTGAACCCGCCCCGGCCCCGGTCGAGAAGATCTGGCAGGATGTCTATGTCATCAACCTGATGGCGCGTCCCGGCCACGATCTGCAAGGGGCCACCCTGCTCTCCTCCCTGCTGGCGCTCGGCTTCAAGTTTGGCGAGATGGACATCTTCCACCGCCACGAGGATCTGGGCGGCAAGGGCGAGGTGCTCTTCTCCATGATCAACATGGTCAAGCCGGGCACCTTCAACCCCTATCGCATGGAGCAGTTCAGCACCCCGGGTGTGTCGCTCTTCATGCAGCTGCCGCTGCGCAGCAATGCCGCCTTCGCGTTCGAGCACATGTTGCAGGCCGCCGATCAGCTGGCCAGCGATCTCGACGCCATGCTGACCGACGCCTCGCGCAGCCCGCTGAGCGACGATACCATCGCCCGCTACCGCCACGAGCTGGCGGCCTACGAGGCGAGCCGCGACTAATACGCCATGCGGGTCGAATGAATGAAAAGTGCGGTACCCAGGTACCGCATTTTTGTTTGTATTCTTACCCTGCCTACTTCAATCACAGTCCGAGACTTCCCCATGAGCGATATCCTTTCCCGCCACCGTCAACTGTGTGAGCTGCTGACCGAGTACGGTCATCAGTACTATGTGCTGGACGATCCGACCGTGCCGGACGCCGAATACGACCGCCTGATGCGCGAGCTGATCGCGCTGGAGGCCGAGCATCCCGAGCTGAAGACCCCGACCTCGCCGAGCGTGCGGGTGGGGGGCCAGCCGCTGACCGCCTTCAAGCAGGTGCGCCACGAGATCCCCATGCTGAGCCTGGACAACGTGTTCAGCGACGAGGAGCTGCTGGCCTTCGAGCAGCGCATGCGGGATCGCCTCAAGAGGGAGCTGAGCTTCACCTTCTGTTGCGAGCCCAAGCTGGACGGTCTGGCGGTGAGCCTGCTCTACGTGGACGGCCAGCTGGTGCAGGCCGCCACCCGGGGGGATGGCACCACGGGGGAGGAGATCACCGAGAACGTGCGCACCATCAAGGCCATACCGCTCGCCCTGCGGGGCTCGGGCTGGCCTGCTCGATTAGAGGTCAGGGGGGAGGTGTTCATGCCCAGGGCCGGGTTCGAGGCGATGAATGCCAAGGCGCTGGCGGCGGGGGAGAAGGTGTTCGTCAACCCGCGCAACGCCGCCGCCGGCAGCCTGCGCCAGCTCGACTCGCGCATCACCGCAAGCCGTCCCCTGAGCTTCTATGCCTATGGCGTCGGGGTAGGCGGCGAGCAACTGGGGGACTCCCACTTCGAGCGCCTCAACCAGCTGAAAGCCTGGGGCCTGCCACTCAGCCCCGAGGTGAAGCTGAAAGAGGGCGCCGTCGGCTGCCAGGCGTTCCACGACGACATCCTGGCCCGTCGTGGCGAGCTCCCTTATGAGATCGACGGCGTGGTCTACAAGGTGGATGCCATCCCCCTGCAGGAAGAGCTCGGCTTCGTGGCCCGCGCCCCGCGCTGGGCCACCGCCCACAAGTTCCCGGCCCAGGAGGAGATGACTCTGCTTGAGAATGTCGAGTTCCAGGTCGGCCGCACCGGCGCCGTGACCCCGGTGGCCAAGCTCAAGCCCGTGTTCGTCGGCGGCGTCACCGTCTCCAACGCCACCCTGCACAATGCCGACGAGATCGAGCGCCTCGGCGTCATGATCGGCGACACCGTGATCGTGCGCCGGGCCGGGGACGTGATCCCGCAGATCGTGGCGGTGGTGGAGGCGCAGCGCCCGGCGGATGCCCGCGCTATCCTCTTCCCCTGCCAGTGCCCTGTGTGTGGCTCCGCCCTGGAGCGGCTGGAGGGGGAGGCGGTGACCCGTTGCTCCGGCGGCCTGTTCTGCGAGGCCCAGCGCAAGGAGGCGATCAAGCACTTCGCGGCGCGGCGCGCCATGGACGTGGACGGCCTCGGCGACAAGATAGTGGAGCAACTGGTGGACAAGGGGCTGGTGAAGACCCCGGCCGACCTGTTCGGCCTCAACGCCATCCAACTGGCCGGTCTGGAGCGAATGGGGCAAAAGTCCGCCCTCAACCTGGTGGCGGCCATCGACAAGGCGCGCAGCACCACGCTGCCGCGCTTCCTGTTCGCCCTGGGGATCCGCGAGGTGGGGGAGGCGACGGCGCTCAACCTCGCCAACCACTTCCTCACCCTGGAAGCCCTGCGCGCCGCCTCGGTGGAGCAGCTGCTCGAGGTACCCGACGTGGGGGACATAGTGGCCAAGCACGTCTACTACTTCCTGCGCCAGCCCCACAACATAGAGGTGCTGGAGGCCCTGCTGGCCGCCGGCATCCACTGGCCGGTCATCGAGAAGAAAGCCGCCACCGAGCAGCCCTTTGCCGGCAAGACCTTCGTGCTGACCGGCACCCTCACCACCCTGTCCCGCAATGACGCCAAGTCGGCGCTGCAGGCCCTGGGGGCCAAGGTGGCGGGCTCGGTGTCGGCCAAGACCGATGTGCTGGTGGCCGGCGAGGCGGCGGGCTCCAAGCTCGCCAAGGCCCAGGAGCTCGGCATCACCGTCTGGAGCGAAGCGGAGCTGCAGCAGGCACTGCAGGGCTGACGGGCCCTGCCTTCACGCCAAACGAAGAACCCGGCCTGGTGCCGGGTTCTTCTTCTTTGGGTCATCACTCGCGCCAGAGGGTCTTGTAGCGCCACTTGTCGGGCAGGGTGAGCCGCCAGCGGGTCAGCTCGCTCTCGCTGAAGACATATTCGCCGCGCAGGGCGGCGCGCGGTGCCAGGGTTCCGGGTTGGGCGCCCGCCAGGATGGCGCCGATCAGCTCGGCCGCCCTGGCCCCCTGATCGCGGCCATCCAGCACCAGGCCGCCGATGGCCCTGCCCTGGCCCACCGAAAACTCCCAGAAGCAGAACAGCGGCACCGGGCTGTGGGCGCTGGCCCACGCCAGTACCTCCTGCTCGTTCACATGCCTGCCCTGATCGTCGGTGAGGGTGTGGTAGAGGCCGATAAAGATGGCCTGATAGCCGTTCTGCTTGGCATGGAGCACGGCCTCCTGCCACAGGCCGTAGTCGCCGATCAGCTGGCTGTTGATCAGGGTCTGGCCGACCCGCAGCTCGGTCTGGATCTTGAACTCGTCCTCGATGGCGGTGAGCGACACCTGGCTGGAATCAAACAGTACCAGCGCCTTCTTGATCCCCCCCATCAACTGGCTCATCTCGCTGATGTTGCGCTTGAGCAGGGGGCGCTCCAGCACACCGGTGATCATGGGATGGCCCACCAGCCCCTTGTGGCGCGGATTCTCGTTCATGCCGAGGAACACCACGGGCGTGCCCAGGGTGGCTATCTCGCCGGCCAGGTAGTTGATGGCGTTGTCATCGCCGAGCACCACCAGCTCCGGCCTGACCTGCCGGTAGAAGGCCAGGGCCTGTTCGGCGATCCGGTCGAACTCCTCGGGGGGACGGCGCTTGGTGTCCATGTAGAAGTGGCTGATGCGGTGGGCGCTGCCCAGATGGGCCTCCAGGCTGGCGTTGTAGCTTCGATCCCACAGGTATTCGGGGTGATAGCTGCTGATCACCAGGATCTCGGCCCCCCACAGCCGCAGCGGCAGGGCACACAGCAGCAGTAGCAGTCGCCGCAGTAGAGGCTTGGTCATGTCGCGTCCCATCGGACAGGCAGAGAATCGTCACTCATTATGTCCATTTTGGTGCAGGCCTGTCCCGGTCAATTACTGTCGGAGGGAAAATCTTTTTCCAGTTGGCCGGATGACGCGCCAGCCCGCCCCCCGTCTGGGATGCACAAGAAAAGCCTCTTTTGGCGCTGGTTGTGAACTGCCCCACCCCTCCGAAAACCTGTTCTGGATCAAGAAACGAGGTACCGCTTTGGTGCCTAATAGACCCCACATATAGGGGTAGGCATAAAAAAAACACCCATATATAGTGTTATAAAGCTGTGCATAAGTCGTCACCCTCTCAGTGTCAGCCCGGGTTGTCCAAGCCTTGGCTGAATTTGTTTGCGCCGGGGACGGGCGTGGAGAAGGGGACTCAACAAGGGTGAGCCGAGGGCGAGAGCCAGGCCTTTAACGCGGGGAAAATCGATGAAACCGGTAGTGATCAAACGCGATGGATGTCGTGCACCATTCAATGGCCAGCTGATCGCCGAGGCGGTGAGCCGGGCGGCGGAAGCTGTCAATCAAGCCAATCCGGCGCTGGCCGAACGCATCGCCGGCGCCGTCAGCCAGGAGCTGGAGGGGCGAGGCGAGGTGGACATCCACGAGATCCAGAACCGGGTCGAGAACCACCTGATGGCTTCCGACGACAAGGCCATCGCCCGCGCCTACATCGAGTACCGGCACGACAGGGATCAGGCCCGCGAGGCCCGTGGCCGGCTGGCCCAGGAGATCCGCGGCCTGGTGGAGCAGACCAACGCGGCCCTGCTCAACGAGAACGCCAACAAGGACTCCAAGGTGATCCCGACCCAGCGCGACCTGCTGGCGGGCATCGTCGCCAAGCACTACGCCATCAGCCACATGCTGCCCCGCGACGTGGTGCAGGCCCACGAGAGCGGCGATCTGCACTTCCACGATCTCGACTACTCCCCCTTCTTCCCCATGTTCAACTGCATGCTGATCGATCTGCAGGGGATGCTGACCCACGGCTTCAAGATGGGCAATGCGGAGATAGACACCCCGAAATCCATCAGCACCGCCACCGCGGTCACAGCCCAGATCATCGCCCAGGTGGCGAGCCACATCTACGGTGGCACCACCATCAACCGCATCGACGAGGTACTGGCGCCCTATGTGACCATCAGCTGGCACAAGCACCGGGAGGTGGCCGAGGAGTGGGGGATCCTGGACGTGGATGCCTACGCCATGGCCCGCACCGAGAAGGAGTGCCACGACGCCTTCCAGTCCCTGGAATACGAGGTGAACACCCTGCACACCGCCAACGGCCAGACCCCCTTCGTCACCTTCGGTTTCGGCCTCGGGGACAGCTGGGAGTCGCGCCTCATCCAGCGCGCCATCCTCGGCAACCGCATCGCGGGCCTCGGCAAGAACAAAAAGACCGCCGTCTTCCCGAAACTGGTGTTCGCCATCAAGGACGGCCTGAACCACAAGCCGGGCGATCCCAACTACGACATCAAGCAGCTGGCCCTGGAGTGCGCCTCCAAGCGGATGTACCCGGACATCCTCAACTACGACCAGGTGGTCAAGGTCACCGGCTCCTTCAAGACCCCCATGGGCTGCCGCTCCTTCCTCGGCGCCTACGAGGAACACGGCGAGCTCATCCACGAGGGGCGCAACAACCTAGGGGTGGTGAGCCTCAACCTGCCGCGCATCGCGTTGAAATCCCGCGACGAGGCGGATTTCTGGGACAAGCTGGATGCCGCCCTGCGGGTGGCCAAGCAGGCGCTGATGTACCGCATCGAGCGCCTGGACGGGGTCAAGGCCCGGGTCGCTCCCATCCTCTACATGGAGGGGGCCTGCGGCGTGCGCCTCAAGGCGGACGACAACATCAGCGAGATCTTCAAGCACGGCCGCGCCTCCATTTCCCTGGGCTACATAGGGGTACACGAGACCATCAACGCCCTCTATGGCACCGACGTCCACCTGTTCGACAGCGAGACCCTGCGCCAGAAGGCCATCGCCATCATAGCGCGGCTCAAGGCGGCCACCGACGAGTGGAAGGAGGAGACCGGCTACGGCTTCAGCCTCTACTCCACCCCGAGCGAGAACCTCTGCACCCGTTTCTGCCGCATCGACGCCAAGGAGTTTGGCGTGGTGGCCGGGGTGACCGACAAGGGCTACTACACCAACAGCTTCCACCTGGACGTGGAGAAGCGGGTGAACCCCTATGACAAGCTGGACTTCGAGGCGCCCTACCCGCCCATCGCCAGCGGCGGCTTCATCTGCTACGGCGAGTACCCCAACATCCAGCACAACCTGGAGGCGCTGGAGAACGTCTGGGACTACAGCTATGACAAGGTGCCCTACTACGGCACCAACACCCCCATCGACGAGTGTTACGACTGCGGCTTCACCGGCGAGTTCGAGTGCACCTCCAAGGGCTTCACCTGCCCGCGCTGCGGCAACCACGACCCGGCCAAGGTGTCGGTGACCCGCCGGGTGTGCGGCTATCTCGGCAGCCCGGATGCGCGCCCCTTCAACGCGGGCAAGCAGGAAGAGGTGAAGCGCCGGGTCAAGCATATGTAAGCGAGCAGACCCCACCCCAGCCCTCCCCTTGGCAGGGGAGGGGGCAAAGAAGCTCCTCCCCCTTTCGAAGGAGGAGGTTGGGAGGGGGTTGGCCGTTAACCCAGAGAACTCGAATGCACTACCACCAGTACTACCCGGTCGATGTGATCAACGGCCCCGGCACCCGCGCCACCCTGTTCGTGTCGGGTTGCGAGCACCAGTGCCCCGGCTGCTACAACCAGAGCACCTGGCGCCTCGATGGCGGCAGGCCGTTCGATGAGGCCATGAGCGATCGCATCATCCAGGATCTCAACGACACCCGCATCAAGCGCCGGGGTCTGTCGCTCTCGGGGGGGGATCCTCTCCACCCCGCCAACCTGCCTTTTGTGCTGGCGCTGGTGAAACGGGTGCGGGCCAAGTGTCCCGACAAGGACATCTGGTGCTGGACCGGCTATCGCCTGGATGAGCTTTCGCCGGCCCAGCGCGAGCTGGTGGCCTTGCTGGACGTGCTGGTGGATGGCAAGTTTGAAAAGGAGTTGGCAGACCCAGGCCTGCTCTGGCGTGGCAGCCGCAACCAGATCGTTCACGACCTCAACGCCTGGCGGGAAGGAGGGGAGCGGATCCCCTGTCTGGTTTGCAGTTGAGGCCTTGGGTGTTTATGGTTAGGCCAACCCCAAGACATCTTTCACGAGGAGCCCCATGAACAATCTGCTCAAGATCCTGCTGGCCATCTTCCTGCCCCCGGTCTGCGCCTTTATCCAGGTGGGTTTGAGCCTGCATTTTTTCATCAACATAGTGCTGACCCTGCTCGGCGGTCTGCCCGGCATGGTCCATGCGCTCTGGCTGGTGGTGAGCGACAAGCGCGGCTGATCCGCCCGATTGAAAAAGGCCAACCCCGGGGTTGGCCTTTTTTATTGCGCGCCAGATGGGGACTTTCCGGATAAGCCCCTTTGCCTGACACTGGCAGTCCGCTCAAGGAGCCGAGCGGTACAACGAAGAGGGAGTGTCAGTGCGTTTGAAACTGTTGTTGCTGTGGGCCAGCCTGGCCCTGCTGGGGGGCTGTGCCAGCCCCACCGCCAAGCTGAATCAGCCTCCGGTGGATGTCACCTGGGAAGAGCTGCCCGAATACTGGGTGCTGGTGGGGGATATAGGCACCTTTAACCCGGTCGGGGGGTTGCCGGAGAAGAAGCCGGTCAAGGGGTATGTGACCCTTCGCTATCTCATCGATTCCAATGGCAAGCTGTTCAGCCCCGAGGTGCTGGAATCCCATCCCCCCGGCGTGCTGGACCTCATTGCCATCTCCGGGCTGGCGAAGATGCGCTACCGGCCATCCGAGCAGAATCCACAAGCCATTCCGGCTCGGGTAGTGGCCCGATTCGAAGTGGAAGTGAAATGACAAACACCCCGGCCAGGCCGGGGTGTTTCGTGTGGGCTCTGTGCCATGGCGGCGCGGCTCACTGCTCCTTGCAGTCGTTGTAGCGGCTCTGCCACTCCCCGGCGTCATCGCGCATCTCGACGAATCCCTCCTTGCCCTTGTTCCACCAGACCACCTGATGATCGTCCGTGTAGCGGGCGCCGGAGGCGGAGACCGCCTGGGGCAGGGTGTAGTCCTTGCCATCGGGCAGGGCGAGCTTGACGAAGTTCAGACTCTCGTCCGAGAGGGAGAAGTAGCGCACCTGCACCTTCTGGTTCTGTTCGCACAGGTAGGTGACGGGATCCCCGCCGGTGACGCCCAGCTTGCCGGCGCCCAGATCGCAGCCGCCGAGCAGGGTCAGGGCCCCGGTCCCCAGTAGAAAGAGCTTGGCGTGTTTCATGTCGCATCCTTTGAACGGTGTCATATGGCATTGAGCCTAACAGGATGAGGATCAACTGCAACCTCATCATGGGCCCCCTGCGTCGGGATGCGTCCTGCCGACGGGCAGGAGGGCCGCCGCCTCGGCCGTGCGGCGGACAAAAAAACGCCCCGGCAGGCAAGCGGGGCGAAAGGGAGCCGTCCGATGGCAACAGAAAAGGGTCAATGGCCGAACCGCGTCACCTCGAAGTGGTTGAGCAGGCGGTGGATGAGGTAGCAGGCCAGCAGGGTGGCCACTATGGCCACCAGGATGCTGCTCACCCGGTAGAGGGCGCTGAACACCAGATCGTTGCCGGGCGTCAGGTACTGGCCGAACAGGATGCCGAGAGTGGTGAGGGCGCCGAACCCGACCCCGGAGCCGCTCGCCTCCTTCACATGGGCGTAGCTGAACAGCATGGCGCCGAGCCAGAGCACCGGGGTCACCAGCAGCAGCAACCCGGACCAGTCGTAGAGCACCAGTTGCCCGAGTATGCCGAAGCTCACCCCGAGCAAAGTGCCCATGGCCCGCTTGCGGGCATAGCCGAGGGCGCCGTTCCAGTGCATGGGGAAGAGCAGCAGCAGGGTGGTGGCCTGGGCCGACATGGAGTCGCGCAGATCGAGGGTCTGGAACACCAGGAATGACAGGGTGGCGATGCTGGCACCCAGCAGGGCCTCGTGACGCATCCGGTGCGGTGCCTTGGGGGAGGGGGCCGGGATGGGCCTGGCCTCTACGTCCGGGATCAGGGCCGTCATCAGATAGGCGATGAGCACCGACAGGACGCTGGCCCAGAGGTTGCTGAAGATAAGGTCGTTCAAGTCCGTCTGCGGATAGCTGGCAAAGTGCAGCATGATGCTGAGGCTGAGCACGCCATTGGCGCCGAACAGGAACAGGCTGCCTCTGGACATGGCGGCGAAGCGGTAGAGGAACAGCAGGAAGACCAGGGGGGTCATGAGCCCGGGGTGGCTGCCGAACAGGCCCCCCAGCAGGCCCACCTCCAGCCCGCACATGGCGGCGGAGGCGATGAGCTGGCGGGCGGCGTGGCCGTTCATCACCGGCACCATGCCGAGCAGCAGCACCGGGGTGACGGTGAAGAAGACCCCGTTGCTCCAGCCGAAGATCTTGCACAGCACAAACCCCAGGGTGCAGCCGAAGGCGATGCGCAGACACTGGCGCAGCTCGTTGGCGGTGAGGGGCCTGTGCCACAGGTTCATGGTGGTCATCTCAGTAGATGTAGTGCAGCAGGCTGAGCAGGCGGATCTGGCCGCGGGCCAGCAACCCGGTCAGGGTGTTGTCCGGCAGCAGTTGCACCGTGGCGCGGGCCCCGGCCGGCAGATGGGCGGGCAACTGCTCCAGGGTCAGGTGCAGGCGCAGGCGCTGGGCATCGCGCACCCAGCGATCGGACTCGACAGGATTCGCGAGCTGGCCGTTGGCGTCGAACTGGCCGGCGCTGACCCCGGCGTCCAGGCTGGCGACATGGGCCGGATAGAGGCGGCCTGGCTCGCCGTCGAAGGCGACGAGGGCCTGGCTGCCCGGGCTGACGTGGCGCAGGCTCTTCTCGCGAAAATCGGCGATCACGTCCACCTGCTCCGAGACCAGGGCCAGCAGGGGGGAGCCCGCGTTGGCCACGCTGCCCGGCTTGAGCTGCAGGTTGGTGATGATGCCGTCCTGGCTTGCATGGACCCGGCTGTAGGCGAGGTTGAGCTCGGTCTGGGCGAGGCGGTTGCGGGCCTGGCGCAGCAGCAGGTTGTCGTCGCCGGGCAGCCCCCGGCTGACGCGAGCCTGCTCTACCCGGGCCTGGCTGCCGAGCAGGTTGGCCCGGGCGGTGCGGGCGGCGCTGTCGGCGTCGTCCTTCTGCTGCTCCGACACCATGTGACGGCGATAGAGGGCGTCGATGCGGGCCGCTTCCCGCTGCTTCTGGTCGGCCTGGGTCCGCAGTGAGCTGTACTCCGCCTCATAGGCGGTCAGGGTCGCGTCCAGCTGGCGGTTCTGCTGCTCGGCCTGATCCAGGGCCAGCCTGGCCTGCTCGACCGCGAGTTCGAAGGGGACGGGGTCGAGGGCGAACAGCAGGTCCCCCTGTCTGACGTGCTGGTTGTTGGTCACGGCGACCTCGGTCACCTTGCCGCTGACCTGGGGCGCCATCCGGGTGACGACCCGGGTCGCCATGGCCTGGGGCGTCAGGGGCATCTTGATGTCGGCCAGCAGAAAGTAGCCAAACACCAGGGTGAAGCAGGCGATGGCCCACTTTATCCAGCGCTTGAATTGTTGATCCGGAGTCATCTCATTCTCTCTCTTCGTGCTGTGCGGCTATCTTGCCGAGGGCGTTGGTGGAGATGCGGTGCACAATGTCTTCAAACTGGGCCAGCTCCTGCTGGCTGATGCCGACGAGCAGCTCACGGCGTACCTCCATGATGCGATCCTCGATCTGATCGAGCAGCGCCTTGCCGGCCGGGGTCAGGGTGACGATGCGGGCCCGCTTGTCCTGGCTGCAGCAGTGGCGTTCCACCAGACCCTGCTCCTCCAGCTGGCCCAGGGTGCGCATCAGGGAGGGCAGCTCTATCTCCAGCGCCTCGGCCAGGGTCTTCTGGCTGAGATGGCCACCGAGCCGGCTGAGTTTCCACAGGGCGGTCCAGCGGGGATGGGTGAGCCCCAGGGGTGCCAGCTCGAGGTCGGCCACGGTGCGCCACAGCCGGTGCAGTCGCCCCAGCTGCTCGGCGAGGGAGAGCTCGCGCAACATCTCCAGATCCTTTCCCATGATGGGCTCCTCATTTAGTTAGCTTGCGAAGCATTATAATTGTTTCGCAGGCTAAGTAAATAGTGTGATGCAGGTCACGTTCAGATTCGGGGCTGCCGTGGTGTTTAAGTTTTTATATGGCTTTGCGGGCCAGCTAACCGACAGTGGCGCACCGGGGCGCTAGAGTGACGCCATGCCCGGCGCCGGCCCTGGTCATTGCTCCCGCCAGGCTGTGTCCGCACCCCGGGCCTTCTCCTGACGTTGCAAGGTAACAAGATGAAACTGCGCCACCAGCTGGTCACCCTCTCCCTCGGCCTGTCGCTGCTGCTGATCCTGATCCTGGGGGGACTGCTCGCCCTCTTCATCCGCCACCTGCTGGAGAGCAACCTGGAGGAGAAGGGGAGCGATCTGGCGCGGGTGCTAGCGGCGGACAACCGGGTGGTGCAGGCCCTGCAACTGGGCAGCGATCCCGGCCTTAGGGACTATGTGCAGGGGATCTGCAAGCGCACCGACGCCGCCTACATGGTGGTGACCGACGAGCACGCCCGGCGCCTGAGCCACCCCTCGCCCGAGCTGGTGGGCCAGACCTTCCGGGGGGAGGACATCTGGCCGGCGATCCACGAGCGCCGGAGCTACTGCTCCCGGGACGTGGGCACCCTGGGCCCCGCCATCCGCTGCTTCTCCCCGGTGATCGGGGCGGACGGAAGCGCCATCGGCGTGGTGGTGGTGGGGTATCTGATGCGGACGGTGGAGGGCATCTACCTGGATCGCATCGCCCTGCTCCTCGGTGCCATCGGCGCCGTGCTGGGCTGCGGCCTGCTGCTGGCGCTCTGGCTGCAGCACCGGCTGAAACGCACCCTGCTGGATCTGGAGCCTGAGACCATCGCCAACCGCTTCGCCCGGCAGGATCTGGTGCTGGAGGGGATCTCTGAGGGGATAGTGGCCCTCGACAGCCAGCACGGGATCACCATGCTCAACAGCGCCGCCTTCTACCAGCTGCGGCTGCCCGGCACCGGTCGCCACGCCCTGCTGGGTCACTCCCTGGCACAGCTGGCCCCCGCGCTGCTGCCGATCCTGACCCAGGAGGGCAGGGTACGCTTCACCGTGCAGGGGGAGGACTTCGTCGGTCACTGGCAGGAGCTCGGCGGCCGCGAGCCCGGCCGCATGCTGATCTTCAGCCGGCCGGACGGCACCGGCAGCCTCGGCATGCAGGTGACCCACCTGCGCCAGTACGCCGAGATGCTGCGCATCCAGACCCACGAGTTCGCCAACAAGCTCGGCAGCCTTTCCGGCCTGCTGCAGCTCGGTCACGTGGAGGAGGCGGTGGAGCTGATCCAGCAGGAGAACGAGGCCTGCCAGACCATGCTGCAAGGGGTGCTGCGGGCCATCGAGAACAAGCCGGTGGCCGGGCTCATCCTCGGCAAGTTCAGCCGGGCGCGGGAGCTGGGGGTGGAGCTGGTGCTGGACACCGGCTCGTCCCTCGGGGAGTACCCGGCGGAGGTGTCGGCAGATCTCATCACCTGCATCGGCAACCTGCTGGACAACGGCCTGCGCGCCGCCTGGGGGAACCGCGAGCACACCGCGCCCCGGGTGCTGCTCTCCCTGGATGACCTTGGCCGGCGGCTGGTGATCGAGGTGGAGGACAGCGGCGAGGGGGTGGACGAGGCGCTGGCGGATCATCTGTTCGACTATGGGGTGAGCCGCCAGACCGGCGATCACGGGGTGGGCCTCTTCCTGGTCCAGAAGACCGTGGCCCGCCGCGGGGGTGTGATAGAATGGCGGCGCACCACCGAGCAGACGACACTGTTCGGTATCTATTTGAATAAAAACCAATTGGTGTAAGTCATGAAGCCAATTTTCACGCTGATTATCGAGGATGACGAGCGGATAGGCGCCATGTTGGCGGAGCTGATCGCCTCGACCCCGGGGTATGCCTTGCCGGGGCGGGCCGGGAGCCTGGCCGAGGCCGATCACATGCTGCGTGCCACCGAGCCCCAGCTGCTGCTGGTGGACATCTCCCTGCCCGACGGCTCGGGGCTGGAGTGGGTCAGCCGGCTGCGCAGCCACAACCGGGAGGTATTCGTGATCATGGTCACCGCCTCCTGCGACGTGGAGACCATACAGCAGGCCCTGAACTTGGGGGTGCAGGACTACATCATCAAGCCCCTGCGGCTGTCCCGCATCCAGCAGAGCCTGGACGAGGTCCTCGTCCTGCACCGCCGCCTGTGCGAGCGCGGTTCGCTGGCCCAGAGCGATCTCGATCGGCTGCTGGGCAAGGGGCGGGGGCAGCCGCGGGAGGTACGCGAGACCCCCAAGGGGATCGACGCCATCACCCTGCGCCAGGTGCTGGAACTGCTGGCCGGCGAGCCGGATACCACCTTCTCCACCGACACGGTGGCGCTGCGTCTCTCCCTGAGCCGCACCACGGCGCGCCGCTACCTGGAGTTTCTGGAGTCCGAAGACAAGCTGGACGTGGAGCTCAACTACGGCCAGCGCGGCCGCCCGGAGCGCCGCTACCACTGGCGGCGGGAGCACTGACCCGGCGCCGGTGGCTGGCCGTTCAGACGGGCAGCGCAGACTCGCAGCGCAGACAGAAAGGGAGCCAGGGGTTCCCTTTCTGCTGTCCGGTCCTTGCCCTGTTTTTTATGTCGTCTGGCCCGCTCTATCTGGGATCACCCGAGAAGGGGTGCAGGACGGTGCGGGCGCGCTCGAACAGGGCGATGAGGTGATCCGCCACGGCCCGCACCCGCCGGGAGTGGGCGAGATCGCTGTGGATCACCAGCCAGATGGGCTGATCCACCCCGAGCTCCGGCAGGAGGCAGACCAGATCCGTCTGGTGGGCGAGAAAGTGGGGCAGCACCGCGAGCCCGAGGCCGGCTTTGGCGGCGGCGTGTTGTGCCGCCAGGGTGCCTGTCTCCACCCGGCAGGGGCGGCCGCGCAGCATGCGGGTCATCCATCTGGCGGCGGGCAGGTGGCTCTGGGTTTCGTTCCAGCCGATGAAGTCATCCCGATCGAAGCTGGCGGCATCCCCCCCGGGGCTGCGGGCATCCAGGTAGGTGCCGCTTCCGTAGAGACCGAACCCCAGGGTCCCCAGGCGCCGGATAGTGAGGTTGCCGGCGTCGGGCTTGACCATGCGCACCGCGAGATCGGCATCGCGCCTGTGCAGGTTCACCGTCTGCACCCCGGTGACCAGCTCCACCCTCAGCTCGGGGTGCTGGGCAAAGAGCGTCGGCAGGGAGGGGATGATGAGGGGATTGGCCAGGTTCTCGGCGGTGGCGAGGCGCACGGTGCCGGCCACCTGTCCCTGCAACTGCCCCGCCTCGCCAAAGGCCAGCCCCGCATGTTCCAGCGCCTCGGCCCGCTCCAGCAGGGCCTCACCGTCGTCGGTCAGGCGATAGCCCTGCTGGTGGTGGCTGAACAGGGGCAGGCCGAGGGCCGCCTCCAGCCTGTCCAGGCGCCGGGAGACGGTGGCCACCCCCATGCGAAGGGTGTGGGCGGCACCGCTCAGGGTGCCGCTGCGGGCGATGGCCAGGAAGACGCGGGCGTCGTCCCAGAGCAGGGTGTCGTGCATAGGCTTTCCATCATCGGAAAATAGGTTACCAGTTATCTCTATATCTCATTCATTTTCGGAAGACCATACTGCCCTGCAACTTGTCAGGGAGAACACACGATGCAACGACGAACTCTGGGTACCAGCCTGCATGTCTCCGCCCTGGGGCTGGGCTGCATGGGGATGAGCGAATTCTACGGGCCGAGGGACGACGAACAGTCCCTGCGGGTGCTGGCGGAGGCGGTGGAGCGGGGCATCGACCTGCTCGACACCGCCGACATGTACGGCCCCCATCACAACGAGGCGCTGATCGGGCGCTTTCTCGCGACCCGGCGGGGGGAGGTGAAGGTGGCCACCAAGTTTGGCATAGTGCGCCAGCCCGGGGAGTACAGGCGCACCCTGGACAACAGCGCCCGCTATGCGCGCCAGAGCTGCGAGGGTTCCCTGCGCCGCCTCGGCATCGAGCAGATCGATCTCTACTATGTGCACCGTCTCGATCCGGCCCATCCCGTCGAGGAGACCATGGCCGGGCTGGCGCAGCTGGTGCAGGAGGGCAAGATAGCCCGCATCGGCCTGTGCGAGGTGAGCGAGGCTACCCTGAGGCGCGCCCATGCCGTGCACCCGGTGGCCGCGGTGCAGACGGAATATTCCCTCTGGACCCGGGAGGTGGAGACGGCGGTG
The DNA here is from genome assembly GCF_000820085.1 of Aeromonas sanarellii. Classification (GTDB taxonomy): domain Bacteria; phylum Pseudomonadota; class Gammaproteobacteria; order Enterobacterales; family Aeromonadaceae; genus Aeromonas; species Aeromonas sanarellii. The sequence continues at coordinate 37,149 of NZ_CDBN01000007.1, forward strand.
CTGCCCGCCTGCCGCGAGCTGGGGATAGGTCTCGTGGCCTACTCCCCCCTGGGGCGCGGTTTTCTGACCGGGCGCTACCAGCAGGAGGCGGTGTTCGAGGAGGGGGATTTTCGGGCCAGTCTGCCGCGTTTTCAGGGGGACAACCTCGCCACCAACCGCACCCTGGTGCAGGCGGTCATAGCCCTGGCCCGGCAGAAGGGATGCTCGGCGGCGCAGGTAGCCCTGGCCTGGCTGCTGGCGCAGGGGGAGGACATTGTGCCCATCCCCGGTACCCGGCGCCTGACCCATCTGGAGGATAACCTCGGCGCCCTGTCGGTACGCCTCACGCCTGCGGAGCTCGGGGCCCTGGGTCAGGTCATCCGGACCTTGCCGGTGGCGGGGGAGCGCTACACCCCTGAGGGGATGAAGGGGGTGAACGCATGAGCGCTTCGCACTCCGCTCGCCGTGGGGTGGTCAGCTCGCCCCGTTGAGGGGCACCACCGGGGCGGGAAAACGACAAAGGGAGCCTGGGCTCCCTTTTTGCGTGTGTGGCGCCGGCTATGCCCCTTCCAGCAGGGGGCGGCGGGTTCGCGGCTTGAGCTGGGAGAGCATGACCCCGGTCAGGATGAGGCCGCCCCCCAGCAGGTGATAGCCGTGGATGGGCTCCCCCAGGGTGATGACGGCGATGAGGGCCGTGCACAGGGGCATCAGGTTCATGAAGACCGAAGTGCGCTCCGCCCCCAGGGTGGCGAGGCCGCGCATCCAGCAGTAGGCGGCGAAGATGGAGGAGGCGAGGCCGGCGAACAGCACCATGCTCCAGCCCTGGGCGGGAATGGCCAGGGAGTCGGCAGAGAGGGCCACCGGGATCAGCAGCAGCACCGCCAGCAGGATCTGCAGGTAGAGGTTGAGCCAGGGGCCGAACGGCAGCTGCCAGCGGCGGATCAAGAGGCCATAGAGGGCATAGCTGGCCGCCCCCAGCAGCATCATGCCATCGCCCGGGTTGATGCCGCTGTGCAGCAGCGCCAGGGGATCCCCCTGACCCAGCAGCCAGAGCACCCCGAACAGGGAGAGGCTCATGCCGAGCAGCGCCTGCTTGCCCGGCCTCTGGCCGAAGCAGCAGGCCCCGATGAGCAGGGTGAGCAGGGGCAGCAGGGAGCCGATGACCCCCATGTTGGTGGCCGAGGTGCTGTGGGCGGCGTAGTAGGCGAGGCACTGGTAGAGCACCATGCCGAGCAGGGAGAGCACCAGCAGCTTGCCGAGCCAGGGGCGGATGTCGGCCCGGCGGCGCCACAGCTGCGGCAGACAGAAGGGGGTCAGCGCCAGGGCGGCGATCTCCCAGCGATAAAACGAGATGGCGGCGGGATCCAGCACGCCGGCGGCGGCCTTGGAGACCACGGTATTGGCGGCCCAGATCAGGATGGCGAGAAGGGGGAAGAGAAAGGGCATAGGCACTCCTTGGTACGATGGGGAGAGTCTAGCCTTGTCTTGAACGAGGTAAGTAGCGTAAATAAGACATGTCATAACCGCTTTGGGACAATCTGCATGGGCAGCCTCACCCTGGCCGAGCAGGATCGCCTGCTGGCCGACCCCAACCCCCTCTACTTTCGCTACAGCCAGATCCAGGGGGGCAACGCCTGCGCCGAGCACGCCCACCCCTGGGGCCAGCTCAGCCTCATCAGCCTGGGGGTCATGGTGGTGGAGGTCGGGGGAGAGCGGCTGGTAGCGCCTCCGGACTACCTCATCTGGGTGCCGGCTGACCTGCCCCACACCGCCTTCAACGAGCAGACCCTGGATTACACCTCCATCTACGTGAGCCACGAACTGGCCCCGCGCCTGCCAAGGGAACCCCAGCTGCTGGCCCTGACCCCCTTGCTGCGGGCCCTGCTGGAGGATTTTACCCAGCGCCGGGTCGGTCACATGGAGGATGAGTGGGACGCGCGCCAGGGGGCGCTCTTCATCGAGAAGCTGGCTCGCACCCGCTGCCAGCCGAGCTACCTGCCCCAGAGCCGGGATCGCCTGCTCGCCCCCCTGCTGGCGGCGCTGCAGGCGGCGCCGGAGGACAACCGCACCCTGGCCCAGTGGGCCAAGGTGTTGCACAGCACCGAGCGCACCCTGGCGCGGCGCTGCCAGAAGGAGCTCGGCATGAGCCTGGGGCAGTGGCGCACCCGGCTGCGGCTGGTGAAGGCACTGGACTGGCTGCGGGGCGAGATGCCGGTGCAGGAGATAGCCTGGCGCCTCGGTTACGCCTCCACCTCGGCTTTCATCGCCATGTTCCAGCGTGAGCAGGGCTGCGCCCCCCAGCGCTATCGCCAACAGCTGGGGATCGGCGCCGGGCAGGCACAACTCTGACCGCGACCGCACCAGCAATGAAAAGGGCGCCCGCAGGCGCCTTTGTGGATCACGGGATGAGCTTAGAAGAAGCCGAGCGGGTTGATGTCGTGGCTCACCAGCAGGTTCTTGGTGTTCTGGTAGTGGTCCAGCATCATCTTGTGGGTCTCGCGACCGATCCCTGACTTCTTGTAGCCGCCGAAGGCCGCGTGGGCCGGGTAGGCGTGGTAGCAGTTGACCCAGACCCGGCCGGCCTGGATGCCGCGCCCCATGCGCCAGGCCAGGTTGCTGTCGCGGGTCCAGAGGCCCGCCCCCAGCCCGTACTGGGTGTCGTTGGCAATCGCCAGGGCATCCGCCTCGTCCTTGAAGGTGGTGACCCCGAGCGCCGGCCCGAAGATCTCCTCCTGGAACACCCGCATCTTGTTCTGGCCGTGGAAGATGGTGGGCTGGATGTAGAAGCCCCCCTCCAGTCCGCTCACCTTGGCCGGGCCGCCGCCGATCAGCATCTTGGCCCCTTCGCCGCGGCCTATTTCCATGTAGCTCAGGATCTTGTCGAACTGCTCGCGCGACGCCTGCGCACCGACCTGGGTGGCGGTGTCGAGGGGGTTGCCCTGCACGATTGTGCGGGCGCGGGCCAGCACCCTGTCCATGAAGTCGTCATAGATGCTGGCCTGCACCAGGGCGCGGGAGGGGCAGGTGCACACCTCGCCCTGGTTGAAGAAGGTCATCAGCATCCCTTCCACCGCCTTGTCGATGTAGCTGCTCTCGTGCTGCATCACGTCGGCGAAGTAGATGTTGGGGGACTTGCCCCCCAGCTCCACGGTGGAGGGGATCAGCTTGTCGGCAGCGCAGCGCAGGATATGGGCGCCTACCTCGGTGGAGCCGGTGAAGGCGAGCTTCTGGATCCGGTTGCTGGTGGCCAGCGCCTGGCCCGCCTCGGCGCCGAAGCCGTTGACCACGTTGACCACGCCGGGAGGCAGGATGTCCTTGATGAGATCCATCATCAGCATGATGGTGACCGGGGTCTGCTCGGCGGGCTTGAGCACGCTGCAGCAGCCGGCCGCCAGCACAGGGGCCAGCTTCCAGGCCGCCATCAGCAGCGGGAAGTTCCACGGGATGATCTGGCCGACCACGCCGATGGGCTCCTTGAAGTGGTAGCTGACGGTGTTCTGATCCAGCTCGGCGGCGGAGCCCTCCTGGGCACGGATGCAGCCGGCGAAGTAGCGGAAGTGATCCACCACCAGCGGAAGGTCGGCGGCCAGGGTCTCGCGCACCGCCTTGCCGTTCTCCCAGGTCTCGGCGACGGCGAGCCGCTCGATGTTCTGCTCGATGCGATCGGCGATGCGCAGCAGCAGGTTGCTGCGCTCGGTGACGCTGGTCTTGCTCCAGCTGGCGAACGCCTTGTGGGCGGCGTCCAGCGCCAGCTCGATGTCGGCGGCGTCGGAGCGGGCCACCTCGCAGAACACCTTGCCGTCCACCGGCGAGATGTTTTCAAAGTAGCGGCCGGCGCACGGCGCCACCCAGTCGCCACCGATGAAGTTGTCGTAACGGGACTTGAAGCTGACCAGGGCACCTGCCTGACCGGGAGCGGTATAAATCATCTCATCATCCTTATGTGTGTGTGGTCCTGACCGGGCTGGCGGGCAGTCCGGTTGCGTTGGGTATCGCAAGGGACGTGCCAGAGGAGCTGACCAGTAGATGAAAAGTTACAAAAACGTTATCAAATGGGGTGCGGCGGCGTATCTTGATTAACCAGTGATCCCGGTCGTGGCGACGAGGCTGTGCCGTTTCTGGACAGTGGCCGCGACACTGTGCCCTTTGTGAACAGGAGGCATGATGAGCGAACTTCCCCAATCCAGCCCGAGCCCAATCCAGCGCTCCTGGGAGCGCTGCCTGCACCAGGGGCTCAGCCGCCAGCAGAGCGCCGAGCTGGACCTGCTGCCCCAGGGGGAGCTGTCGGCCCGTCAGGAGCAGCACAGAACCCTTATCACCTGCTTCCAGCACTTCGTGCTGCCGCTCTTTGCCCAGCTGCTGGCGGGCAGGCCCTGCCGGTTGTTGCTGTGCGACGCCGAGGGGGCCATCCTGGCGGTGAGCGGTGACGACGGCTTCGCCCGCCACGCCGAGCGGATCTTCTTGCGCAGCGGCGCCCGCTGGGGGGAGGCGAGCAAGGGCACCAACGCCATCGGTACCGCGCTGGCCGAGCAGAGCGAGGTGCAGGTGCTGGGGGCGCAGCACTTCTTCGCCCAGCACAGCTTTCTCAGTTGCAGCGCCTGCCCATTGCTCGGGCCGGACGGGCAACTGCTCGGCGTGCTCGACATCTCCACCGATGCGGCCCACCACGGCGGCGATATGCTGGGCACGGTGCGACTGCTGGCCATGACCCTGGAAAACGCCCTGCTGGCCCGCCAGCCGGGCTGGCTGGTGGATCTCGATCCCCAGAGCCTCTGGTCCGCCCGTCTGCTGCTGGGGGAGGGGGGCGAGCTGCTCGGCGCCAACCGGGCCGGTCGGCTCTGGCTCGGCCAGCACCCTTTCGACGGCCCTCAGCTGCTGCGGGATCACCGCGGCCTGCGGCTGGTGCCCGAGCCGACGACGCTCCCGTCCCTGCCGGCCGCACCGCCCGCCACCGCCGGAGTCCCTCTCAAGATGCTGGAGCGGGGCATCTCATTGCTTATCGAGGGGGAGACCGGCAGCGGCAAGGAACATCTGGTGCGCGCCCTGCACGCCCAGTCGAGCCGTCGGGAGAGCCCCCTGGTGTGCGTCAACTGCGGCGCCCTGCCGGCGGAGCTGGTGGAGGCCGAGCTGTTCGGCTACGTCGGCGGGGCCTTCAGCGGCGCCCGCAGCCAGGGTAGCCAGGGTTATCTGCGTGCCGCCCACGGCGGCATCCTGATGCTGGACGAGATCGGCGAGCTGCCGCTCCTGGCCCAGACCCGGTTGCTGCGGGTGCTGCAGGAGCGCGCCGTCACTCCGGTTGGCAGCCACAAGCCCGAAGCGGTGGATTTCTGGCTGGTCAGCGCCAGTCATCGGGATCTGGCGGCCATGGTGGCGGCCGGGACGTTCAGGGAAGATCTCTACTACCGGATCTGCGGCTGGCGCCAGCAACTGGCGCCGCTGCGGGCCTGGCCGGCGCGCGAGCGGCAGGCGCTGATCTCGCGCCTGCTCGCCGAGATGGATCCCGCCCTGCGCCTGACCGATGAGGCCGAGGGACAGTTGCTGGCTCACCCGCTGCCCGGCAACGTGCGCCAGCTCAAGCAGGCGCTGGAGGTGGCCTGCGTGCTGGCGGAGGGTCAGGGCTGGATTGAGCCTGCTCACCTGCATCTGCCGGAGGCGGCGGGCGTGCAGGTCCCATCCCATGGGGCCATCACCCTGCGCCAGCAGAACCGGCAGCGGGTGCAGCAGACCCTGGCCGAGTGCGGCGGCAACGTGAGCGAGGCGGCGCGCCGGCTCGGCATCAGCCGTACCACCCTCTACCGGGCACTGCGAAAGGAGGGGTGAAGGGTGTTGCGACGCCCTGCGCTTGTGTAGACTGCCGATGGAAGGACCTTTTCTCTTTATTTTTCCATCGCATGGAGTGCGCAATGACCAAGATCATGACTGACGGGGCGGCCCGTCTCTCCCCCGGCTCTGGACAGACGATCTCCGTTTTCATGCCGGTGGTCGCCAGCCCGGTGCGTGTCGGCTGAGCCGGCACCGGCCTGCGCCCGGCGCGTGTCACAACCTTGGATCTGGATCAGCGCGGTCCGGAGCCACAAGGTGTAGGGTTAAAGCCCCTTTTCAGGTGTGATGTCGATGATCCCTTCCTATTCCCGCATGACGACGCTGTTGTTCTGGTGCCTGCTGGCGGCGAGCCTGCTGGCCATGGTGATATTTGAATTCGGTCCCGAGCGACGGGTCGATATCCTGAGCCAGGCCGGGATAGCCGTCCGCGCGCAGGATGACAGGGTCCATGACGGCTCCTCGGTCGCGACCCTGAGCGAGGGCGCTGGCCGGCCCGCCATCGACTGCACCCTGCGCCGCCAGTATGAGTACCCCTTTTGCGAGCTGATCCTGACGCTGACCGACCCCGAGCAGGGGCTGGATCTCTCCCGGTTCACTGGGGTGCGGGTGAAGCTGGATGCCAAAGGGCAGGGAGAGCAGGCCTGGCGCCTTTATCTGCGCAACTATGACCCCGCCTACTCGACGCCGGCGGATGAGAGCTCCCACAAGTTCAACGAGGTGCTCTTTACCTCTGATGATTTTGGCAGCGAGCAGGATGTGCCTCTGAACGTGTTTGCGCCCAGCTCCTGGTGGGTGCAGCAGTACAATATTCCGCTGGCCCAGCAGGGGCCGGATCTGCACCATGTCTATGCCATCGAGATCGCCTCAGATGACAAGATGCAGCCGGGGAATTACCAGCTGCGGCTGGACCGGCTGGAGTTTTATGGTCGCTGGGTGCGCCCGGGGGACTTTTACCGCGGCCTGCTGCTGAGCTGGCTGGCGTACGGGATCCTGCTGTTTCTGATCCAGAATCTGCTGTTCGGGGACAAGCTGCGCAAGGCCCGCGAGGCGCGCCTGGCGGCGGAGGCCCTGAGCGAGAGCCTGTGCGAGCAGCATCGCCGCACCGAGGAGGAGGCCCGCTACGATCCGCTCACCGGGGCCCTCAACCGGCTCGGCGGCGAGAAGCTCTTGAGCGAGCTCGGCGAGATGCCACTCTCCTTCATCTATATCGACATCGATCACTTCAAGCGGGTCAACGACGGCCACGGCCACCCCATGGGGGACGAGGTGCTCAAGCACATGGTGAGCGAGCTGTTGCGCCACTGTGACTCCCTTTGCCGCCTGGTTCGCTGGGGAGGGGAGGAGTTTGTGCTGGTCTGCCTCCATTACGAAGAGGCCAGGGCCGCCGCCCTGGCCGAGCGGCTGCGGGGGGCGCTGGAGGCCTATGCCCAGTGGCCGGAGGGGCTGGCCATCACGGCGTCGTTCGGGGTGGCCGAGCGGCGCGGCGAGCCGCTGGAACACGTTCTCAAGCGGGCAGACGAGGCGCTCTATCAGGCCAAGAAGCGGGGCCGCAACCGGGTCGAGAGGGGATGAGCCGGTTCGGGATGGCTGGAGCCCGGGCGGCGCCCCCGCTATGATGCGCCCCGTCCATTCATCTCTGGAGGCATTCCCATGGCACAACATATCGGCGCTCTGACCCTGCTGGTGGCCGACTACGACCAGGCCATCACCTTCTTCACCCGGGGGTTGGGGTTCGAACTGCTGGAGGACACCCCCCTCAAGGAGCCGGGCAAACCGGGCAAGCGCTGGGTGCGGGTCGCCCCCGGGGGCGCCTGCGGCTCGGCCCTGCTGCTGGCCCAGGCTGCCAGCGAGGAGCAGCGGGCCGCCATCGGCCGGCAGGGAGGCGGCCGGGTCTTCCTCTTCCTCGAGACCGACGACTTCTGGGGGGACTACGAACGCATGCGGGAGTACGGCGTCCATTTCTGTGAAGAACCCAGGTACGAGCCTTACGGCACCGTGGTGGTGTTCGAGGACATCAGCGGCAACCGCTGGGACCTGCTGCAACGCACTGCTGCCAACTGAATCTGAAAACGTTTATCATCCCGCCCGTCATAAAGTCATAAAAGTGTCACAGAAAGTTCTAATAATTGGCGCACCCATCTTCACAGAGGAGAGAGAAGGGATATGGCTAAGCGAATTCTGGTGGTCGAGGACGAGGCACCGATCCGCGAAATGCTCTGCTTCGTGCTCGAGCAGAAGGGATATGAGACGATTGAAGCTGAAGATTACGCCGACGGACTGGCGAAGGTGCGCGAACCCTACCCCGAACTCATCGTGCTGGACTGGATGATGCCGGGCGGCAGCGGCATCCAGTTCATCAAGCAGCTCAAGCAGGATGAGGTGACCCGCCAGATCCCGGTGGTGATGCTGACCGCCCGCGGCGAGGAAGAGGACAAGGTGCGCGGGCTGGAGGCGGGGGCCGACGACTACATCACCAAGCCCTTCTCCCCCAAGGAGCTGACCGCCCGCCTGCATGCGGTGATGCGCCGGGTCTCCCCCACCTCGGTGGACGAGGTGATCGAGGTGCAGGGGCTCAAGCTGGATCCGGTTTCCCACCGGGTCAGCGCCGAGGAGAAGGCGCTCGACATGGGGCCGACCGAATTCAAGCTGCTACATTTCTTCATGACCCATCCCGAGCGGGTCTACAGCCGTGAACAACTGCTCAACAACGTCTGGGGTACCAATGTGTACGTGGAGGACAGGACGGTGGACGTCCACATCCGCCGCCTGCGCAAGGCCATCGAGGAGACGGGGCACGACAGGCTGATCCAGACGGTGCGCGGAGCCGGTTACCGCTTCTCGACCCGTCTCTAGGGACTCCATGCCGGCCACGCCCGCCGGCTGATCCTCGCTCTTTGCCGTCTCTAGGAGACCTGAATGTTGCAACCTTACGCCTGGCGGCGACAGTTGTGGCGAATGGCGTTCTTCTACGCCCCTTTCGTCTTGGTAGGTTGGTTAATCGATTATCTCGCGCTCTGTCTGCTGGTGGCGACCGTGCTGCACCTGGGCTGGCACTACCGCTTCCAGAAGCGGCTGTCGGACTGGCTGTGGCACGATCGCAGCCTGGTCCCCCCCCACGGCAGCGGCAGCTGGGAATACATCTTCAACGGCATCTACAAGCTGCAGCAGCGCCACCGGGCACGGCGGCGCGAGCTGGCGGGGCTCATCCGCCGCTTTAGGGAAGGGGCCGAGGCGCTGCCCGACGCGGCCGTGGTGTTTCGCACCGACGGCAGCATCCTCTGGTGCAACCGGCTGGCGGAGCAGCTGCTCGGTTTTCGATGGCCGGAGGACGCCGGCCAGCACATCGGCAACCTCATCCGCCATCCCGCCTTCGTCGCCTACCTCGGCAAGGGGCAGTATGACGAGCCGTTCGAGATGGCGTCCCCCATCAACGAGGAGAAGTTCCTCGAATTTCGCATCATGCCCTACGCCGAGGATCAGGCCATGCTGGTGGTGCGTGACGTGACCCGGCTGCGCAGCCTGGAGAAGACCCGCAAGCACTTCGTCTCCAACGTCTCCCACGAGCTGCGCACCCCGCTCACCGTGCTCAAGGGCTATCTGGAGATGACCGAGGAGCCGCCCCCTCCCGCCATGTGGGCCAAGGCCCACAGGGTGATGATGGAGCAGACCATCCGCATGGACAACCTGGTCAACCAGTTGCTCACCCTGTCGCGCATCGAGGCCGCCCCCACGGTGGATCTCTCCCATCTGGTGGACATGCCCGCCATGCTGGGGCTGCTGGAGCAGGAGGCGCGGGCGCTCTCCGGCGAGCGGGGGCACCAGATCGTGTTCAACGTGCAGTCGAACCTCTTCGTGCGCGGGGATCAGGATCAGCTGCGCAGCGCCGTCTCCAACCTGGTCTACAACGCCATCCACTACACCCCGGCGGGGCGCAAGATCACCGTGGAGTGGCGCCAGCAGGGAGCCATGGCGCTGTTCGTGGTGCAGGACGAGGGGGAGGGGATTGCACCCGAGCACCTGGCGCGTCTCACCGAGCGCTTCTACCGGGTCGACAAGGCCCGCTCCCGCCACACCGGGGGCTCCGGGCTTGGCCTTGCCATCGTCAAGCATGCCCTGAGCCATCACGATGCCCAGCTCGAGATAGAGAGCCGGGTCGGGGCGGGCAGCCGCTTCAGCTTCCTCATCCCCGCCCGGATGGTGGTGGTTAAATAGTCTTTTCCGGCAATGAGTTAGAACGAAAGGAGGGCTGCGTCTGCAGCCCTCCTTGCTTGTGGGCAATTCCCTGGTCATGTCATCAAAGTGTCACATTAAATCCATAAATTTGTCACTGCCAGGTCAGATACTGGCGCCGTTTCAAGAACGGACCTTCTGTAACTTTGGAGAGGGTGATCGGGTTTGAACCACGTATCAACGTCATGCTGACGATTGCCTTCTGCAACCTTGGACTTGGAGAGATTGGATGAAACTCAACAAACTGGCTGGTGTCATCGGATTCACCGCAGCAACCCTGTTTTCTGTCAGCGCCCTGGCTGCCGGTGTGGATAAAGACCTGTCGGAATATGCACCGACCAGCGGCATCTCGGGCAACCTGTCCTCTGTCGGCTCGGACACCCTGGCCAACATGATGACCCTGTGGGCCGAAGAATTTAAGCGCATGTACCCCAACGTCAACGTGCAGATCCAGGCCGCCGGTTCCTCTACCGCGCCCACTGCCCTGACCGAAGGCGTCGCCCAGTTTGGCCCCATGAGCCGCGCCATGAAGGCCGGTGAAGAGGAGGCCTTCGAGAAGCGCTACGGCTACAAGCCGACCGCCATCCGCGTCGCGGTCGACGCCCTGGCCGTGTTCGTCAACAAGGACAACCCCATCAAGGGGCTGACCATGTCGCAAATCGACTCCATCTTCTCCAGCACCCTGAAGTGCGGCGAAGCCAAGGCCGCCACCAAGTGGTCCGATCTGGGTCTGGATGGCAGCTGGTCCGGCAAGGATCTGCAACTGTTCGGTCGCAACTCTGTGTCCGGTACCTACGGTTACTTCAAGGAACACGCCCTGTGCAACGGTGACTTCAAGAGCGGCGTGAACGAGCAGCCGGGTTCCGCCTCCGTGGTGCAGTCCGTCTCCTCCTCCCTGAACGGCATCGGCTACTCCGGCATCGGCTACGTCACCTCAGGCGTGCGTGCCGTGCCGCTCTCCAAGGATGGCAAGACCTTCATCGAAGCGACCTCGGACAACGCCATCACCGGCAAGTACCCGCTCTCCCGCTTCCTGTACGTCTACGTGAACAAGCATCCGAACAAGCCGCTCTCCCCCATGGAGCAGGAGTTCGTGAAGATGATGCTCTCCAAGGCGGGCCAGAACATCGTTGCCAAGGACGGCTATGTACCTGTGCCGGCCAAGGTAGTGCAGGCCGACCTGAAGAAGCTGGGCATCATGTAATCCCCCGTCTCCTTCAGAAAAAAACGAGCCCCAAGCGGGCTCGTTTTCATTGGTGCGCCCTGGGATCTTTTTGGTCGCAGGGCGCAGCGCCTGGCTTGCGCCGGACGGCGGCATTTCCGAGAATAGGGCAATTTCATGGTAAAGGACTTTCTCATGCGCGCCTCCTCTCTCTCCCAATTCATCCTGTCGGCCCTGTGCGGCGCCTTGCTGGCCGGTTGTGCCCAGTCACCGACGGGCCGCAACCAGATGCTGCTCTTCTCCCCCCAGCAGATGAACCAGCTGGGGGCCGACTCCTTTGCGCAGATGAAGCAGCAGGAGAAGGTGAGCAAGGATGCCAGGATGAATGCCTATGTGGCCTGCGTGGCCAAGGCGGTGACCGCCCAGGTCCCCGCCAGCTATGGCATCACCAGCTGGGAGGTGGTGGTGTTCGATTCCAAGGAGGTCAACGCCTTCGCCCTGCCCGGCGGCAAGATCGGGGTCTACAGCGGCTTGCTGAAAGTCGCCAAGAATCAGGATCAGCTCGCCACCGTCATCGGTCATGAGCTGACCCACGTGCTGGCACAGCACTCCAACGAGCGGCTCTCCCGGGATCAGCTGACCGGCATCGGCCTCGCGGTGGCCGACGCCGCCATCGGCAGCAGTGACAGCCTCGGGGGCGCGGCCACCATGGCTGCCCTGGGGCTGGGGGTTCAGGTGGGGATAGCTCTGCCCTATGGCAGAACCCAGGAGAGCGAGGCCGACAGGCTGGGTCTGGAGCTGATGGCCCGTGCCGGCTTCGATCCGGCGCAGGCCATTCCCCTGTGGCAGAACATGAGCGCCGCCGCCGGCGGCAAGGCGCCGCCCCAGCTGCTCTCCACCCACCCAAGCGATCAGAGCCGGATCGCCAATCTGCAGGCCCAGCAAGCCGAAGTGCTGCCCCTGTATCAACAGGCGAGAGCCTCAGGTCTGGTGCCCCAGTGCAAGGCATAAGCCTGCGCCTGGCCCGTCCTGCCGATGCCGCCGCCATGACGGTGATGCAGCGGGCCAGCTGGCTGGCGGCCTACGGCGGCGTGCTCGGCAGCGACATGCTGGCCCAGCTGGCCGTCACCGACCACCTGCAGATCTGGCGTCGCCGGCTGGCAGAGCCAGGCCCCGTCCCCATGCTGATCTGCCGGGACGAGGTCGTGATCGGCCTGCTCTACTGGCAGGCGTGCGTGGAAGAGGGGCTCATGACGGCGCGCATCCGGGCGCTCTATCTGCACCCGGATCACTGGCGTCAGGGGCACGGCAAGCGGCTGTGGCAGGCGGTGGCGGTGCAGATGCGCCGGGCCGGTTGCGAGTGCGCCAGACTCTGGCTGCTGGATGGCAATCACATCGGCGAGGGGTTCTACCTGCGCCGTGGCTTCGTGTTCGACGGTCAGGAACGCACCCTGACGAGCCTGGGACAGACCTGTCAGCAGCGACAAATGTTCCGTTTGCTTTGATCTCTCTCCCGTTTTTCGCCCTCGGTCACTTTATTTTTTTTGCGAATTAATACAATGTGCCCCATCTGGACAGACTGGGTGGACGGCTCCACCGCAAGGGAGTGTGGCATGTATTACGGATTTGATATCGGCGGCACCAAGATTGCGTTCGCGGTGTATGACGGCGCCCTGACCCTCTGCCATGAGGAGCGCATGAGTACCCCGGGCAAGGATTACCAGGCGCTCAAGCAGGCGATCCGCGAGCGGGTCGAAGCGGCCGATGTGCGTTTTGGGGCGAAAGGAGCCGTGGGGATCGGGTTTCCTGGCATCCTCAATCGAGACGATGGGAGCATAGTGGCGGCGAACCTGCCCGCCATCCACGGCCGCCACCTGGGGGCCGATCTGGCGGAGCTGCTGGACCGCCCGGTCAGGGTGGACAACGATGCGAACTGCTTCCTCTGGTCCGAAGTGCACCAGGGGGCCGCGGAGGGGGCCGGCAGTGCGCTGGCCGTCACCATAGGGACGGGGATCGGCGGCGCCGTCTATCTGGCGGGTCGGCTCATCCAGGGTCGCAACTGGCTGGCCGGCGAGATCGGGCACTATCCGCTGCCCGCCACCATCCTGATGAAATACCCGGATTTGCCCCGTCCCCGCTGCGGCTGCGGCCGCCTGGTCTGTTTCGAAACCTATGCCTCCGGCACCGGGCTGGAGCGGCTCTATCACCACTTTCGGGGAGAGCGTGCCAGCGGGCACCAGATCGTTGAGCGTGCCGAGGCCCGGGAGCCGGCGGCGCTCTCCACCCTCGACTGCTGGCTGGAGATCCTGGCGGCGGGCCTTGCCACCGCCATCTCGGTGATCGATCCCGATGTGGTGGTGCTGGGGGGCGGTCTCAGCGGATTGCCCGCCCTGTATGACGAGCTGCCCAAGCGCCTGCCCGGCCACCTGCTGCCCGGTGTCGCCCTGCCCGAGATCCGCGAGGCCCGCTTCGGCGGTGCCGGCGGTGTGCGCGGTGCCGCCCTGCTCAATCTGTGAGATCGGACCTAGGGTCTGATCTCCCCGAATCAAGGAGTCATCATGACCCGTCTTGAAATCTGTATCGACAACCTGGAATCCCTGTTCACCGCCCAAGAGGCCGGCGCGGATCGCATCGAGCTCTGCTCTGCCCTGGGCCTCGGCGGCCTCACCCCCTCCCACGGCTTCATGCAGCAGGCCGCGCGCCATGCCACCGTCCCCGTCTACGCCATGATCCGTCCCCGCGCCGGGGATTTCTGCTTTGGTGACGGCGAGTTCGAGATCATGCTGCAGGACATCGCCGCCGCCCGTGCCGCCGGTCTGCAAGGGGTGGTGGTCGGTCTGCTGGATCAGGCGGGGCGGGTGCCCGCCGCCAGGCTCAAGAAACTGGTCGAGGCGGCGGGCCCCCTTGGCGTCACCTTCCATCGCGCCATCGATCTCAGCTCAGACTGGCGCGCCGATCTGGAAGTGATCCTGGCCGCCGGTTGCGAGCGCATCCTGAGTTCGGGTCACGCGCCGACCGCGCTGGCGGGGCTCGAGACCCTGCAGGCGATGCAGCAGGCGCTGGCGGGTCGCGCCAGCCTGATGCCCGGCGCCGGGGTCAATGCGGACAACGTGCGCACCATCATCGAATTTACCGGGGTGAGCGAGGTGCACATGTCCGGCATGGGCTGGCGCGGCGGCATGGTGCCCCATGGCGTCAACATGGGCACCTCGGACGACGGCCGGGTCAATATCACCGACGGCGCCAAGGTCGCGGCGGTGCGGGCCCTGCTGGATCAGGCTTGAGGGTGAATTGACGCGGCGGCATGGTGTCCCTCCCAGCGGGGTCAACATGAGGAGCTCGGACGACGGCCGGGTCAATATCACCGACGGTGCCAAGGTCGCGGCGGTGCGGGCCCTGCTGGATCAGGCCTGAGGGTGAATTGACGCGGCGGCATGGTGTCCCTCCCTGCGGGGTCAACATGAGGACCTCGGACGACGGCCGGGTCAATATCACTGACGGCGCAAAGGTCGCGGCGGTGCGGGCCCTGCTGGATCTGGCCTGAGGGTGAATTGACGCGGCGGCATGGTGTCCCTCCCTGCGGGGTCAACATGAGGACCTCGGACGACGGCCGGGTCAATCTCACCGACGGCGCCAAGGTCGCGGCGGTGAGGGCCCTGCTTCAGGCCTGAGGAGGGATTGGCGCAGCCGTTTCTTCCCCCTTCGCCCCTCGCGGGAGAAGGGCCCGGGGATGAGGGGCGGATGTGAACTCCCTCCCAGAGGCTGGGAAATCAGGACCGTCGCCCGCAGCACCTCGCGAAAAAGTCTGTTATCATCCCGTCTCTTTTACCATCAGGACCCGGAGCAACCTCTCAATGTCCCAATACGACTCTATCGAACAGAAGGCCAGCTACGGCATCGGCCGTAACATGGGCGACCAACTGGCTCAGCAAGCCTTCGCCGGTCTGGATATCCCGGCCCTGCAACAAGGTCTGGCAGATGCCCTGAACGGCCTGGAGTTCGCGGTCAGCCGTGACGATATCAACGATGCCTTCCAGGTGATCACCGCCCGCATGCAGGAAGAGCAGGAAGCTGCCGCCAAGGCCGCTGCCGCCGAAGGCGAAGCCTTCCTGGCCGACAACGCCAAGCGCGCCGAAGTGAAGACCACCGACTCCGGTCTGCAATATGAAGTCATGGTCGAAGGCAATGGCGCCGTGCCGGTTGCCGGTCAGTCCGTGCGCGTGCACTACCACGGTACCTTCACCCACGGTGGCGTGTTCGACAGCTCCGTTGCTCGCGGCCAACCGGCCGAGTTCCCGGTGACCGGCGTGATCGCCGGTTGGGTGGAAGCGCTGCAGATGATGCCGGTTGGCTCCAAGTGGAAGCTCTACATTCCGCAGGATCTGGCCTACGGTGCCCGTGGCGCCGGCTCCATCCCGCCGTACTCCGCTCTGGTATTCGAAGTGGAGCTGCTGGACATCCTGTGATCCGGCTGGCGTGATGCAAACGGCGACCCTGGGGTCGCCGTTTGTTTTTGGACCGCCCAAACGGGCCATGTGCCTTCGGCGGGGATTTGGATATAGTCAGAGCGTCGTCCATTCCGGCCATGTGAGGGTGACACGCCATGGCAGCTATCATCGAGGTCGTCGATCTCGTCAAGCACTTCCCCGGCGTCAAGGCGGTGGACGGGCTCAGCTTTGCCATTCCCGCCGGCAGCTGTTTCGGCCTGCTCGGGCCGAACGGGGCGGGCAAGACCACGACCATAGAGCTGCTGGAGGGGATCCTCACCCCGGACAGCGGCCAGATCCTGTTTCACGGCGCCCCGCGCGGCCCGGATTATCGCTCCCGCATCGGCATCCAGTTCCAGCACACGGCGCTACAGGATTTCCTGACGGTGCGCGATACCCTGCGCCTGTTCGCCAGCCTCTACCCCAATCCCTTGCCACGGGAGCTGCTCATCGATCTGTGCGCCTTGGGCGAGTTCATCGACAGGGACAGTCGCAAGCTCTCGGGGGGCCAGCGTCAGCGCCTGCTGCTGGCCCTGGCCCTGCTCGGGGATCCCGAACTGCTGTTTCTGGATGAGCCCACTACAGGACTGGATCCCCAGGCGCGCCACCACTTCTGGCAGCGAATAGAGGCGATCAAGGCCCAGGGCAAGACGGTGGTGCTCACCACCCACTACATGGACGAAGCGCAGCAACTGTGCGATTTGATTGCCATCGTCGATCACGGCCACCTGCTCAGTCTGGATACGCCGGCGGCCTTGCTGGCGCAACACTTCGACGGCGTGCTGGTGCGCCTTGGGGGGCACCCGGCCCTGGCTGGGCTCGGCTATCCCCTGCGTCCGGTAGGCGATCAGGTGGAGCTCTGTTGCCCCGACGTGGCGACCCTGCTGCCAAGGCTGCTGAGTCTGGGCGTGCCGCTCACCGGCATGCAGGTGCGCTCCCCAAACCTGGAGGATCTCTTTTTGCACCTGACCGGCCACAGCCTGCGGAGCGGCGCATGAACGCCGCCTCATGGTGGCGCCCTGCGGCGCCTGCCAGCATGTTACCGACACCAGCCTGTTCAAGGAGCGGAAGATGACGGGATCCCTCAGGCGCATAGGTGCGCTCTTCTATGCCCGCAACCTGGAGTTCGTGCGCGATCGGGCCGCCCTGGTGTGGAACCTGGTCTTTCCACTCCTGCTGGTCATCGGCTTCTCCCTCATCTTCTCTGGCCCGCCCAGGCCGCTGGTGCAGATCGGCGTGCTGGGGGAGCTGCCCGCCACTTACGCCCCGCTGCGCGCCGTCCCGCTGCTCAAGATCATCCCCTATGACGAGGAAGCCAGGGGCCGGCTCAGGGTGCGCCACCACCAGCTGGACCTGCTGCTCTCACCAGAGGCGCACCGCTACTGGGTCAACCCTGACGCCCCCCAGGGGGCCATGGCCGAATACCTGCTGCGCCAGGCGGTGCAGGCCCCCTTGCAGAGGGAGACCCTGAGCGGCCGGGCCATCCGCTACGGCGACTGGCTGCTGCCCGGGGTGATCGGCATGAACCTGATGTTCTCCGGCCTGTTCGGGGTCGGCTTCGTCATCGTGCGCTATCGCAAGAACGGAGTGCTCAAGCGGCTGCGGGCCACCCCGCTCTCGGCCGCCGAGTTTCTCTGTGCCCAACTGCTGTCACGGGTGCTGATCACCCTGGTGGTGAGCCTGCTGGTCTTCCTGGTGGCCCATTGGTTGCTGGATGTACCCCTGCTCGGGTCGGGCTGGCTGTTGCTGCTGATCGCCCTGGTCGGCGGCACGGCCATGGCCTCCCTCGGGCTGCTTATCGCCGCCCGGATCCAGAACGAGGAGCTGGCGAGCGGTTTGCTCAATCTCATCAGCTTGCCCATGATGTTCTTATCCGGCGTCTGGTTCTCGCTGGAAGGCTCTCCTCCCTGGCTGCAGGCCTTGGGGGCGCGCTTGCCGCTCAGCCAGATCATCGAGGCCGCCCGTGCCGTGATGCTGGAAGGGGCCGGGTGGCAGGCGGTGGCGGGGACCCTGGGTCAAGTCATGGTGTTTGCCCTGGTGTGTGTCACGCTGGGGGCGGTGCTGTTCAAATGGAGCGCGAAATGAAGCCAATTCTGTGGTTGCTGCTGGTGGCAGCCTTACCGGTGCATGCCGGCACCCTGCGCTGCAAGAGCGCCCTGCTGACCGAGGGGGACACCACGGCCGAACTGCTGATCCGCTGCGGTCAGCCGCTGCTCAAGGAGGATCTCACCCGCTACGAGGAGAACGGCTTCGGGGCGAGGATGACGGTCAAATATGCTGAGCGCTGGACCTACAACTTCGGCAGGAGCGAGTTCATGCAGTTTGTCACCGTCGAAAACGGCGTCATCACCGAGATCGAAGACGGCCCCCGCGGCGGCTGAGTCCCCGGCCGGGATCTCACCCCATGTGCCGCCCTGTGGCTCCCGGCTTCATCCCCCCTCTATCCCCGGTTTCAATGCCAGAGAGCGTGGCTGCCCGATATTGGTTCATCCCACCCAATAGCGGGCCTGCCGGCAGAAAAACGAGCCTGATGAGTGAGTTATCAGCAGATTTCTCTGCCCCATCACGGTGCATTCGACATTTTTGCGAAAAAAAATCCTCATAGGATGGAAGGCTTTTGACAGCAGGCTATTTGGCAAATAAGGGTCTACTTTTGATTCTAAGAGTGCATATCACCTCGTTCTCATATTTTGTGCTGTTGCACCATGCTTGGGCCGGGTTGCACCGATTGACAGGTTTTTGAGCCGCTGGATAAGCTGCGAAAACGCAGGGAAGTGACGGCATCTTGCTTGGTTTGGGTGCCTGTTCGAATCAAACCACAGGGAAGAGTGACATGAAGCAGATACACAAGGCAGGTATGGTAGTGGTGCTGTCGCTGGTGGCAGCCAATGTGTGGGCAGAGGGGACTCTGGACTCGGTCAAGAAGAAGGGCTTCGTGCAGTGCGGGGTCGGCGATGGTCTGCCCGGCTTCTCCAACCCGGATGCCAAGGGGGTCTGGACCGGCCTGGACGTGGACGTGTGCCGCGCCGTCGCCGCCGCCGTGCTGGGGGATGCCGGCAAGGTGAAGTATGTCTCCCTGACCGCCAAGGAGCGTTTCACCGCCCTGCAATCCGGTGAGGTGGATCTGCTGTCGCGCAACACCACCTGGACCCTGACCCGGGATGGCTCCCTCGGCCTCACCTTTGCCGGGGTGAACTACTACGATGGCCAGGGTTTCCTGGTGAACAAGGCCCTCGGGGTCAAGAGCGCCAAGGAGCTGGACGGCGCCGCCGTCTGCATCCAGTCCGGCACCACAACCGAGCTCAACCTGGCCGACTACTTCCGTGCCAACGGCGGCATGAAATACACCCCTGTGGTGTTCGACACCTCGGATCAGACCGTCAAGGGATTCGAAGCAGGCCGCTGCGACGTGCTGACCTCGGATCAGTCTCAGCTTTACTCCCTCAAGATCAAGCTGACCAAGCCGGACGAGGCCCTGGTGCTGCCCGAAGTCATCTCCAAGGAGCCCCTGGGCCCGGCGGTGCGTCAGGGGGATGAACAGTGGTTCAAGGTGGTGCGCTGGAGTCTGAATGCCATGCTCAACGCCGAGGAGGCCGGGGTCACCAGCGCCAATGTGGACGAGATGCTCAAGTCCACCAACCCGGATATCCGCCGTCTGCTGGGGCTGGAAGAACCCAAGGGCAGCGTGCTGGGCCTGGATGACAAATGGGCCTACAACATAGTCAAACAGGTCGGCAACTATGGCGAATCCTTCGATCGCAACGTCGGTGCCGGCTCCCCCCTCAAGATCGATCGCGGCATCAATGCACTCTGGAACAAGGGCGGCCTGATGTACGCGCCGCCCATCCGCTGAGTTGACTGCAATCGGGGGGCCCTGCCCCCCATTTCCCCTGGCTTTGTCGGAGTCATCCTCATGGCGCTACAAGCATCAAACCATAGGAAGGAACAGGGCCGCTGGTGGTATGACGCCAAGGTGCGGGCGCTGCTCTTCCAGTGCCTGGCCGTGGCGGCCGTTATCGCGTTCCTGTTCTACATCGTCAACAATGCCCTGACCAATCTGGCCACCCGTGGCATCACCACCGGCTTCGATTTCCTGGGCAACACGGCCGGCTTCGGCATCTTGCAGAGCCTGATCCCCTATGACGAGACCCATACCTTCGGCCGCACCTTCCTGGTGGGGCTGCTCAACACCCTGCTGGTCTCGGTGCTCGGCATCCTGTTTGCCACCCTGCTCGGCTTCGTGCTCGGGGTGGCGCGCCTGTCGCGCAACTGGCTGGTGGCGCGGATTGCGGCCGTCTACATAGAGACGTTTCGCAACATTCCGCTGCTGCTGCAGATCTTCTTCTGGTATTTCTCGGTGCTGCGCACCCTGCCTTCCCCCCGCGAGAGCGTGGAGCTGGGGGGGCTCGCCTTTCTCAACGTGCGGGGCTTCTATCTGCCCAAGCCCTTGTTTGAAGAGGGATTTGGTTATGTGCTCTGGGCCCTGTTGCTGGCCGTCGTGCTGAGCTGGGGACTGAGCCGCTGGGCGCGGCGCCGCCAGGCGCTGACCGGCAGGATCTTCCCGTTCTGGCGCACGACAGCCGGTCTGGTCATTCTGCTCCCGGCCGTTACCTTCCTGCTGGCGGGCAGTCCGCTCACCTGGAGCGTGCCGACCCTGCAGGGGTTCAACTTCCGGGGGGGGCTGACGGTACTGCCTGAGCTCGCGGCCCTGTTGCTGGCGCTGACCATCTACACGGCGGCCTTCATCGCCGAGATAGTGCGATCCGGCATCCTGGCCATCAGCAAGGGACAGACGGAGGCGGCCTCCGCCCTCGGGCTGTCGCCCACCAAGACGTTGCGGCTGGTGGTCATCCCCCAGGCGATGCGGGTGATCATTCCTCCCCTGACCAGCCAGTACCTGAACCTCACCAAGAACTCCTCGCTGGCCACGGCCATCGGCTACCCGGATCTCGTTTCTGTGTTCATGGGCACCACCCTCAACCAGACCGGGCAGGCCATCGAGGTCATCGCCATGACCATGGGGGTCTATCTCATCATCAGTATCACCACCTCGGTGTTGATGAACATCTACAACCGCAGGATGACGCTGGTCGAGCGCTAGGGAGCTGTCATGTTCGTGAATGAATTGCAGGAGGCGCTGCCGCCTCCCAGCCATCGCCGGGGGCTGGTCGCCTGGCTCAGGCAGAATCTCTTTCCCAACTGGTGGAACGGCCTGCTGACCCTGGTGCTGGCCTGGCTGTTGCTGCCGCTGCTCTGGTCGGCACTGGACTGGGCGCTGTTTTCCGCCACCTGGCAGGGCAGCAGCCGTGCGGACTGCAGCCAGGGCGGGGCATGCTGGGTCTTTATCGAGAGCCGTCTGGGGCAATACCTCTATGGCTTCTACCCGGTTGATCAGTACTGGCGCATCAATCTGGCCTTCGCCGGCCTGGCGGTGCTGCTGGCCTTGCTGATCTGGCCGCGCACCCCGCGCAAGGGGTGGCTGGCGCTGTTTACGCTGCTGGTATTCCCCGTCATCGCCTTCTTCCTGATCCATGGCGGGGCCGGCCTCACTGTGGTGGAGACGAACCGCTGGGGCGGCCTGATGCTGACCCTGGTACTGGCGGTGGTGGGCATAGTGGTGGCCCTGCCGTTCGGCATCCTGCTGG
Organism: Aeromonas sanarellii; assembly: GCF_000820085.1. GTDB lineage: Bacteria > Pseudomonadota > Gammaproteobacteria > Enterobacterales > Aeromonadaceae > Aeromonas > Aeromonas sanarellii. The sequence goes on from NZ_CDBN01000007.1 coordinate 58,475, forward strand.
CGCTGGGGCGTCGCTCCCACATGCCGGTCATCTCCAGCCTCTCCACCGTCTACATCGAGTTCTGGCGGGCGGTGCCGCTCATCACAGTACTCTTCATGGCGTCCGTCATGCTGCCGCTCTTCATGAGTACCGAGGTGGAGCTCGACAAGCTGCTGCGGGCGCTCATCGGCATCATCCTGTTCCAGGCGGCCTATGTGGCAGAGGTGGTGAGAGGGGGGCTGCAGGCGATCCCCAAGGGACAGTACGAGGCGGGGGATGCGCTGGGGCTCTCCTACTGGAAGGTGATGGGGCTCATCATCATGCCCCAGGCCCTCAAGATCACCATTCCCTCCCTGGTGAACACCTTCATCTCATTGTTCAAGGACACCAGCCTGGTGCTGATCATCGGCCTGTTCGATCTGCTGGCCATCTCCAAGGTGGCGCTGGCGGATCCGGCCTGGCTGGGTTTTTCCACCGAGGCTTATGTCTTCATTGCCATGATCTTCTGGATGTTCTGTTTTGGCATGTCCCGCTACTCCATCTATCTGGAGCGCAAACTCAACACGGGCCACAAGCATTAGGAGCAGTTTCGATATGAAAACGGACGCGGTAGTAGAACTGAAAGCCGTCAACAAGTGGTACGGTGAGTTTCATGTGTTGCGCAACATCAATCTGCAGGTGGGCAGAGGGGAGAAGATCGTCATCTGCGGGCCATCGGGGTCGGGCAAGTCCACCATGATCCGCTGCATCAACCGGCTGGAGGAGCACCAGAGCGGGGACATCCTGGTCAAGGGCACGGCGCTCACCTCGGATCTCAAGAACATAGAGACGGTGCGCCGTGAGGTGGGCATGGTGTTCCAGCACTTCAACCTCTTTCCCCACCTGACGGTGCTGGAGAACTGCTGCCTGGCCCCCATCTGGGTCAAGCAGTTGCCGCGCAAGGAGGCCGAGGAGATTGCCATGACCTTCCTGCGCCGGGTCAGGATCCCGGAGCAGGCCCTCAAGTACCCGGGCCAGCTCTCCGGCGGCCAGCAGCAGCGCGTCGCCATCGCCCGCAGTCTGTGCATGAACCCCCAGGTGATGCTGTTTGACGAGCCAACCTCGGCGCTCGACCCCGAGATGGTGCGCGAGGTGCTGGATGTCATGGTGGAGCTGGCCCACGAGGGGATGACCATGCTCTGCGTCACCCACGAGATGGGCTTTGCCAAGCAGGTGGCGGATCGGGTGATCTTCATGGACCGCGGCCAGATCATCGAGGAGAACGTGCCGGATCAGTTCTTCGACCATCCCCAGTCGGAGCGGACCAAGCTGTTCCTCTCCCAGATCCTGCAGCACTGAAACCGAGTCACGCCATAAAAACGGCCCGCACGCTCCAGTGAGCGGCGGGCAAAGACGTGCATGGAAGCAGACTACAGACGGAAAGGAGTATGTCAGCCCGGCAACGGGGTGCTGGTGCGCAGGTCGCGCACCGCCAGGTTGATCTGCCGGGCCAGGCTCAACGCCTGACGGCAGCTCAGCGTCCTCACATCGATGATCCCCCCTTGAAACTCAAACCGCCCCAGCGCCTCCACCATGAAGCTTCCATGATGAAAACTCTTGATATAGCGAGCAATTCGACGGGGAGACCACTGCTTGAACACCTTCATGGCAAGAGACCCTGTTGTTTGGACAGGGCACACTATGCCGATGGACAGTGACACTGATGTGACAGTTTGAGAAAGGTTTGTATGAATCCACTTCCCATCAGGGAAGGATCCACACTGGGGCCGAAAAAGTAGTGCCGTCCCCGACCCCGGCCCCGATATACTGCGGCCATCTCATGAATGACAAAGGTGCCGCACGTGGAGTGGGTGGACATAGTAGACGAGCAGGACAGAGTGATAGGAGTTGCCGAGCGCGCCAGGGTTCGGCGGGAAAACCTGCGCCATCGCGCCAGCTACATCCTGGTGCTGGACGAACAGGATCGCGTGCTGGTGCAGCGGCGCACCCTCGGCAAGGACTTCTGTCCCGGCATGCTGGATGCCTGCGCCGGCGGCGTGGTCACCCAGGGTGAGGCGATGGAGCCCTCCGCCCGGCGCGAGCTGGCGGAGGAGCTGGGGATCCACGGCGTGCCCCTCCAGGATTTTGGCACCTTCTATGCCGAAGGGGAGGGTTACCGGGTCTGGGGCGGCCTCTTCAGTTGCCATTATCAGGGGCCGGTGCAGCTTCAGGCGGAGGAGGTGAGCGAGGTGCACTGGATGAGCCTGGGCGAGATCGCCGAGCGGGCCGCCGAATTCACCCCCGACTCTTTGCTCGCCATCGCCACCTGGCAGGCGCGACGCTCGCAATCAGGTCAAGGGTAGCCGCCGGAAGTGCTCGTAGGGCATCCCCTTTGTTATCCCGGACGGGAGCCTGTTCGCCCTTTTGCGGATTGGGGTAGACTGGGCCTCTTTGAACCACATAAGGACGAGTCATCATGATCACGGTCGGTCAGACCCTGCCCGCAGGGGAATTTACCCTTATCACCGCCGAGGGCAAGCAGGTGAAGGATACCCAGACCCTGTTCGCGGGCAAGCGGGTGGTGCTGTTTGCGGTGCCCGGTGCCTTCACCCCCACCTGCTCCAACGCCCACCTGCCCGGCTATGTAGTGCTGGCGGACAAGTTCAAGGAGAAGGGGGTCGATGCCCTCTGCTGCCTGTCGGTGAACGACGCCTTCGTGATGAGGGCCTGGCAGGACGCCCAGAACGCGGAGGCCATCACCATGCTGGCGGATGGGGACGGCAGCTGGACCCGGGCCCTGGGCCTTGCCAAGGAGACCGGTGCCTTTGGCGGCCTGCGCGCCCAGCGCTTTGCCCTCATCGCCAATGACGGGGTGGTGGAGCGGCTGTTTGTGGAGGCCCCCGGCAAGTTCGAGGTCTCGGATGCCCAGAGCCTGCTGGCGGCGCTGTGAAAGATTAATCGCCGTTTGATTTTCCCTTGAAATGGAAAGTCGGCCCGTTACACTGGGCCCACTTCTGGAGAGAGCCGGGCCATCGCCTGGCTCTCGCATTTGCTGGCGATGGAATGGAGATGTTATGACCCTGGCTTTTGTTGCCCTGATAGCCGGACTGGCACTGCTGGTCTGGAGTGCGGACAAGTTCGTGGACGGTGCCGCCGCGACTGCCCGGTATGCTGGCATGCCGCCGCTGCTGATCGGCATGGTGATCATCGGCTTTGGCACCTCGGCCCCGGAGATGGTGGTGTCGGCCCTGGCTGCCTCCCAAGGCAACCCCGGGCTCGCGCTCGGTAACGCCTATGGCTCCAACATCACCAATATCGCGTTGATCCTGGGGCTGACCGCCCTGATCAGCCCCATCGCGGTAGCCTCCCAGGTGGTGCGCAAGGAGATCCCCGTCCTGCTCGCCATCACCCTGCTCTCCGGCGCCCTGTTGCTGGACGGCCAGTTGGATCGCACGGATGCCGCCATCCTGGGGGGGGTCTTCGTCGGCCTGATGGGCTGGTCCATCTGGGCCGGCATGAATGGCAAGGGGGATGCGCTGGATGTGGAGACGGAGGAAGACATCGAGAGTGAGGGCATGTCCCTCAAGAGTGCCATCCTCTGGCTCATCGTCGGTCTGGTGCTGCTGATCGCGGCCTCCCGCCTGCTGGTGTGGGGGGCGGTGACCATCGCCCAGGCGCTTGGCATCAGCGATCTGGTGATTGGCCTTACCATAGTGGCGGTAGGCACCTCCCTGCCGGAGCTCGCCTCTTCGCTGATCGCCATTCGCAAGAACGAGCACGATCTGGCCCTCGGTAACGTGCTCGGTTCCAACCTGTTCAATGCCCTGGCCGTGGTCGGGATCGCCGCCGGCATCCATCCGCTCGCGGTGGCGCCCGAGGTGCTCAGCCGTGACTGGAGCCTGATGATGGGGCTGACCCTGTTGCTGCTGGTGATGTGTCTGGGTCGCAAGGGGCCGGGGCGGATCAACCGGCTGGAGGGGGGCGTGCTGCTCGCTATCTTCGTCGCCTACACGGGCTGGCTGCTGACGAGCCAGTTCATCTAGGCCGGATGACATGAGAGAGGGGGAAGCATCGGCTTCCCCCTCTCGTTTTCGGTGTTGGCAACCCGTCAGGCCACGGCGACCAGCTTCTGCTTCTGGGCGCTGTCCAGGATGAGGATGCTCGCCTTGGGGAAGAAGTTGAAGGTGGAGGCGGAGGCCCAGGTGTAGGCTCCCATCACCCGGCCCACCACCAGTTCGCCGATGGCCAGATCCGGCAACATGATGTCGTCGCGAATGACATCCACGCTGTCACAGGTGGGGCCGGAGAGCACGGCATTGTGCTGTGGGCCGCTGGCATAGGGCGTGCTCACCGGGTAGGTGACGTGGTCGTAGAGCTGGCCGTTGTAGCTGCCGTAGAGGCCGTCATCCAGGTAGTACCAGATCTTGTCGCCGCGGTGGGCCTTGCCCATCACGCTGGCGACCGAGGTCATGGCCGGCGCGCTGATGAAGCGGCCCGGCTCGGCAATCTTCTGCACGGTGGCCGGCAGCTTCGCCAGCGCCTCGCGAATGGGGGCGCAGAAGCCGTCGATGTCGAACTCGCCGCCGTCATAGTCCACCGGGAAGCCGCCGCCGATGTCCAGTACCCAGGGCTTGAGGCCGAGATCCCAGGCTTGCTCCATGATCTCGCGGCAGGCGTCGATGGCCTGCACGTGGCGACGGGCGTGGGGCACCTGGGAGCCGACATGGAACGACAGTCCCATCACCTTGATCCCCTTGGCCTGGGCCAGTTGCAACAGCGGCAGCGCCTGCTCCGGGGTGCAGCCGAACTTCTTGGAAAGGTCGACCTTGGTCTCGGGGTTCGGGAAGCTGACGCGCAGCAGCAGTTTCACCTCGTCCTTGTAAGGCAGGAATTTCTCCAGCTCCAGCGGGTTGTCATAGACAAATACGGTGCAGCCGAATTCCAGGGCATAACGGATGTCGCTGTCGCGCTTGATGGGATGGGTATGGATGCAGCGCCCCGGGCGAACCCCTTGGCTGCGCACCAGATCCACTTCGCCATTGGTGGCCAGATCGAAACAGGCCCCCTCTTCCTTCAAGACAGAGACCACCGCCTCGTGGGGCAGGGGCTTGAGTGCATAATGCAAGCGCACATCGGGCAGGGCGGCTGCCAGGGCCCGATACTGTTTGCGGACGGCTGCCTTGTCGAGCAGCAGCAGGGGAGAGCCGAATTGTTCAACCAACTGACGGTAATCTTGTGCGACCAGGGTCTCGTTCATTCTCTTTTGATAGTCCTTAGGGGGCGTGATATGCCCAAGCCATATGCGATTGAACCGGCGACGGCCGGCTCAGGCGAGCGGTCCGGAGGGACCAACCAGGCACAATGCATAACTCCCTTGCGAAGTGCTTAGTTATGCGCGGGATTATCGGCTTATTGAGTTTGTGTGCAAGCATTTTGATTGGATATGTTGGCAAGTTTTTCTGGTCGAGACGAAACAGGCTCTTGATACGGGGAGCGTTCAGGGCCGTGATGGGGATCGCCCCCGAAGGGAGCTTGATAAGCTGTTGATAGTTAACGAACTAATAACATCAGGCCTGGGTGTTGCGGCTATGTAAAAAGGGGGCGCCGGGGCCAGGGAGTGGGAGACAGCTCACAGTTTTTAGATTACCATGCCCGCTTCCTAATCCAAACTAGTTCGGATGAAGGTAGCAGGAGAGCGATGGGCAACCATCCACCGAAGAAGTGAATCTTTCAGGTACCGGGCAACCGGTGTGGACTGCTACTGGACGATACTCTGGAGAGACCCGTTAGATCGGGCGCCGAAGGAGCAAGGCACCACGATTGCATCGCAATCTGGCGCCGGAAACTCTCAGGCAAAAGGACAGAGGGGATGGGATGGTTGTACCTGGGCTTGGAACTGTTCACGATCTGTCACGAGAGGTCGTCAGCAAGGTAAAGAGCCTCGCAGGAACCGGAGTGTATGTGAATACATGAGCCTCTCGGTCCCACATAAGCGAGCTGCGCATGAGCCTTGATCACTGCCTCGCAGTAAGAGTGTGAACACATTCTTGGCCTGCATCCGATCGCCTCTGGCCGATCGCGACACCTATGGGAAGATCATCCTTCTCCTCCTTAATCGTTGTTTTTTAAGGAGGATGCATGTCATCAATTCAATCGGCGCTCGCCGCCATCGATAGCTTTGTCTGGGGTCCGCCCCTGCTGATCCTGCTGGTCGGGACCGGCGTCTACCTCACCCTGCGTCTGGGTCTGCTTCAGGTGGTGCGTTTGCCGCTCGCCCTCAAGCTGGTCTTTGGTCGCGATCAGGGGCAGGGCAAGCAGGGGGATGTTTCCAGCTTTGGCGCGCTCTGCACCGCCCTCTCCGCCACCATAGGCACCGGCAACATCGTCGGGGTCGCCACCGCCATCAAGCTCGGCGGCCCCGGCGCCCTGTTCTGGATGTGGATGGCCGCCCTGTTCGGCATGGCCACCAAGTACGCCGAGTGTCTGCTGGCGGTCAAATATCGCCAGCAGGACGCCAACGGCCAGATGGCGGGCGGCCCCATGTACTACCTGGAGAAGGGGCTCGGCTCCAGGCCGCTCGCCAGGCTATTCGCCCTGTTCGGCATCGGCGTCGCCTTCTTCGGCATCGGTACCTTCCCCCAGGTCAACGCCATCAGTGACGCCATGAGCCTCTCCTTCTCGGTGCCCCGCGAGGCGACCGCCGTGGTGCTGACCCTGATCGTGGCGCTGGTGACCCTGGGGGGCATCCAGTCCATCTCCAGCGTGTCGAGCAAGGTGGTCCCCTTCATGGCCATCTTCTACATCCTGGCCTGTGCCGGGGTGCTGGTGAACAACGCCGGCGCCTTGCCGGATGCCGTCATGCTGGTGATCGAGAGCGCCTTCACCGGCCATGCGGCCACCGGCGGCTTCGTCGGCGCCGGCATCATGCTGGCGATCCAGTCCGGGGTGGCCCGCGGGGTCTTCTCCAACGAGTCCGGGCTGGGCTCGGCCCCCATCGCGGCGGCGGCGGCCAAGACGGATTCGTGCGTGGAGCAGGGGCTGGTCTCCATGACAGGTACCTTCATCGACACCATCATCATCTGCACCATGACCGGCCTGACGCTGGTGGTGACCGGGGTGTGGAGCGGCGATGCGAGCGGTGCGGCCATGACCAGTCTGGCCTTTGCCCAGGGGCTTGATGCCCATGTCGGTCAGTATCTGGTGAGCATCGGCCTGCTGTTCTTCGCCTTTACCACCATCCTTGGCTGGAACTACTACGGCGAGCGCTGCACCGAGTACCTGTTCGGGGTGAAGGCGATCAAACCCTACCGCCTCATCTATCTGGTGCTGGTGGCGAGCGGGGCCTTCCTGCATCTGGACCTGATCTGGCTCTTGGCCGACATCGTCAACGGCCTGATGGCGGTGCCCAACCTCATCGGTCTCATCGGCCTGCGCCACGTGGTGATCGCCGAGACCCGCGCCTACTTCAGCCGGGACCGGGATGCGGAGTCCGAGCCCGAGCCGCAGACGGCCTGACCCTGCACCACGCAGAAATGAAAAAGCCACGACCCAAGTCGTGGCTTTTGTTTCATGGCGCCATGGATGGGGCCTTTCCGCTCTTTCTGGGAGAGGGTCAGGACGTCTGCTCCTCGCCCAGCAGGCTCTCCAACCGTGTTCGTACCTTGTCCACCAGCCTTTCATCGCACTCCTGCCAACCAATGCAGCGCGCCAGCGTGGTGGAGGTGCCGGGCAAGAAACGCAGCTCCCCGCCCGCCAGCTCGTAGAAGCGGCTCGCCATCCGGGTGCCTTCATCCACATCCCCCGCTACGAGCAGCATGGCCTGGGCCAGCATGGCCCCTTGGTGATCCTGACCCGGCGCCAGCCAGCGCTGGGCGGTGCCGGTCACCTTGCGTCCCCCGATCACCAGATTGTACTGGCCGTCGCAAAACGAGCCGGGCACGAAGTCGTAGTTTCCCGCGAGACCGTACTCCCCCAACAGGCCGAGCAGCGGCGCCCCCAGCCGCCGGTAGTAGTGGGCGAGATCCGTGGTGGTACGGGGCAGCATGAGCGACAGGTTGAGGATGCCGGCGCCGTGGGGCACGGCGGTGCCGCCGCTGTCGCGCACGAACACCGGCCAGCCCTCGGCGGCAAGCTGCTCGCAGGCGTCGTGGTAGCGGGGCAAGCGGGTGTCCTTGCGGGTGACGATGAGGCATTGGGGGGCCTGCCAGAGGTGGGCGCGGGGCTGGCGGTCATGGGCACATTCCCGCAGCCAGCGCTGCTCCTCGGCCAGGATCTGATCCGGCGTGTGGCTGCTGGGCAGGGGGGGAAGCAGGGTATAGGGCATGGTGGCATTCTCGGGCAGAGGCTGCCCAGCACAGTACCCGTGGTGGTAAACAAGGTAAAGCCCCGCACTGCGGGGCTTTACCTGTGACATGGCGGGGCGTCAGGCCTGGGCGGCGCGCTTGGGCAGCAGCAGGTTCATTATGATGGCGGTGAGGCCGCCGGTGGCGACGCCGTAGGAGAGCACGCTCCTGGCGAGCTCCGGCAGGTGCTGCAACACCTCGGGCACCTGGGCTACCCCGAGACCCATGGCGAGCGATACCGCCAGTATCATCAGGGCGCGGCGGTCCAGCTCCTCTCGGGAGATGATGCGCACGCCGGCGGCGGCGATGGTGCCGAACATGACGATGGTGGCGCCGCCGAGCACGGGTTCGGGGATCTGCTGTACCAGGCTCGCCACCGCCGGGAACAGGCCGAGCAGGGCCAGCATGGCGGCGATGAAGAGTCCGACGTGGCGGCTGGCCACCCCGGTCAGCTGGATGACGCCGTTGTTCTGGGCGAAGGTGGACATGGGGAAGGTGGAGAAGACCGCCGCCAGCATGGAGTTGGCGCCGTCGGCCAGCACGCCCCCCTTGATCCGTTCCATGTAGACGGGCCCTTCCAGCGGCTCGCCGGAGATGTCCGAAGTGGCGGTCATGTCGCCGATGGCCTCCAGTGCCGTCACCACGAAGATGATGGCGAGCGGCACGAACAGCTGCCAGTCAAAGCCGAGCCCGTAGTGGAGCGGGATGGGCACCATCACCAGGGGGCCGTCGAAGGTGGGGGCGCTCACCTTGCCCAGCAGCAGCGCCACCGCATAGCCCGCCAGCATGGCGATCATGATGGCGGAGAGGCGCAGCCAGGGGTTGCGGCTGCGCTGCAGCAGCACGATGAGGCCGAGCACCAGCAGGGAGAGGAAGAGGTTGGAGTGGCTGGCGAAGCTGCCATCCGAGAGGGCGCCGTAGCCGCCACCCATGCTGATGAGGCCGACCTTGATCAGGGTCAGGCCGATGAGCAGCACGACTATGCCGGTCACCAGCGGGGTGATGATCCGTTTGACCAGGTGCAGGAAGCGGCTCATCACGACGATGGTGAGGGCGGCCGCCAGCATGGTGCCGAACAGGGTGCCCAGCAGATCCTCGGTGGGCATGGCCGCCTGCTTGAGGGCGAGACCGGAGGCGATGATGGGGCCGAGGAAGTTGAAGCTGGTGCCCTGCACCGACAGCAGGCCGGAGCCGAGGGGGCCGAAGCGGCGGGTCTGGATGAAGGAGGCGATGCCGGACATGACCAGGGACATGGAGACGATATAGCGGGTGTCTTCGGCCGGGAGGCCCAGGGCGTTGGCGATGATGAGGGGCGGGGTGATGATGGCGACAAACATGGCGAGCATATGCTGCAGGGCGGCGAACAGGGTCTGGGGCAGGGGCGGGACATCCTCTATGCCGTAGACCAGTTCGCTGTGGGGTCGCCTGGGGGGATGGGCCTCGACGGGGGCGCGCGCGACGGCTGCCTGTTCCATAAATACCTCGGATAATGTGGGGGAGGGGGAGAAAATTGGGCGCCATTGTAGTGATTGAAACGAGGCTTTCCAGCGTTAATTGAGCGGGAAAAGGTTTATTTTTTGATAGGTTGAAACGTTTTCCCGTGGCGTTTATGATCCGCCGGTTTGCGTGGGACCGATACCGTCATAAACCGGAGGCGTGCTGATGCATCCCGGCGGGGACGGTGTAGAATGAGCCCTCAGTTGGAAGATGGAGGCTCTGGATGCTGAAGCTGTCGGAGTTCTGGAGTGCCCGTGCCCACTCCGAAGATTTTACCCTGACCCGCATGGGCTTTATGACGGTGCGCCTGCGGCTGCTCATCTGCGTGCTGATGGTGGGGCTGCCCGCCTGGGCGCTGGTGGACTGGCTGACCCTGCCCGCCACCCAGTTCGAGGCACTGCTCCAGGCGCGCGTCTTCTGCCTGTTGGCCCTCTCCCCCCTGATCCCGCTCTCCTATCTCATCCACTTCAGGCGTGAGCGCATGAAGCTGGCGCTGGGCTATCTGATGGGGGTGATGATGCTCTTCTCCCTCATCTGTTTGCACAGCTTCGGCGCGGATCAGGAGTTGCAGGCTGGCTACATGGCCTTTCCCTATCTGCTGATCAGCCTGTTCGCCATCTTCCCCATTCCGCTCTCCCTCAGCCTGCAACTGTCGGGTGGCATACTGGTGACCATGCTGGCCGGCAACTGGCTGCTGGTGGGGCAGTCGCTCTGGAGCGTGCAGACCCTCAACCAGATCTGGCTGCTCGGGCTCTTTGCCGTCGCCAGCGCCTGGGTGCAGTGCGGCCAGCTCAACATGCTGCTGCAGCTCTACCGGGAGTCCACCACGGACGAGCTGACCGGCATGATGAACCGTCGCCTGCTGATGAAGCAGCTCGAAAAGGCCAGGGCCGCCATGATCCGCAAGCAGGCACCGTTCGCGGTGCTGCTGCTGGATCTGGATCGCTTCAAACGCATCAACGATACCTTCGGCCATCTGGCGGGAGATGCGGTATTGCGGGAGGTGGCGACGACCCTGGCGGAGCAGCTGGAGCCCGGCATGGTGCTGGGGCGTTATGGTGGCGAGGAGTTTGCCATCCTGCTGCCCCGTTGCCCGGAGCTGGCCCAGGCGAAGCGGGTGGCGGAGCGGCTGCGGGTGGCGGTGGAGGCGCGCCTGGTGAAGAGCCCCACCTCGGACGAGCTGCTGGAGGTGACGGTGAGCATAGGCCTGACCCTGGCGCGGCGCGGGGAGGGAATAGAGGCGCTGCTCAACCGGGCCGACGAGTGTCTCTATCGCGCCAAGATGGCGGGGCGCAACTGCGTGGTGGGCGAACTGGCGAAGACGTCGGAACAATCCGGGCCCACTAGGACGGATGCCGCCTGAAGGCGGCATCTTGTCGGAGGGATTGCGATCTCAGTTCAACCGGTACTTGCCTGACAACTGCTGGGCCAGCAGCTTGAACATGTTGAAGACCGCCATGGTCTTGCCGGTCGGGGTGCCATCTTCCGCCAGGAAGAACTCCCCCTTGAACACCAGGATGTCCCCCTTCTGCTCCACCGAGTCGGCGCGCATGCCGTGGATGAAGTCCTCGTGTTCCCGGATGATCCTGTTGGCCATCTCCAGCAGGGCCGTCTCGGTGATCGCCTCTTTCTGTGGTTGCATGTGCATCTCCTTTAACGACTGCTGACGGAGCAAAATGCGCCCCGTCGCTGATTGAAGAGGGGGCCAGCATACTGCAAGGGGGGATTTTCTGTCATTGATATGACCCCGCCTCGCCCCTCTTTTATCCCAGCACCAGATTTCGGAGCCAGTGGCGCTGACGGATGCGGCGCTGCACCAGCAGCACCTTGGCGAGCTCCTCCAGCAGCACCACGGCGACCACCCAGGAGAGGTGCCAGCCGAGCAGGCTGACCGCCACCCAGGCGAGCGGCAGGCCGATGCACCACATGCCGACGATGTCGATGAAGATGCTGTAGTTCACGTCGCCCCCCGAGCGCAGCACCCCGACGATGCCCACCATGTTGAACACCTTGAGCAGCATGCCAAGGCACATGATGGCGAGTACCTGGCCCGCCTCCCCCATGAGCTCGCCGGGCAGGTTGCCGACCCACTGCAGCAGGCTGCCCTGCATCAGCCAGACCGCGATCCCCACCAGCAGGGCGCCGACGGGGGCGAGCAGCAGGAACAGCTGGGAGTGCTGCCAGGCCTCGTCATACTCCTCGGCCCCGAGCCGGTGGCCGAGCAGGGTGGAGCAGGCCACCGCCAGCCCGAAGAAGAGGGAGATGAGGATGCTCTCGAGCGTCCCCAGGGTGGTCATAATGGCCAGGGAATCCGTGCCGAGGTGGGCGTAGAGGAAGCCGTAGAGCAGCATGCCGAAGGCCCAGAGCCCGTCGTGCAGCAGCAGCGGCAGGGCGATCAGGGTGAAGCGCACCACCTCCCTGCGCTTGAAGGCCGCCAGCCAGTCCGCCAGGCGCGGCACCAGCCGGGGCTCCTGGCGCAGCACATAGACGAGCAGTAGCGCGGTCTGCAGCAGGCGCGACAGCGTGGTGCCCCAGGCCGAGCCTGCCACCCCCATGGCCTCGAAGCCGAAGTGGCCGAAGATGAGGGCATAGTTGAGGATGACGTTGGCGATGATGGCGACGATGCCGATCCGGGTCGGTGCCGCCGCGTTGCCCACGGAGCGCAGTGCCGCCTCCAGGGGCACCACCACGGCGGTGCAGAGGATAGTGGCGCCGGTGATCATCAGGAACTCGTCGGCCAGGGGGCGCAGCACGGGATCCTGGCTGGCGAAGCCCAGCACACTGCCCGGCGAGAGCACATAGATGAGGGCAAACGGCAGGCTCACCAGCAGGGCACCCACCAGGGCCAGCGCCAGGGAGCGGCGCACCCCGGCGAGATCCCCCCGGCCGTAATACTGTGCCGCCAACACCGAGACGCCGCCCGAGAGCCCCGCTATCACCAGCAGATTGAAGAAGAAGACCCGGTTACCCAAGCCGACCGCCGCCACTGCGGTGGTGCCGAGCTGGCTCACCATCATGATGTCGATGAGGCCGAGCAGGGAGAACATCATGGACTGCAGCGACACCGGCAGGGCCAGTCGCCACAGTCTGGTCATGAACTCACGATCGGTGGTTTGTTTTAAAATCGCTTGCCAATAATTCATTTATGTTAACCGGGCATGTGAAAATCAAGGTTTGTCTTGGGTATGATAGGGGAGAAAAGGGGCTGTTCCACTGTGAGCCTCTCTCGGCTTTCTTGTGCAAAACTATCCTGTTGAGGTGCTATGCCATTTGTCAGCGAGTGTCTGGAAATTGCCCCGGCCTGCGAGGAGCGGATGCTGGGGCGCGAAGGTCTGCCCCTGCTCGGGGAGGCGGGGATCTTCCTGACCGGGCTCTCCCAGCTGCGGGATCACTATCTGATCCGTCGCAACAGGCCCGAATTCCACATCCTGATGGTGAGTCACGACGAGGGGGGCATGCTGCTGACCGAGGCAGGGGAGCAGCCGATCCCGGCCGGGGCCCTGGTATTCCTGCCGGCGGCCGTGCCGGGGGGGCTACGCCTCGCCGGGGAGCGCTGGCAGATCAGCTGGATCCTGCTGGACGACGTGCCGCGTTGGCACCACTTGCATCGGCTCGGCCATCGCATCTGGCAGGGGGAGGAAGGGGATCGGCTCTATCACCTGCTCAGCCTGATGCAGGGGGAGGGGGTCCGCTCGCCCCTGCAACCCCAGCTGCTGAGCCTGCTGCTGGCCCTGCTGGACCGCACCCTGCAAGGGGAGGTGCGCGGCACCCCGGAGCTGCGGCTGCAGGCGCTGTTTCGCCGGGTGGAGGCGCGCCTGGACGAGCCCTGGAGCGTGGCCCTGCTCGCCGAGCAGATGGCCTGCTCCGTGCCCCACCTGCACCGTCTCTGTCAGCAGGCGTTCGGCATGGGCCCCATGGCCTGGCTGACCCAGCTTCGCATGAACAAGGCGCGCCAGCTGCTGCTCTACACCAACTGGCCCCTCGGCGAGCTCGCCAGCCGGGTCGGTTACAGCGACGGAGCCAACTTCGCGAACCGCTTCCGGCGCCTGACTGGTCAGACCCCTGGGGCCTTTCGCCGCCTGGGTCGCAAACCTTTCGCAACAGACATGCAAACCCTTTGAAATTGTTGGCTCAAGCCCATAGGATCGGCGGGCCACACAGTCAAGGTACAGATCCATGTTTGAAGACAATAATCAGAAACGTCCCCTCTACATCCCCTACGCAGGCCCGGCCCTGCTGGAGACGCCCCTGCTCAACAAGGGCAGCGCCTTCACCAGCGAAGAGCGCAGCAGCTTCAATCTGGAAGGCCTGCTGCCCCAGAACATCGAGACCATCGAAGAGCAGGCCGAGCGCGCCTACCGCCAGTTCATGGCGTTCGGCAACGACATGGACAAGCACATCTATTTGCGCAACATCCAGGATACCAACGAGACCCTGTTCTACCGCCTGCTGAACAACCACCTGACCGAGATGCTGCCGGTCATCTACACCCCGACCGTGGGCAAGGCGTGCGAGGAGTTCTCCAACATCTATCGCCGTGCCCGCGGGCTGTTCATCTCCTATCCGGACAAGGACAGGATCGATGACATGCTGCAGAACGCCACCAAGCAGAACGTCAAGGTGATCGTGGTCACCGACGGCGAACGGATCCTGGGTCTCGGGGATCAGGGCATCGGCGGCATGGGCATTCCCATCGGCAAGCTGTCCCTCTACACCGCCTGCGGCGGCATCTCGCCCGCCTACTGCCTGCCGGTGGTGCTGGACGTGGGCACCAACAACCAGCAGCTGCTGAACGACCCCTTCTACATGGGCTGGCGCCACCCGCGCATCTCCGGGGAGGAGTACGACGAGTTCGTCGACGCCTTCATCCAGGCGGTCAAGCGTCGCTGGCCCGACATCCTGCTGCAGTTCGAGGACTTCGCCCAGGGCAATGCCACCCCGCTGCTCAACCGCTACAAGGACGAGCTGTGCTGCTTCAACGATGACATCCAGGGCACCGCTGCCGTGACCCTCGGCAGCCTCATCGCCGCCTGCAAGGCCTCCGGCGCCAAACTCTCCGAGAAGCGGGTCGCCTTCCTCGGTGCCGGCAGCGCCGGGTGCGGCATCGCCGAGCAGATAGTGGCGCAGATGAAGGCCGAAGGGCTGACCGACGCCGAGGCGCGGGGCCGGGTCTTCATGGTCGACCGCTTCGGTCTCATCACCGACAAGATCCCCAACCAGCTCGACTTCCAGCGCAAGCTCTCCCAGCCGCTGGAGCGGATCAAGGAGTGGCCGGTGGGGGACAACATCTCCCTGCTGGAGGTGATGGAACACGGTCGCCCGGACATCCTGATCGGGGTCTCCGGTCAGCCCGGCCTCTTCACCGAGGAGGTGGTCAAGACCATGCACAAGCACTGCGCCCGCCCCATCATCTTCCCGCTCTCCAACCCCACCTCCCGAGTGGAGGCCACCCCGGCGGATCTCATCCGCTGGACCGACGGCCAGGTGCTGGTGGCCACCGGCAGCCCGTTCGCACCGGTGGAGTACAAGGGCAAGCGCTATGTCATCGCCCAGTGCAACAACTCCTTCATCTTCCCGGGAATTGGTCTTGGCGTCATCGCCTCCGGCGCCAACCGGGTGACCGATGCCATGCTGATGTCGGCCAGCCGCGCCCTGGCGGACTGCTCGCCCCTGGTGAAGGGGGAGGAGGGCTCCCTCCTGCCGGATCTGGCTGACATCCACCGGGTCTCCCGCTACATCGCCAAGATGGTGGCCAAGACCGCCATGCTGCAGGGCAAGGCGGTGCAGACCCCGGATGATGTGATCGATCAGGCCATAGAGGCGAACTTCTGGCGTCCGGAATACCGCCGCTATCGCCGCACCTCGTTCTGACCGGGGGAGCCACCGAAAAACAGAAGGGATGCATCAGCATCCCTTTTTTGTGCACGGTGGCCGAGGGAGGGGTTATTGGGCCGGCTGCTCGGCGGCCGGCTCGGTGACGGCTTCTTCAGGGGCGGGTTCGGCAGCAGGTTCGGCGACCGGCACGGACTGCACGCCGGTGACTCGCACCTCGACCCGGCGATCCGGGGCCAGGCAGTCGATGAGGGCGGCCCTGGCCTTGACGGCATCACACTGGGTGCCGGTGACCGGGTTGCTCTCGCCATTGCCCTGGATGCTGACCTTGTCGGCAGGCAGGCCCTTGCCGATGAGGAAATCGGCCACGGTGCGCGCACGGGCTTCGGACAGCGCCTGGTTGTTGGCGTCGGAGCCGATGCGGTCGGTATAGCCCATCACCAGGGCGTTGCCGTCCTTGGGTTTGACGTCGACGATCTGCTGGTAGAGATCGTCCAGGGCGGCCATGCCTTCCGGCTTGAGCTCCGCCTTGCCGAAGGCAAACAGCACGTCAGAGCTCAGGTTGAAGGTCTGATCCACCGGTTCGGGGGCCGGCGGCGGGGCCACCACCATGGGGGCCGCCACCGGCACGGCGGCGACGGTGCGGTTGGGGTGCAGCACCAGCTCTATGGTGGCGGTGCTGATGTCGCTAACCCAGCGCTGGGTACCGCTGCCCACCTTGTCGTTGTCCGAGTCATCTCCCACCCGCACCATGTAGCGATAGCGGGCCTGGATGTCGATCCAGTCGTGCAGCCTGGCGGTCATGCCGAGTCCGGCCAGCGGCGCCAGGTTGTCCTCGCTGCCGTTGATGGACTTGACGCTGTAGAGGTAGCCACCACCCTCGGCAAACACCGAGAAGATGTCGTTCAATGGCAGGCGGCCCAGGATCGACAGGGTCGCCCCCTGGTTGCTGAATTCGTGACCATTGACGTCCCAGTCCCCGCCCGAGAGATAACCCAGTTCGGCCCCCAGGTTTTCGGTGAAGTTGTAGCCGGCGAAGGCGTTGTACGCGGTGTCATCGTTGCTGACATCCTTGCTGAAGTCATCGAGATCATGGGCCCATGCCCAGCCTGCCCCCGCGCCTATATACCAGTCATGAACAGGTGCCGCCTGTGCCGCTCCCGTCGCCAATACCAGTGCAATCCATACCGGTTTCAGTCTAATGTTCATCGCGTTTCCTCGTCGATGTTGGGTGTTATAGGGCTCCCAGCCCTTTGTTATGTATAACCAACATTATGTATAGGCCATATGAGACGTTTAACCACTTAAGTGGCGACCCCGTATGGAAAATCTGTGAGGAAGGTGACAACTGGTTCGCCCCAGAACGGGGGTGGGAAGGGCAGGCTGATGAATAAAAAAGGGGCCGAGTGGCCCCTTGTTTGGTTGCGGGTTGCCCGCTTACTGCTGGACTTCCTGCACGCCGGTGACGCGCACTTCGACGCGGCGATCCGGCGCCAGGCAGGAGATCAGCTGGTTCTTGCCCTTGACGCCGTCACACTGGGTGCCGGTGACCGGGTTGGCTTCACCACGGCCCTCGATGGAGACCTTGCCCGCCGGCAGACCCTTGCCGACCAGGAAGTCGGCCACGGTGCGTGCACGGGCTTCGGACAGCTTCAGGTTATAGGCGTCGGAGCCGATGCGGTCGGTGTAACCCACCACCACGGCGCTGCCGTCTTTCGGCTGGACGTCGACGATCTGCTGATACAGGGTGTTGAGCGCCGCGGTTCCTTCCGGCTTCAGGGTGGACTTGCCGAAGGCAAACAGCACGTCTGAGCTCAGGGCGAAGCTCTTGTCGACCATGACGGGCTCGGGAGCCGGCTCGGGAGCCGGTGCGGCCACAGGTGCGACATAGGCTTTGCGGTTCGGGTGCATCACCAGCTCCAGGGAGGCGACGCTCATGTCGGTCTTCCAGGTCTTCTGATCGTCGCCCAGATCCCAGATGTAGCGATAGCGAGCCTGCAGATCGAGCAGATCGGTGAGCTTGGCGCTCAGGCCCAGACCGGCCAGCGGCGAGGTGCCGTTGTCGCTGTCACCGTTGCCGTTGACGTGGTTGAAGTAGGCACCGCCTTCGGCGAACACGGAGAAGATGTCGTTCATGGGCAGGCGGGCGATACCGGACAGGGTCCCACCCTGGGTCTTGAAGTCGACGCCGTCGACGCCACCCTTGCCGGCATAGAGATAGCCCAGCTCGGCGGCAAAGTTTTCGGTGAAGTTGTAGCCGCCGAACAGGGAGATCGCGGTGGCGTCCTTGTCGGCATCCAGGCCGAAGGAGTCCAGGTCGTGGCCATATGCCCAACCTGCCCCCATGCCTGTGTACCAGTCGTCAGCCGCCTGGGCCGTGGTGGTTCCCATGGCTGCAATAGCCAGAGCAATCAGGGTTGGTGCCATTTTCATTTTCATCGTTTTATCCTCGTTGAGTTGCCGTGCTAAGGGCGTACTGCGCACTCTTTGTTATACCGGTCGCAGATGACACTTCATGTGCGACACCGTGAACGCGTCACGGACGGCTTGAATAAAAAAATGGATGGTAACCTGGATTCTCATGAAGCTTATTCTCCATGGACAACGCACCGGGCATTCAGCACTTTTAATAGTTCATCCAATGTCTTACAAGCGCAGCTACTGTATTCTTTTGAATCAGCTTGATCAAGTTTCCGGTCAGATATGCAGCGCTGGCGCCGGTACCATGGGGCTACCGCCAGAGTGGGAAGAGGGGGAGAGGTGAGACAGGAGATGTCGCCGGGGAAAACGCCAGACAAGCAAAAGGGGATGCCGTGGCATCCCCTTTTCGCATTATCTGAGCGAGGTCAGATTACTGCTGAACTTCCTGTACGCCGGATACGCGTACTTCTACGCGACGGTCCGGAGCCAGGCAGGAGATCAGCTGAGCCTTGGCCTTGACGCCGTCACACTTGGTGCCGGTGACAGGGTTGGCTTCGCCACGACCTTCGATGGCAACCTTGCTGGCAGCCATACCCTTGCTGACCAGGAAGTTGGCAACGGTACGGGCACGGGCTTCAGACAGCTTCTGGTTGTAAGCGTCGGAACCGATGCGGTCGGTGTAACCAACGACAACGGCGTTGCCGTCTTTCGGCTGGAACTCAACGATCTGCTGGTACAGGGCGTTCAGGGCTTCCACGCCTTCGGCCTTCAGGCTGTCTTTGCCAAAGGCAAACAGCACGTCGGAGTTCAGGGCGAAGTTCTTCTCAACGATTTGCGGAGCAGGAGCCGGAGCTTCTTCAACAACCGGAGCCGGAGCCGGCGCTACGTAGGAAGTGCGGAACGGGTGGTAAACGGCTTCCAGGGTCGCAACGCTCTGGTTGGACTTGTAGCGTACGTCGTCGGCGTGCAGGTCAGCCACGTCCCACATGTAGCGGTAACGAGCTTGCAGGTCCAGCGCGTCGTTGACCTTGTAGGTCACACCGACACCGGCCAGCGGGGATACCTTGGTATCGCTGGTGCCCAGACCGTCGGTGTGGCCCCAGTAGGCGCCAGCTTCACCGAACAGGGAGAAATCGTTGCCCAGCGGCAGACGAGCGATACCGGACAGGGTGGCACCCTGGCTCTCGTAACGGTTGCCGTTGGTGTTGCCACGGCCGGTGTATTGGTAGCCCAGCTCGGAACCGAAGTATTCGTTGAAGTTGTAACCAACGAAGGCATTGGCAGCAGCCGCGTCTTCTTCACCAGCGTTCACGCCTTCGATCTTGTTCAGACCGTTGAAGTGAGTCGCACCAACACCGGCACCGAAGTAGATGTCGTCAGCGGCGTGCGCTGCAGTTGCACCCATGGCAGCCATGGCGATGGCGATCAGGGAAGGAGCCATTTTCATCATAAAATAATCCTCGTTGAGATGGCACGTTGTCCACGTGCTTCGCACTTTGTAATTTATGTAAGCTGCTGGCTCTGTCGACCAACGACCGTTGGCGCGAACAGGGATCCTAGATCCATCCAGGAGGCACGCATCTGGGTGCACAAGTGAGCGGGTTGCACTGTCGACAATGCACGAACTCCGCCACGAACAGCCGATGTCATTCCGATGACGTGGCGCACTTTATGCCCATTTCAAAACATGATCAAGCTCACAGATAACCCATGGGGCAAATTGTGTCGTATGGATAACTGGCTGTTTCTTCGAATTTATTAGTGATCCAAGTAGGCGCGGTGCAGTTTTTTCTCAAGCTTCATATAGGCCTGAGCCCAGGCGTGCTGCGGGCTTGCGCCTGCCACCCTGGCCGAGAAGACCGCGAGATAATCGGCCTCGGTTGCTTCGCATAGCAAGGGGGTGAAGCTGAGCAAGAAATGGCGGGCGAGATAGGGGTCGAGGGGCCAGATATTGAGGATGGCCCGCGCCACAGGCTGAACGGCGGCTGAACAGATGAAATGGAGGTGACCGGCAGCCAGCCAGGCTTCCATCTCGTGCAGACCCAGCTCGGGCACTATGCCGCCATCCCCTTTGGCCTTCGCGAGCGCCATCCGGTTACCATTTTCCAGCCTCAGGGTGCCATCTTCCTGCAGGACTCCGTCGTGGCTGCGCAGCCCCGACGTCGCCGGGCATTCGAGATAGAGGCTGCACTTGTCCGAGAGGGCCGCCAGCACGGTGGCCGCGTCGTGCTGCATGGCCGCGGGCAGCCAGAATGCCTCGGCCCGGGTCTGCTGGCCCTGGCTGAGTTGACGGGGGAGGGATGCGGGATCCGAATCCGGGTGGAGACGGGAGATGATGCCGGGAAATGCCATGCTGATGACTCTCTTGGAAATAATCGGCGAATTATACGAGCGATGGCCGGGCAACCGGAAAGGTTTCTTTTCGAGACTGTTTACCTGAAGCGGCTCTGCGATTACCATCCCCGAGGTTTGTTAGGGTTGTCGTCGAAAGACGCTGATTATAGATAGAGGCTCGACCATAACGAGTCCGTTCAAAACTGATACACTTGACTACGAGTCGTCGCGAAAAATAAAGGTGGAGTCAATCCGCCGAACGGAGTATGGAACACATGAATTCAAATATCGTAACTGTTGGCAAGAAGATCCGTCAGATCCGCGAAGCGGTAGGCCTGAGCCGTCCCAAGTTTGCCGATCTGCTGGGCGTCCCCCCAACCACCCTGAAGAACTATGAACTGGGTTACCGTGAAGTCGGAGGCGCCTTCCTGGTCGCCCTGGCTCATCACCCGGATCTGCACAAGTTCACCCTCTGGCTGCTGGCCGACAAGAAAGTCGCCGAAATCGGCCAGATCGGTCCGGACGATATTGCCAAGGCTTGATGGCCTGAGCCTTGATAAAAATGCCGCCCTGGAGGCGGCATTTTTTATTTTTCAAAACAGAGGCTTGTTTAAATAAATACGGCGTTATGTGCGATGTGTGGCGATTTCAGCGAAATCAGCTTGTGGAACTGGATTAATCCCCGGAATATTCCGACCCTTTGAATTCAGGCCACTGCTGCGCACAACGAGACAAACATGAGTCAAACCACATCCAAGGCCAGAGATGGCTTTACCAGTACCTTTGGCGTGCTGGCCGCGACCCTGGGGTCGGCCGTCGGGCTTGGCAACATCTGGAAGTTCCCCTACCTGACCGGGGAGAACGGCGGCGCCGGCTTCCTGCTGGTCTATGTCATCGCCACCCTGCTGGTGGGGCTGCCGGTGATGATCTCCGAGATCATGCTGGGGCGTCAGGCCAAATCCGATGCGGTGAGCGGGCTCATCAAGCTGGCGCCGAAGGGACAACCCTGGTGGCTGATCGCGGCCATGGGGGTGAGCGCGGCCTTCCTCATCATGTCGTTCTACTCCGAGGTGGCGGCCTGGGTGTTTGCCTACATCTTCAAGGCGGCCAGCGGGGATATCCTCTCGACCGATCCCGCCGTGACGGGGGCGGCCTTCAACGCGCTCATCACCAATCCGCTGCAGAGCCTGCTGTGGCAGTGGCTGGTGCTGGCCCTGATGGGGGGCATACTGCTGATGGGGGTGGCCAAGGGGATCGAGGCAGTCACCAAGCGGCTGATGCCGCTGCTCTTCATCCTGCTGCTGGTGATCGGCATCCGCAGCCTGACCCTGCCAGGGGCGAGCGAGGGGCTGGACTTCCTGTTCTCCCCCGATTTCTCCAAGGTGACCGCAGGCGTCGTGCTGACGGCCATGGGACTGGCGTTCTTCAAGCTCTCCATCGGCATGGGCTGCATGATGACCTATGGCAGCTACTTTCGGGATGACCAGCACATTCCCCTGACCACGGTCCGGGTGATGTGCGCCGATCTCTTCGTCTCCATGCTGGCGGGGATCGCCATCTTCCCGGCGGTGTTCGCCTTCGGCTTCGAGCCGAGCGCCGGCCCCTCCCTGCTGTTCATCACCATACCCGCGGTGTTTGCCAGCATTCCGTTCGGTCACCTGTTCATGGTGCTGTTCTTCGTGCTCTCCGCCATCGCGGCCACGGGGGCCATGCTCTCCATCCTGGAGGTACCGGTCTCCGTGCTCTCCGAGCGTTTTCACATGAGCCGCAGAAGGGCCACCCTGATCAACCTCTTGGTGCTGGGGGCGGTCGGGTCGACCTGTGCGCTTTCCAACAGCACCCTGGCGGACGTGCAGATCGCCGGCAAGACCTTCTTCGATCTGTTCGACTTCGTCTCCTCCAACGTGCTGATGCCCCTTGGCGGCATCTTCCTCTGCCTATTCGTCGGCTGGGTCTGGGGCTTCGAGCGGATGAAGACGGCGCTGACCAATGGCGGCGAGCTGGAGCTGCCCATCCTCAAGCCCCTGTTCTTCATCATCCGTTACGTGTCGCCCCTGCTGATCCTGATCGTGATGCTCAAGGGGCTGGGGCTGTTCTGACCGCGGGGCCCGGACAGCAAAAGAGCGCCTGATGGCGCTCTTTTCATTGGTATCCCTGGGCGTCAGAGCAGGCCGAGCCGGGAGAGTTCCTCCTTGAGCTGATCCAGGCTGCGCTCGACACAGGCCTCCCCCTCGTTGATGGCGTCGTTGGCGCGGTGGAAGTCCATGATGGAGAGGTTGCCGAGGCGAGGGCAGAGCTGGATCTCGGGGGGATCGCCGGCCATCCGGGCCCGGGTGATGCGCTCCTGCATGATGTTGATGGAGCCGGTCATCACCCCCCACATGCCGGGGGTACTGGGTTCGGTGCGGCCGAGCCACTGGCTGAACAGCCCCCCCGGGGCGGGTTCGTCCGGCTCGTCCGTCCAGGGCTGGTGCAGGTCGGTGTTGAGGTTGACGGCGATCACCACCTCGGCCCCCATGGCGCGGGCGAGCGAGATGGGCACGGGGTTGACCACGGCACCGTCGACCAGCCAGCGGTCATCGATCCGGGTCGGGGTCAGGATGCCGGGCATGCCGCAGGAGGCGCGCACGCATTGGCGCAGGGGGCCCCGCTGCAACCAGATCTCGCGGCCGGTATCGAGTTCGGTGGCGACGCAGGCGAAGGGCAGCGGCAGGCTCTCGATGGCGGGATCCCCCAGATGGCCGGCGGCGATGCCGAACACCTTGTCACCGCGGAACAGGCCGCCGGAGAGGGCGGGGTCGAGCAGCCCCATCACCTGCAACCGGTTGAAACCGCGCACCCAGTTCTCCAGTTTGTCCAGTTCGCCGGCGGCGTAGGCGGCGCCGACGAAGCTGCCGATGGAGCAGCCAGCCACCAGATCCGGCTTGACGCCGAGGCGCTCCAGCGCCCGTATGATGCCGATGTGTGCCCATCCTCGGGCAGCGCCGCTGCCCAGGGCCAGACCCAGGCGGGGTTTTCGTGCCACAGTGCGTCTCCTGATGTGAATTGGGGTTCCAGCTTACCCCGGCTTCTCCTGCCCGTCATCCTGCCAACTTTCGCGGCGATTGCGACCGTTGCCCTTGGCCTGATAGAGGGCGAGATCGGCGCGGCGAATGGTCTCCAACAGTGTGCACGAGGGGGCTGGCGGCAATGGCTCGGGCTGAGCATGAGGCGCAAATCGGCCATCAGTGCAGGGCAGAACCCTCGTCATCGTCCCGGGAAGATGGTTTTTGATGATCTTCTCGCCAGGTTGTTACGTTTTGTCACATTTATACATAGTCGCGGCATAGTCAGGGGGTAACATGGTGCCATCCTTGATGAAGCTCTTTCCCTTTCTCTCTTTGACTGCATGGATCCTGTGATGAAAACGCGCGTGTGGCTGTGGCTTTTCCCTCTTCTACTGTTGCTGGCGGCGGGGGCCTGGCACCTGCGGCGGGACGTCCCCGCCAGCAAGCCCGAGCCAAGACAGCTCAACATCAGGGCCGAAACCGTCAGGCAGAGCCTGGCCGAGCCCTCCATCAAGCTGGTCAGCAAGCTGGCGGCCAATCGCTCCGTGGTGGTGAGTCCCGAGGTGACCGGCCGCATCGTCAACATTGCGGTGCGATCCGGCCAGCAGGTGGAGCAGGGGCAGACCCTGATCGCCCTGGACGCGGGCAAGCAGCAGGCGGAGCTCGCCGAGCAGAGCGCCAGCGTGCGCGACGAGGCGCGCAAGTTGCGGGACATGCGCCGCCTGGTGGCGCGCGGCGCCATCACCACCTCCGAGCTGGAGGGGCAGGAGGCCACCGTCGCCCAGGCCCAGGCCCGGGTGGACGCGGCCCGTTACGAGCTCTCCCTGCGCACCCTGGCCGCCCCCTTCGACGGCACCGTCAGCCTCATCGACTTGAGCGAAGGGGCCCTGGTCAACAGCGGTGACGTGCTGCTGCATCTGGACGAGCTGGCGAAGCTGCGCCTCGATCTGGCGGTGCCCGAGCGCTACCTCTCCCTGCTGCGCCCCGGCATGGCGGTGACGGCGACCAGCTCCGCCTGGCCGGATCAATCCTTCTCCGGGGTGCTGGAGACCCTCGACAGCCGGATCTCCAGCGACACCCAGAACATCAAGGCGCGGGTCATCCTGCCCAACCCCGGCGGCCAGTTGCGCCCCGGCATGCTGATGAACGTGGCGCTCGAACTGCCGGCCCAGAAGATGACCCTGATCCCGGCCCAGTCGGTGGAATACGCCGGCGAGCAGCGCTTCGTCTATCGCCTGGAGGCGGACGGCCGGGTGAAGCGCGTGCCGGTGGAGCTTGGCGACACCCATGGCGAAGAAGTGTGGGTGCTCAAGGGGCTGAACGTCGGCGATCGCATCGCGGTGGAGGGGCTGGTCAATTTGCGCGACGGCGCCCTGGTACGGGATCTGGGCGAGGTGAAAGGCTGATGTGGCTCTCCGATATCTCAGTGCGCCGCCCCCTGGTGGCGGTGGTCATCAGCGCCCTGCTCACCGTGTTCGGCCTGGTGGCCTTTTCCAAGCTGACGGTGCGGGAGATGCCGGACGTGCAGACCCCGTCCGTCTCCATCACCACCACCTATGAGGGGGCGGCCCCCGAGGTGATGGAGAGCCAGGTCACCAAGCCCATCGAGGACCAGCTCTCCGGCATCAGCGGCATCAAGAACATCAACTCGGTGACCCGCAAGGGGCGCTCCTCCATCACGGTGGAGTTCAAGCTCGGCTGGAACATGCTGGAGGGCACCTCGGACGTGCGCGACGCCATCTCCCGGGCCAGACCCAGGCTGCCAGACGGGGCGGACGAGCCCATGGTGACCAAGGACAACGGCAACGGCGACGTGGCCATCTGGCTGAACTTCAGCAGCACCCAGATGGACCGCACCGCCCTGACGGATTACGCCAACCGCATGCTGGTGGATCCCCTGAGCCTAGTGGACGGGGTGAGCGAGGTGCAACTCTCGGGGGATCTGACCCAGGTGATGTACGTGCGGCTGCGCCCGGCCGACATGGCGGCCCGCGGCATCACTGTGGCCGACGTGCAGGATGCCCTCAAGCGGGAGAACATCGAGCTCCCTGGCGGCGAGATCCGCAACAACACCATGACCATGGCGGTGCAGATCGCCCGCCTCTACCACAGCGCCGAGGATTTCCGCTCCCTGCCGGTGACGACCGCCGCCAACGGCCAGAGCATCTACCTGGCGGACATCGCGGATGTCGAGGTGGGGGCCAAGAACGAAGACAGCGCCTACCAGCGCAACGGCCGCGAGAGCCTGGGGATTGGCATAGTCGCCCAGTCCACCGCCAACCCCCTGGCGGTGGCCCAGGGCATCGAGAAGAAGCTGGTCGAGATGCAGCGCTTCCTGCCGGAAGGGGCAAAGCTCGAGGTCGACTACGATTCCACCATCTTCATCAAGCAGGCCATCGACGAGGTGTACGAGACACTCGCCATCTGCGCCCTGCTGGTGGTCGCCGTGCTCTATCTGTTCCTCGGGCAGGGGCGCACCACCCTGATCCCCGCCATCACGGTGCCGGTCTCCCTCATCTCGGCCTTTATCGGCGCTTGGTATCTGGGCTTTTCCATCAACCTCATCACCTTGCTGGCGCTCATCCTCGCCATCGGCCTGGTGGTGGACGACGCCATCGTGGTGGTGGAGAACATCCACCACCACCTGCAACGGGGGGAATCCCCATTGATGGCGGCCTGGCACGGCACCCGGGAGGTGGGGTTTGCGGTCATCGCCACCACCGCCGTGCTGGTGATGGTGTTCGTGCCCATCGCCTTCATGGAGGGCATGGTGGGGCGGCTCTTCACCGAGTTTGCAATATTGCTCTCGCTCGCCGTGCTCTTCTCCTCCCTGGTGGCGCTCACCCTGACCCCGGCCATGGGCTCCTGGCTGATGCGCGCCGTGGACAAACCCAACACCCTGACCGCCACGCTGGATAAAGGCCTCGGCTGGGTGGAGCGGCGCTATCGCGCCCTGCTGGGGGCCGTGCTGCGCCACGCCGTCTGGATGCCCCTGGTGCTGCTGCTCTGCCTTGGCGGCATCGGCGCCCTCTTTGGCAAGCTGCCCGCGAGCCTCACTCCCACAGAGGACAGGGGCGTGCTCTATGTGTTCGTGAAGGGAGCAGAGGGCACCAGCATAGAGCGGATGAAGCGCAACATGCAGCAGGTGGAGGCCGCCGTCCTGCCGCTGCTCGGCAAGGGGGTGGTGCAGGCGGTGAGCTTCAGCACCCCGGCCTTCGGCCGCGGCGGCGATCAGACCGGCATGGCCATCATCCAGCTCAGCGACTGGGCGGTGCGGGAGCAGACGGCCACCGAGTTCGGCCGCTCCCTGAGCGGGCTGCTCGCCGACATTCCGGACGTGATGATCCGCACCTTCCAGCCGGGCTTTCGCGGTGGCTCCACCGCCGCCGTGCAGTTCGTGCTGCAGGGCTCCGATTACGGCGAGCTATACCAGCAGGGGCTCATCTTGCAGCAGGCGGCGCGCCAGAGCGGGCTGATGCAGAGCCCGGATCTCGACTATGCCGAGAAGACCCCGGAGCTGCAGGTGACCATAGAGCGGGAGAGGGCCAGCCAGCTCGGCATCCCGGTCTCCACCATAGCAAGCTCCCTGCAGGCCCTGCTCGGGGGCGTCAGCCAGACCACCTATGTGGACAGGGGGAAGGAGTACGACGTCTATCTGAGGGCCAACCAGACCCAGTTCAACGGTATCTCGGATGTGAGCCGTATCTACCTCAAGGCCGCCAGCGGCGAGATGGTGAGCCTCTCGACCCTGGCCACCGTCACCCAGGTGGCCAGTCCCCAGCGCCTCAACCACTATCAGCGCCAGAAGGCGGTCACCCTCACCGCGGACCTGGCCCCCGACCACACCCTGGGGGAGGCGCTCGACTTCCTGGATGGCTGGGCCGCGGATCATCTGCCCATCGGCATGTCGGTGGATTACGCCGGCGAGTCCAAGGATTATCGCGACAACCAGGGGGAGATGGCGCTGGTGTTCGGCCTGGCCCTGCTGGTGGTCTACCTGGTGCTGGTGGCCCAGTTCGAGAGCCTGCTGACCCCGGCGGTGGTGATGATGACGGTGCCGCTCGGCATCTTCGGCGGCCTGCTCGGCCTCTGGCTCACGGGGCAGGAGCTCAGCATCTACAGCCAGATCGGCATGATCATGCTGATCGGCATGGTGACCAAGAACGGCATCCTCATCGTGGAGTTCATCAACCAGTTGCGCCAGCGGGGTGAAGGGTTCGAGGAGGCGATCATCAAGGGGTCGGTGCGCCGCCTGCGCCCCATATTGATGACGTCGCTCACCGCCATCATAGGTGCCGTGCCCCTGATGCTCTCCATGGGGGCGGGCTACGAGAGCAGGATGGCCGTGGGGACAGTGGTCTTCTTCGGGTTGTCGCTCGCGACCCTGGTCACCCTGCTGGTGGTGCCCGCCATCTATCACCTGATCGCCAGACGTGCGGGGATGACGGGGGCGCGGGATCGGCTGGTGGACGAGGTGCTGGCCACGGCAGCTCCGGCCAGCCCGTCCCCAGTGCAGGGGGAGGACGCCCCCGAGGGGCGGGACAAACCGGCGGCCTAGCGTGCCGACTCGGATGACAACAAGCAGGGCGCCCATGGGTGCCCTGCTTGTTGATGAACACCGAGTCTGTCACGCCGACCCGCGGCACCCGCTCGAAGCAGCCCTTTCCCCTCGCGTTCTGTGGGGGCAAAAAGCCGTCGCCCCCGCCTGGCTCTGCCGGTATAATGCGCGACCCGAATTGTTCCAGGTGGTCAAAATGCAGCCGGTTACCAACCTCTTCTCCTATCCCCGTTACTGGGCCGAGTGCTACGGCACGGCGCCCTTCCTGCCCATGTCCCGCGCGGAGATGGACAAGCTCGGCTGGGACAGCTGCGACATCGTGCTGGTGACAGGGGATGCCTATGTGGATCACCCGAGCTTCGGCATGGCGGTGATCGGCCGCATGCTCGAATCCCAGGGTTTTCGGGTCGGCATCATCGCCCAGCCGGACTGGTCATCGAAGGATGACTTTATGCGCCTGGGCAAGCCGAACCTCTTCTACGGGGTGACCGCGGGCAATATGGACTCCATGATCAACCGCTACACCGCCGACAAGAAGCTGCGCCACGACGACGCCTACACCCCGGGGGACGTGGGCGGCAAGCGGCCGGACCGCGCCACCCTGGTCTATACCCAGCGCTGCAAGGAGGCCTATAAAGAGGTGCCGGTGGTCATCGGCGGCATCGAGGCATCGCTGCGCCGCATCGCCCACTACGACTACTGGTCCGAGACCATCCGTCGCTCCATCCTGATCGACGCCAAGGCCGACATCCTCATCTACGGCAACGCCGAGCGCCCCCTGGTGGAGGTGGCTCACCGCATCGCAGGTGGCGAGACCATCGACACCATGCAGGACATTCGCGGCACCGCCGTCATTCGCAAGGAGCCGCTGCCGGGCTGGCGCGGGGTCGATTCGAGCAAGCTCGACCAGATTGGCCGCATCGACCCCATCCCCAACCCCTATATGGAAGGGGCGCCCTGCGCGGACGACGAAGGGACCGCGCCGATGGAACAGGAGGCCAAGCCCATCCTGGTGCAGCCCCCCAAGCAGAAGCCCTGGGAGAAAACCTACGTCAAGCTGCCGGCGTTCGAGCGGGTGAAGGAAGACAAGGTGCTCTACGCCCATGCGTCGCGTATCCTGCACCACGAGACCAACCCGGGCTGCGCCCGTGCCCTCTCCCAGGCCCACGGCGATCGCATCATCTGGGTCAACCCGCCCGCCTTCCCCCTCGAAACCGACGAGATGGACGGGGTGTTCGGCCTGCCGTATCAGCGGGTGCCGCACCCGGCCTATGGCAACGAGAAGATCCCGGCCTACGACATGATCAAGACCTCGGTCAACATCATGCGCGGCTGCTTCGGCGGCTGCTCCTTCTGCTCCATCACCGAGCACGAAGGGCGCATCATCCAGAGCCGCTCGGAAGAGTCGATCCTCAAAGAAATCGAAGAGATCCGCGACAAGGTGCCGGGCTTTACCGGCGTCATCTCGGATCTGGGCGGCCCCACCGCCAACATGTATCGCTTACGCTGCAAGAGCCCCAAGGCCGAGCAGACTTGTCGGCGCGCCTCCTGCGTCTGGCCGACCATCTGCCCTCACATGGACACCGACCACAGCCCGACCATCAACCTCTATCGCAAGGCGCGCGATCTCAAGGGCATCAAGAAGATCCTGATCGCCTCCGGGGTGCGTTACGACATCGCGGTGGAAGATCCGCGCTACATCAAGGAGCTGGCCAAGTACCACGTCGGCGGCTACCTCAAGATCGCGCCGGAGCACACCGAGGAGGGCCCGCTCTCCAAGATGATGAAGCCCGGCATGGGCAGCTACTACAGCTTCAAGGAGCTGTTCGACAAGTACTCCAAAGAGGCGGGCAAGCAGCAGTACCTGATCCCCTACTTCATCTCCGCCCACCCGGGCACCACGGATGAAGACATGTTGAACATGGCGCTCTGGATTAAAGCAAACCGCTTCAAGCTGGATCAGGTGCAGAACTTCTACCCGTCGCCGCTCGCCAACGCCACCACCATGTATTACACCGAGAAAAACCCGCTCAACAAGGTGAGCCGCCAGGGCGGGGACGTGTTCGTGGTGAAAGGGGAGCGTCGTCGTCGCCTGCACAAGGCGCTGCTGCGCTACCACGATCCGGCTGGCTGGCCCATGATCCGCGAAGCCTTGCTGGAGATGGGCAAGGGCCACCTCATCGGCAATGGCCCCGACTGCCTGGTGCCGCCGGAAGGCCGTGGCGAAGCCAAGGCCGAGCGCAGCCGCAGCAAGGGCCTCAAGCCCGCGTTGACCCGCCACAGTGCCATCACCCATCAGCGCAGCAACGGGGCTGGCAACAAGGCCGCCCGCAGCGAGGCTGGCGCAGGCAATGCCCCTGCGGCCAGCAAACATGGCGGCAAGACGGGCAATGGCAAACCGATCGGCTCTCAGCTCCAGAAGGGCTCGGGCAACGGCAAGTTTGCCGTGCAGGGCGCAGGGCAGGGCACTGGTCAGGGTAAACCGGCAGGGCAGGGGAAACCCGCTCACAAAGGCAAGGCCCCGAGCCGCGCAGGCACTGCCAAGCCGGGCGCCAAACCCGCCACTCAAGGCGGCAAGCCCGCGGCTAAAGGGAATAGTGCCAAGCGACCGGCTCGGTGAGTTTCCCTGTTGTTGGGGAAAGCAAGAAATAACAAGGGCGACCAGATGGTCGCCCTTGTTTTATTTGTATCTCGTATGTTGGCAGGAGGAAGCAGTCGCTCAAGATAGCGGTTGGTATCGATAACTATATGTTTTTATTTATATTTAATATTTTCAACTATAGGCGGGCAGTATATGTACCATTGATACGGCTGACTACACCGGGCAAGTGGCCACGATCTGCTCATTCTCGATCTTCACCAACATAGTCACAGGTTGGAGTTGCTTGGCAATGACTGCTTCCACAGCCCGCAGATCCCTGGCGATCTGTTCTTTGCATTGTGAGACTTCAGCCACCAGCCGGTCGTTCCATTCCAAGAGCGAGAGCTTACGTTCGTTCACGGTGAGGTTCTTGTTCCAGAGCGCCGACATAGACTTCACCTTCCGTCGCATGAATGCGTCGGTGCTGGAAAGCAGATCGCCGCCTTCCACCAGCTCCTCTATGGCCTCCTCGATGCTCCGCTTCCTGGTCTCCTTCAGGCGGTCCTCACCTGGATAGGCGGCCAGGAGCTGCAAACCGCAAGCTCTTGCTCGAATGCAGAGCAGCAACTGCTGGTACAGGTCATTCAGGAGATTCTGGTGCCCGCGGATAGCATCTTCCATGCCCTTCGACCCGAACATAGTCTCGTCTTTCACGTTCAGGATTGCCAGGTTCTCGTGTCGGATGTCGGCCATAAGGTGCTCTTGGACCTGGATCAGTTGGGCTTCATGGTGCTCAATCTGGCTCCGAACGCTTTCGGATAGCTCACCAGAGAGGACTGCCTGTGCCACCTGCTCGAAGTAGCGAGTAGCGCCCTTTATAACAGAGCAGCGCTCGTTCTTCTGAAAATCAAGGATCCTGTCGACGCTCATTTTTATCTCGGAGAGCTTCCTGCTGATGTCCGCCAAATGTTTCTGTGCAACTACCACCGATGCCACCTGGAGCAAGGCCGATGCGTTTACGATTGTGGAAAGTTTGTTGGGATCCATCAGGGTGCCGTGACTGGGCTTACCATCGATCATTGTTATGAGCCTGTAGCCATCCTGCCCCTTGGCCTTCAGTAGCGGCCCGTTGATCACGACCTCCATATATTTACCTGTCGCGACCTCGCCAGCCGTCGCTAGGCTTGGTACTCCCTGGAGGAGAGAATTGAGCCTGCTAATGCCATCGTCACTGTCAACAGGGTTCCATTCAACCACCTTCGGCTTCGGGATGCGCGCTAGCGACAGCACCGGGACTTCTTCAGACGTCCCGATGACGAGCGCGTCCGAACGAACCAGAGACCGGACTGCAGGTGCCGTATTAGCAACAGTCTGATGCACCCGAGCCGGGCTTGTGACCTCCAGGTACTTCTTGCGCAGGTACGCGATGTGTAGGACGCAAGGAACCGTCACTGAGAAGGCGGGATCTGCGATGCTGAAGACCGACACACCCCACCCTATTGGGCCGAGAGCCAACCGTGCCATCAGCAGAGTGCCGCCTTCCCGGATGACGTTTTTCGCATTGATATTGGTTCCTTTGGCTGCATCGGCACGAGCCTCCGCGATGAGTATCTCTCGCTCCTCCTCACTAAGCGCTTTCCACTGTCGGTCTAGGAAGATGGTCAGCAGGTTACTCTCGTTCCTGACTGTCTCGCCATCGCGGCACGGAACGTCGAGTTTCTTGCAGACGTCGAGGACCACCTCGTCATAAGAGGGCCCTTCTCCGCCGCGCATCAGGTTCCGGATCGTATTCCCGCCGAACAGTCGAATTTCGTCTGCGATGAACCGGTGGTACTTGGTGTGGTCGGGACTGTGTCGCTTGTAGTCTTCGTTGATGTCCAGTAGGTTTGAGAGCTTTTCGGTGATGCAGATCACTAGAGGATCCAAGTCTTCCTTGGTGCAGGCGGACAGAAGGGCGTACAGGTCCCCCTTGGCGATGTCCTTGATCTTTGTTCTCATTCAATTTCCTCATGGCCCGATCTCGTATGTTGGGCTTTACAGGCTTAGCGCCGACCTCCGTTTGTGGAGGTTGTGACTGGGCAGAGCGAAGCTCAACGTTTAGCGCGACGCCAATGTTACCGAACCATCCAATGTTTATCAGGTGGCTATTCCCTTATTCCGTACCAGAAGCAATATCAGTGGCCCAATTACGGTTTATCTATCCCATCACTGATGTTGGACTTCGCAAGCTCCGCACCAATCTACGAATTACAAAAAAACACGCTACCGCCCGTGGATTACAGCCATTGACCGGCAGGGTATCCATCGTGGTTCAACAGGCACTGATGGGTAGACTAAGCCAAACGAATCAGCTCATGCGAGCTCAGAAGTGATGCAACCATCAGAAAATCATCGTTTTTTGAGCCGTATCATCAAAGAGCTTAAGCAGGTGCGATAAAGGCGGGCAAGCTGGTGCGGCTTTGCTATCTTGATCAGCCTTATGGATAAGGGGAGGGGCTGAATGGCCGGCTCCCTTGCACAGGAGCAATAGATGGCGGTGAAAGCCAAATCCAGAAGAGAGAAGATTGGCAGCGGGCTTGGACTGGTGATGGGGCTCATTGCCTTTAACCTGATTGCGCCCCTGCTCCTCGAATCAACAGAGATCTCGGATATGAACCGGATGATCGGGGCCATGATCAGTGCCATGATCTGCTCCGAGCTGGGTGCCCGAATCGGCAAGTGGCTCGATGCCAGGGAGTAGGCCAAAGAACTGGCGAAAGAACCCGAATAGAAAGCGCCGGATATTACTCTGTCTGCATCCCATCCATCACAAGGAGTCCCCATGCGCATTGCCCTCGTAGGTCTTGGCGATATCGCCCAGAAGGCTTATCTGCCGCTGCTCGCGAGCGACGAGCGAGTCACCCCGCTGCTCTGTACCCGGAGCCCAGCTGTATTGGCTAAGCTGGCCCGCCAGTACCGGATATCCGAGTGCTTTACCGAGGTGGAGGCGTTGCTGGCTAGCCGCCCGGATGCGGTGATGATCCACGCCGCCACCTCGGTGCACTTCGCGTTGGCCGAGCAATGTCTGCGGGCAGGCATCCCCACCTTTGTGGACAAGCCGCTCTGCTTTGATTACGCCGAGGCGGAGGCGCTCGCCAATCTCGCCATCGCGAAGGGCTGCCCGCTCTTTGTGGGTTTCAACCGCCGCTATCTGCCCGCCATGGGCGCCGCCCGTGCCCAGCCGCTCACCGAGCTTCACTGGCAGAAGCACAGACACTATCTGCCTGGGGCGCCACGCCAGTTCCTGTTCGACGACTTTATCCATGTGCTCGACAGCCTCTGCTTCTACGGCGGCGTGCCGGACGGGGATCTTCATGCCGTGCTGCGGCGCAGTGCGCAGGATCCGGACATGCTGGTGAGCGCGAGCGTGGCCTGGCAGAGCGGGCAGGTGGCGGTGAGCGGCAGCATGAACCGCAGCGCCGGCATCACGGAGGAGCGCATCGACGCCTATGGCGACAACCTCTCCCTGCATATCGAGAACTGCACCCGGGGCACGTGCGCGCGGGACAAGGCCGTGCAGACCCTGGCACCGGACGACTGGCAGCCGGTGCTGGCGAGCCGGGGTTTCGTGGCGATGCTCGATCACTGGTATGGGCAGGTTGAGCTGGGTCGGGCCGACGGGGCGTTGATTGAGAGCTATCTGCACGGCCACCGGCTGGCGGAACGACTGGTGGCCCTGGCGGGGGAGTGACCCCGTCGCAACCGGCCGGCATAACTGGCCAGAGAAGCTGCAGACCACTGTACAAGATGGCGCATCCCTGCGCAGTCAGGCGACCTGGGCGCTGCCGCGCGAGCCAAGCGGGGGCGAGTTTGCTATCTTGGCCGCCATGAACAGCCTTCAACACAGCAGAGTCTCATGAGCATTATCTTGGGGATCGACCCCGGCTCCCGGATCACCGGTTACGGCGTCATCCGCATCGTCTCCGGCAAGGCGCAGTACCTGGGGTCGGGCTGCATCCGTACCGATCTGGGCGAGCTGCCGTCCCGCCTCAAGCAGGTTTACGACGGGGTGAGCGAGATCATCACCCAGTTCAAGCCGGACGAGTTTGCCATCGAGCGGGTCTTCATGGCCCGCAACGCGGATTCGGCGCTCAAGCTCGGCCAGGCCCGTGGCAGCGCCATAGTTGCGGCGGTCAATGCCAGCTTGCCGGTGAGCGAGTACTCGGCGACCCAGATCAAGCAGGCGGTGGTGGGCACCGGCGGCGCGGGCAAGGAGCAGGTGCAGCACATGGTGATGCACCTGCTCAAGCTCTCGGCCACCCCCCAGGCGGATGCGGCGGACGCCCTCGGGGTGGCGCTCTGCCACTTCCATACCCGCCAGAGCCTGATCCGGATGGCGGGCCAGGCCAGCGGCTCGGTGCGCGGACGTTATCGCTGAGCCCGGTGCTCCGCCTTGGCAGAGTGCGAGAGAAGGGTGAGCCAGATGTCGGCGCCTGTTGGCAAAAGCGCTGATTGAGTCACGATTTGTCGCACCTCCTCAGGGGACTCCCATGAGAAAGCCCCATGGGGCGGGACTGGTTCTTTCTACCTAATCAACAACTTGTGATTAAGATCACACATTCCCCCCGGTGCGGGCCGGCTTCGCCTTGTGCCGCCACACTCCCATAATATGGCGCCTGTTTAATAACAGTGTTCGTATGAGCCTTTCCTGGCTCCTGTGTTAGTCATCATGGGGAGAGACAAGAGTGAAACCTTTTGCTGCTGAATTTATGGGGACCTTCTGGCTGGTGCTGGGGGGCTGCGGCAGCGCCGTGCTGGCCGCCGCGTTTCCGAACGTGGGGATCGGCCTGCTGGGCGTGGCCCTGGCATTCGGCCTGACCGTGCTGACCATGGCCTATGCCATCGGTCATATCTCCGGCTGCCACCTGAACCCGGCCGTGACCGTCGGGCTCTGGGCCGGTGGTCGTTTCCCGGCCTCCAACGTGCTGCCCTACATAGTGGCTCAGGTGCTTGGCGGGATCGCGGCGGGTGGCGTGCTCTATGTCATTGCCAGCGGGCAAGCGGGTTTTGATGTGAGCGCCGGTTTTGCCTCCAACGGTTATGGCGAGCACTCCCCCGGCGGCTACAGCCTGCTGGCGGCCCTGGTGTGTGAAGTGGTGATGACCGGCTTCTTCCTGTTCGTCATCATGGGCGCCACCGACAGCCGTGCCCCGGCCGGGTTCGCGCCCATCGCCATCGGCCTGTGCCTGACCCTCATTCACCTCATCAGCATTCCGGTGACCAACACCTCGGTCAACCCGGCGCGCAGCACGGGTGTGGCGCTGTTCGTGGGTGACTGGGCCATCGGCCAGCTCTGGCTGTTCTGGGTTGCCCCCATCGTCGGTGCCATTCTGGGTGCATTGGCCTATCGTGTGATCGCCACGAAAGAGTGATGTGTTGCTAAACAACGTGTGGTATCGACACGCCCCCGGGCGTGTTTTTTTGTTTCTGGCGGGCACGAAAACGGGCCACCAAGGGCCCGCAGTATTGTTCAGCCGGCTGAAAGAGGGAGGGGGTTACAGACCCCGGGCGCTCAGCATCTCCTTGTAGCGCTGATGCAGCAGTTTGACTCGCTCCACATAGGCACGGGTCTCGGCGTAGGGCGGGATGCCGCCATGCTTTTGTACCGCGCCGGCCCCTGCGTTGTAGGCCGCGGTGGCCAGGGCGACGTTGCCGTCGTACTGCTTGAGCAGCCCCGCCAGGTACTTCACCCCGCCGAAGATGTTCTGCTCCGCCATCAGGGCGTTGCCGACCCCCAGCTCGCGGGCGGTGGCGGGCATCAGCTGGGTCAGCCCCATGGCCCCCTTGCGGGAGACCGCCAGGGGGTTGAAGGCGGATTCGGCGTGGATCAGCGCCCGAATGAGGGCGGGCTCTACCTGATACGCCTTGGCTGCCGCCTTGATGGTGCTGGCGTAGTCATAGAGGAAGAGGCCTGTGGTGCGCCAGTTGACCTTGGAGGCGGGATCGCAGGCATAGCAGTCGTTGAACAGCAGCAACTCGTAGTGGCCCTGCTCCGGCATCATGTCGGAGTAGCGGATGACCCCGTTCTTCTGCACCGACTTGTAGACCTGGATCTGGCGGCTGGCGGGCGTGGCGGACCCGGGAGGCGGCGAGGAGAGGGGGGCCGTGGCGGCGGCCACTGTCTGGGGCTTGGGAGCCGGGGCTATCGACTCCGGCGTCAGGATCACCACCTCGGCCGGTGGTGGCATCTGGCCCCAGGCAAGGTGGGAAAACAGCGGGATCATGCCCAGCAACATCCATGCTTTCAACGGCTTGCTCCTTAAGCCTCGTTAGCCACGTTGAGTAAAGCATCCGGAGCGGGACAGAACAAGTCCGCCGGCGGAGCGTCGCAGGAAAAGTTCAGGAAAGAGGGGGCCGGATGGCTGCAAAGGGCAGGGGGGTGGCCGATGTCCGGCACGGCATCGTGCCCACAGCGTCGTCTTTTCCATCAGGCTATTGGCTTTATTGTAAGTTAAAGCCGTGTTATCTTGCTGTGGCTCCACTCTGGTCAGATCTCTTCGTGGGGCCGGATGATGGGTCAGGAGAGGGCGGGGTGGCCAGAGCGACATGGGTATGACAAGCAGGCGGGCGATGGAGCTCAGATTCGAAGAGTACTGTGATGCGGATCTTTCCCTGATCAGGGACTATTACGAAACGACTTTTTCCCACTATGTGCCGGACCTGGCCGAGCGGATCTTCGTGGTGCGCGACGCCCATTGGCTGGTGGGGGCTGTGCGTCTGCGCGACGAGCAGGAGTACTACCATCTGTGCGGTTTCCGGCTGCTGCCCCATTACCAGTCCCTGGGCCTGGGCTCCCGGCTGTTGCAGCATGCCTGCCGCGGTCTGCTGGACAAGCCCGTGATCTGCCATGCCCTGCCCTTCGAGAAGCCCTTCTACCTCAAGGCCGGCTTCGACCACCTTCCCCTGCACGAACTCGACGGGCCGCTTCATGCCCTCTACCACCAGCAGCGCGAACAGGGTTACCAGATCGAGCTGCTGGTGCGTCAGGCGAGGGCTCCCGTCTTCAACTGAGGCGTCACTGTGGCTTGGTCAGCAGGTGGATCTTGCCCGGTGACAGCTCCAGCCCCAGCAGATTCTCCTTGAGCCAGGCCTGATTGGGATCCTTGTCGTCGAGCCTGTAGACGGGCTGGGTCTCCAGCCGCTTCTCCATGCTCTGCAGCAGCATGCGCAACATGAAACCGAACTTCTGCTCGGCCGCCGCCGGCTCCAGCTTGTAGTCGACGAGCTTCATGTTGTCGAGAAAGAGCGCGCTCTGGGCCTTGTCGTAGCGGGGCCTCGCCTCATAGGTCATGTTCAGCAGGGCGTCGTACTCGGTCTGGTCCGGCAGCGCTATCTTCAGCTTGCCCTTGCCAAACACCCTGGCGGTGTCCGGGCTCTGGCGGCCGATCTGCACATCGCTCTGCTCAAGCTTCACATGGGCCTTGATAATGCCGGGCAGTTCCAGCTGTTTGTCCACTTGCACCTGGGATTGCAGGTACTGATTTATCTGCTGCTCATTGATGTCATATGAGCCTTGACCTAGCATGGCCAGACTCAGCAGCATAGATTGCAGGATCATGCTAACGACCTGATAGAATGGGTTTGTCCTACAGCATACCATTCCGGCCTTGTGGGATCTGCCCATGCCACTTGTTCAACACACCAAGGAGTCGCCTTGCTCGACGGTCTGGAATACGACATTCAGTTGCTGTTTTCCCGCTTTCTCGGCTGGTTGTTGCTGCTGTTTCACACCGTGATCGTGGCGGGGATCTCCCTGCGGGTGGTGATGAAGCGGCGTCCCATCGGGGTGTCGCTGGCCTGGCTGGCCCTCATCTATGCCATCCCCTTCGCCGGGGTCGGCTTCTATGTGCTGTTCGGCGAGATCCGGCTCGGCCGCAAGCGGGCGGAGCGCGCCCAGGCCATGTACCGCCCTTACGCCATCTGGATCCGCCAGCTGGCTCGCCTCTTCCCGCAGCACTGCTGCGAGGTGGGGAGCAAGGCCCGTCCGCTCCATGATCTGATCCAGGGCCGGCTGGCCATGCCCATGCTCTCCGGCAACCGGATGACGCTGCTGCACAAGCCCGACACCATCATCCAGGAGATAGTGCGCGACATCCGGGGCTCCTCCCAATCCTGCTACCTGGAGTTCTATATCTGGCATCCCGGCGGGGATGTGGACGCGGTGTGCGAGGCGTTGATGGAGGTGGCGGCACGCGGCGTGGATTGTCGTGTGTTGCTCGATTCCGTCGGCAGCAAGACCTTCTTCCGCTCCCATTGGCCGAACACCCTGGGCGCGGCCGGCGTCAAGGTGGTGGAGGTGCTGCCGGTCGGCGCCTGGCGCATCCCCTTCCAGCGCCAGGACTTGCGCATGCACCGCAAGCTGGTGGTGATCGACGACAGGGTCGGTTACACCGGCTCCATGAACATGGTGGATCCACGTTTCTTCAAGCAGGATGCCGGGGTCGGCCAGTGGGTCGACATCATGATCCGGGTGCAGGGGCCCGTGGTGCCGCTGATGTGGTCCACCTTCGTCTGGGACTGGGAGATGGAGACCGGCGAGCGCCTGCTCGACAGCCTGCAGCACGAGCCCGAGGCCTGGCCGCAAACCAACTACCGGGCCCAGCTCATCCCCTCAGGCCCCTTCGTCGGGGGGGACTGCATCCAGCAGAGCCTGCTGCTGGCCATCTATCAGGCCCGCCACCATCTGGTGCTGACCACCCCCTATTTCGTGCCCGATGACCCGTTGGCGGCCGCGCTCTCCTCGGCGGCGGCCCGGGGCGTGCTGGTGCAACTGGTGTTGCCGGCGCGCAACGACTCCCTGATGGCCAACCACGCCAGCAACTCCTTCATGGAGGATCTGCTGGCGGCCGGAGTCGAGATCTACCGCTACGACGCCGGCCTGCTGCACACCAAGAGCGTGCTGGTGGACGATGACTTCGCTCTGGTGGGCACGGTCAACCTGGACAGACGCAGCCTCTGGCTCAATTTCGAAATCACCCTGCTCATCGACAACCCGGTGTTTGTCGCCGAGATGAACCAACTGGTGCAGGGCTACATGCTGGAGGCGACCCCCATGTCCCTGACCAGGTGGCGTGCGAGGCCCTGGTACAAAAAATTGCTTGAGAACATCTTCTACCTGTTCAGCCCCCTGCTGTGACAATGGAGCGTGGACCCGGCGGCCTCATCCGGCTTGCGTGGCCTCCCATCCTCCCCGTAGAGTGCGCCCATGCACCCGCCATCGAATAATGTGGAGAAACAGAACAGATGAAGAAAAAAGTGGCCTTGGCCGTTGGGGCCGTATTGGTGGTCGGGGGGCTTGGCGCCTGCTGGTACACGGGCAATACGTTCGACCGGATCCTGGCCGAACAGATCGCCAGGGCGCAGCAGGAGAGCGGGATCGAGATCACCTGGCACCCTACCACGGAGCACCTGTTCGCCCGTGACGGCATGCTCAAGGTGGTGGTGCCGCCAGAGACGCTGGCGAGCCTGGACCCCCAGCTGGCGGGGAGCGAGCCCATCGAGATGCAGTTCGCGTTCAACAGCCGCATGCTGCCGCTCTATATCAAGAGCCACCTGCTGCTGGATACCGCACAGGGCACCCTGGCGCCGATATTCAGCTCCCTTGGCATGCAGCAGTGGCAGCTGGGAGCGGAGTCGGCCAGCAGCCTCTGGACCATGAGCAACAGCTCCCGTTTCTGGGTCGGTGACTTCAAGGTCAGAGAGGGGATGAACGAGTTCAACTTCCTGCCCCTGAGCGGCGACTATCGCGGGGATCTCGACGGCAACGGCCACATGACGGTCCAGTGGCTGGGCATGACGGTCCACGATGCGCAGAGCAAGATGGATCTGGCCCTGGCCGATCTCAAGGGCAGTGCCGACATGGCCGAGATCAGCGGCCTCTGGCTCTCCCCCCGCAGCGATGCGACCCTGTCCGCCTTCACCCTGACGCAGCCGGGGAACATCAGGCTCTCCCTGCAGGGGCTCTCCACGGCCACCCAGCTGGCGGGGGACGACGCCCAGACCCTCTCCAGCCGTTACCAGATGAAGGTGGAAACCCTCAATCTGGAGAGCGAGGAGGACAGCCTGGCGCTGACCGAAGGCAACCTGGACCTGGCGCTCAACGGGCTGGATCTGGAGGGGTATCAGACACTGCAGGAGGTGAGCGGTCAGCGGGTGGATGAGTCGGCCATCCAGGAGGCGCTGGACAAGATGCTCCAGCGGGGCGTTACGCTGCAGCTGACGGATTTCAGCGCCCGGCTCAACGGTGAACCCGTCAGCCTGCAAGGGGAGGCCAGGCTGGCGTCAACGACCCTGGCACAGCTGATGGGTAGCGAGGAGGGGATGCAGGCCCTGTCGGGGCTGCTCCATGCCCACCTGGGTGACAAGCTGGGTCAGGCGGTTCCCCAGCTGGCCCCCATGCTGGCGCAGTTCACCGCCCTGGGGTATCTGAAGGCGGAGCAGGCGCAGCTCCAGGCCGAGCTCAAGCTCGACAAGGGGCAGCTCACCGTCAACGGTCTGCCGCTGCAGCCATGAGTGCCGCGCGATGAAAAAAGGCTCCCTCGGGAGCCTTTTTTCTGGATGCCTGGCGGCGGCTTACTTGAACACCACCGTCTTGTTGCCGTAGACGAACACCCGTTCGTTCAGTACCAGCTCCAGGGCGCGGCTCAGCACGGACTTCTCCACGTCGCGGCCAGCCTTGGCCATGTCGTCGGCGCTGAAAGTGTGGTCGACGTGGATCACGTCCTGCTCGACGATGGGGCCCTCATCCAGATCGTCGGTGACGAAGTGGGCGGTGGCGCCGATCAGCTTGACCCCGCGATCGAAGGCCTGGCGATAGGGGCGGGCGCCGATGAAGGCGGGCAGGAAGGAGTGGTGGATGTTGAGGATCTTGCGGGGATAGGCCGCCACGAAGCTCGGGGTGAGCACCCGCATGTACTTGGCGAGGATCACGTAATCCGGCTGGTAGCCGTCGATGAGGGTGCGCACCTGCTCTTCGTGCTCGGTACGGCTGAGATCCTCGTGGCTCACGCAGTGGAAGGGGATGTCGAACTTGCCCGTCAGCTCGGCGAGGGTGTCGTAGTTGCCGATCACCGCCACTATGTCCATGTCCAGGGCGCCGGCATAGTTCTTCATCAGGATGTCGCCCAGGCAGTGGGTCTCCTTGGTCACCAGGATGACGATGCGCTTCTTGCCCGCCTTGACCAGGCGGCGCTGGGCACCCGCCGGCAGGGCGTCGTCGAGATCCGCCAGCAGGGTCTCGTCGTTGAAGCGTCCTTCCAGCTCGGTACGCATGAAGAAGCGGCCGTTTTCGTGGTCCACGAATTCGTCGTTCTTGTTGATGTTGAGCTGGTGCTTGTAGCAGATGTTGGTGATCTTGGCGATGAGCCCCTTGGCGTCGGGGCAATCGGTCAGCAATATTTTCTTTTCCATCTCTGTCATGATTCCGTTTGTGTTGTTGGCGCCCGAGTCTGCGCGGGCTGCACGTTTTTGCTGGCACTATGCCACAAACAAAATCAGAAAGGACAGCGCGCCGTGCATCGGAGTGGCAGGTGGGTGGGCCGGTTCGCCACCTGTGCCCCTTGGTCTTTGATGGGTTTTGGGCTGGCATCCTGCGCCTTTTTTCTTTAGGCTGTCTGCGCTTATTCTCAGGGCGGGGTGAAATTCCCCACCGGCGGTATCCCGATGTGACTCGGGGAGCCCGCGAGCGCCCGACCCGGTCTTGGACCGGTTCGGGGTCAGCAGATCCGGTGAGATGCCGGAGCCGACGGTCATAGTCCGGATGAAAGAGGATAAGACAGATAATGCTGGCGAGCCCCCCATGGGTTGGCCGCCGCATGCCTGCCTCTGTCTGCCTTTCCATGCCCTGATTCTGGTCCTTGTCTTTTTTAGGAGTCTTACCATGAATCAGTCTCTGCT
The DNA here is from genome assembly GCF_000820085.1 of Aeromonas sanarellii. GTDB lineage: Bacteria > Pseudomonadota > Gammaproteobacteria > Enterobacterales > Aeromonadaceae > Aeromonas > Aeromonas sanarellii. The sequence continues at coordinate 100,979 of NZ_CDBN01000007.1, forward strand.
CAGTGAATTCGGTGATCCCATTGCTCGCGTCGAGGCCGCGCTGGCCGCACTGCGTGTCGGCCAGGGTGTGCTGGTGGCCGACGACGAAGATCGGGAAAATGAGGGTGACCTCATCTTCGCCGCAGAATCCATGACCAACGAACAGATGGCCATGATGATCCGCGAGTGCTCCGGCATCGTCTGCCTCTGTCTGACCGATGAGCGGGTCCGCCAGCTCGAACTGCCCATGATGGTGGAGGCGAACTCCAGCCACTACCAGACCGCCTTCACCGTGACCATAGAAGCGGCGCAGGGGGTGACCACCGGGGTGTCCGCCGCCGACCGCATCACCACTATCCGCGCGGCCATTGCAGACGGTGCCAGACCATCCGACCTGCATCGCCCTGGCCACGTCTTCCCGCTGCGCGCCCGCACGGGTGGCGTGCTGACCCGGCGCGGTCACACCGAAGCCACGGTCGATCTGATGCAACTCGCCGGTCTCAAGCCCTACGGGGTGCTGTGCGAGCTGACCAAGGAGGATGGCTCCATGGCCAGACTGCCCGACCTGGTGGCCTTCGGTCGTCAGCATCGGATGCCGGTGCTGACCATCGAGGATCTGGTGCAATATCGTCAATTGCTGTCAGAGCGTTCGGCCTGAGCCTCATACGAAATTGTAATAAGCCGAAAATTTGGTTACGCTTTGCACGAACCTCATCCAGGGACACTTATTTTTGCTTAAAGTTTGCGCATAAAGTGTGCAACTAAAAAAAAATGAGGGTTTTAACGCATTTATCTGTGATGGGGCCTATCCAAACTATGATTTTTTTGTGCCATAATCACGCCGCTTGCTAAACGTCTGGCGAGTTAAAGGGAGCTTTTAAAAATGAAAAAAATGTTGTTGGTAGGTGTTGTTGGTCTGTCCGCTCTGCTGGGCGGTTGTGCAAACACCAGCGAACTGGAAACTTCCGTTCAGAATCTGTCTAACAAAGTTGACCAACTGGCTCAAGATGTTAGCGCTGTTCGTGCTGATCAGTCCAAGATCGCTGCTGATGTTGCAGAAGCCAAGCAAGAAGCTATGCGTGCTAACCAGCGCATCGACAACATGGCTACTTCCTACAAGAAGTAATCCATGCGAAAAAATGGCGCATTTCAATGCGCCATTTTTTTTGCCTGAAATTTGGTTATTCCCCCGCGTTTCACTCCGCCTGAACAAGGCAATGCCGACTGATCGGCATTCCCCGTCCTGATTTCCCATTCGATCAATAGAGCAGGCTGTAGAGCTTGCGGCGGTAATTCTGTGCCGCCGGGTGTGCGCCCATGGTGGCCAGCACGTCGAGGTAGATCTTCTTGGCATCCCCAAAGGCCAGATCCCGCTTGAGGATAGTAAACAGCAAGGCCAGGGCCTCCTCCTGGCGACCAACCTGGCTGTAGAGCACCGCCAGCTCCTGGGTGATGGCAGCGTCGTCCGGCTGTTCGGCGTGACGCAGCTCCAGTGCGCGCAGCTCCGGACTGTCGCTGGCCTGCTGCGCGAGGGAGAGGCGGGAGCTCAGGGTCTGATAGTGATCGTCCTGCGCCACCATGGGGATGGCGGCGAGCAGGGACTGGGCTTCATCCAGCAGGTTCAGATCCAGCGCGGCCTGTGCCAGCCAGAGGCTGATGTCGTGGCGCTCGGGGGCGAGGCGATGGGCCTTGCTCAGATGACTGTGCGCCACATCGGCCTGCTCCGCGGCCAGTGCCTGCTTTGCCTGTTCGAGCAGCAGCTCTTCTTCCTTGGGGGCAAAGGCGGCGAAGTACTGGCGCAGGGTGGCTTCATCCTGCGGACCTTCGAGGATGGCCTGTTCGTCCGGGCGCCCCTGATGGAACAGCACCAGCGCCGGCAAGGCACGCAGGGCAAGCTGGCTGGCCAGCGGCTGCAGCTGGGGATCGTTCATGTCGACCTTGGCCAGGGTTACGCCGGGATTGGCCGGGCCGACCAGGGCTTCCACCAGGGGGGTCATGCCCTGGCATTCCGGCATCTGCGGCGCATGGAAATAGATGACGACCGGCTTCTTCAGGGATGCATCGATCAGTTCGGCGTGAAAATTCTGGGGAGTGATGTCGACGATCATGAGGCTGACTCTCGGAAAATGGTGTGGATCAACATGGGGTCCAACGGGGTGGATTTCAAGCGCGCATCCAGCAGATGGGCGCTGACCTGGCGGGTCGGGGCGGCGAGGCTGAGCCAGCCGTTGCCGACCCGCCAGTCGCTCACTTCATAGTTGCGGGCATCGAGGCGATTCTCCAGCCGCCATCCCTGCGCCGGGATGAAACAGATCTTGTCCAGTCCGGCGGCAATGCCGGCGCCATGGGCCTTGAGCACCGCCTCCTTGCGTGCCCACAGCCGGTAGAAGGCGGACGCCTGCTCCTGTGGCGGCAAGCTGCACAGCCACCTGTGTTCGCCCGGGGCATAGAAGCGCTCAGCCAGCGGCAGTACGGGCCGGCGGCGCAACCCCATCTCGATGTCCACGCCGAGGGGCCCCTCCCGACAGAGGGCGAGCACCAGCCACTCCCCGCTGTGACTCAGGTTGAACTGCCAGGAGTGGCTGCGCAGTGCGGGCTTGCCATGCTCGCCGATGGAAAATGCCAGCGCATCGGGCGGGCAGTGGAGTCGCTCTGCCAGCAGACGGCGCAGCAGCACCCGGCCGAGCAGGTATTCCCGCTGGCGGCCGGGCTGACGGATCTCGTGCCAGTGGCCCTGTTCCTGTGGGGAGAGCTCGGACGGCAGACTGAGCCACTGCCCTGCATCGACACACGCCGTATTTAACAAATAGAGATCCGCAGAGAGCATAATATTTCACTTAAAAATGGGGGCGAAGTAGCGATAACAGTCGGTTTGACGAGGGCAAAACCGGTACTTCCCAGATTGTATATTGTTTGGTCATGATCACATAAATTGCGCTAAACAGAGCATTTCCTTGCAAAAATGTGAGATCGATTGGGATTTTCGCTTGCCTCGATAGAATTCTTGGATATAGTCGGGTGCTGTTGCCTTATAAATTGCCCTCTCGGGCTGCATTTTAACAAGTTTCACTCTTTTGCGGGGATAAAGGATTGCGCCACCTGATGCTACTGCTGGTCGCGCTCGGAATGGTGGGTTGTGCCTCGGCACCCCAACCCGAGGTCGCGAGCAAGATCGAGGTTTCCATGATGGAGCCCGTGATTGAACCCGAAGTTTCAACCACCCCTGATGTCAACGAAATCCTGACCGTATACAAAGAGTGGCGTGGCGTTCCTTACCGCATGGGGGGCAGCAGCCAGCGAGGCATCGATTGCTCCGCCTTCGCCCGTGAAGTGTTCCGCAACGCCGTCGGCATCGAATTGCCCCGCGATACCCGCTCCCAGGTACACGAGGGGACCCGGGTCTCCAAACAGGAGCTGGTCGAAGGGGATCTGGTCTTCTTCAAAATCAATCCCCGTCTCAATCACGTCGGCATCTATGTCGGCAACGGCGAATTCATCCATGCCTCCACCCGCGCCGGGGTGACGCGCTCCAAGCTCGACAGCTCTTACTGGCGCAGCAAGTTCTGGCAGGCACGCCGGATCGATATCTGAGTCAGGCTGGACAAACGGCTCGCAGTACGGACTGTTTTTCCAACCTCACTTGAACCGGGCCCCGAAGGGCCCGGTTTTTTTTATGACCCTCGTTTAGACTTTCCCTGGCCGACTCTCTATAGTGTGGCCCCCTTGATCCTCGGCAGGTCCAGCATGAAGCCCCAGCACAAATCCGGATTGCACCCGCGCAACCGCCATCAGGCCCCCTACGACTTCGATGCGCTCTGTCAGCGCACCCCCGAGCTGCTGCCCTTCGTGTTCATCAACGAACACGGCACCCGGACCCTGGATTTCGCCGATCCGGCCGCCGTCAAGGCGCTGAACAGGGCGCTGCTTGCGCTGCACTACGGCATTGCGCATTGGGATCTGCCGCCGGGCTACCTCTGTCCGCCCATTCCGGGCCGGGTCGATTACCTGCACCGGGTGGCGGATCTGCTGGCGGAGAGTGCCGGCAAGGTGCCGACCGGCAAGGGGGTGAGGGTGCTGGACATAGGCGTCGGGGCCAACTGCATCTATCCCCTGCTGGGGGCCCGTGAGTATGGCTGGCGTTTCGTGGGGTCCGACATCGATCCCGTGTCGGTCAAGGCGGCGGCCCTGCTGGCCGCGAGCAATGGCCTGGGCAGCCAGATCGCGTGCCGTCATCAGGGCAACCCCGGACATATCTTTCGCGGCATCCTGGAGCCGAAGGAGCACTTCGCCCTGACCCTGTGCAACTCGCCGTTCCACGCCTCGCTGGCGGAGGCGAGCAAGGGGACGGAGCGCAAGCTGCGCAACCTGGGCAAGGGTCAGGGCGAGGCGGTGACCGGGGCCCCCGTGCTCAACTTCGGCGGTCAGAAGGCCGAGCTCTGGTACGAGGGGGGCGAGGCGGCGTTTCTGGCGGCCATGATAGAGCAGAGCCGGGAGTTTGCCGCCCAATGCCTCTGGTTCAGCTCGCTGGTCTCGAAGAAGGAGAACCTGCCGGCCGCCCGCAAGGCGCTGACCCGGGCGGGGGCACGGGAGGTTCGGGTGATCGACATGGCGCAGGGCAACAAGGTGAGCCGGATCCTGGCCTGGAGTTTCCTGGACGAGGAGCACCGCACCGCCTGGTGGTCTGCCCGCGGGCGGTAACGGCGGCGGGGCGTTGCGATGGCAAGGGCCCCGCCTGTTTCCCCTTTTTCGGCCCCGATATTTTCTCGTTTGCGACCCTTATCTCAATCGTTTTCCTGCCCGTTTTCCCCCGCATGTTAGTGACCACTCCCGCGCCTGGTACAGTTGTACGCCGAGATTTTTTTGTACTTGCGGATGAAACTTTCATAAAATGGGACTGGTTAGACCTCTTTACAGGCTGTTAATCGAATAGGGATCGGTAAATGAAAGTTGTCGATTTTCTGAAGCACAAGCGCGAAATCCTGGCGCAACACCCCTTTGAGCTCAAGGATTGGCTCTCCCCGGCTATCCGCGACTACTGGCGTGAGTTTCAGCAAAAGGCACACCTTCACCCCTTGCTGGGGCGAGTGCTGGATCTGCAGGGGGAGTCCCAGAACGCCCGGCAGCAGGACTCCGCCAGGGTGTCGCAGGTGGCGAACGGCCAGCCTGCCATGACGCAGGATCCCGTCGTCGAACTCGAGGGGGAAGCCGCCGCACTCTATGCGGCGCTGCAGACCCGCATCGGGGAGGAGACCCACGTCGGCGAGTGGCTGTCTATTACCCAGGGGCTGATCGATCAGTTCGCGGCCGTGACCGGTGATCATCAATGGATCCACACCGATCCCGAGCGCGCGGCGGCCGAGTCGCCGTTCAAGACCACCATAGCCCACGGCTTCCTGACCCTGGCCCTGCTGCCGCAGCTGACCGGTTCGGTGGATGAGGCGACCCCTGAGTTCCCGACCGCCCGCATGGTGGTGAACTTCGGCCTGGAGCAGGTTCGCTTTCCCTATCCCATCAAGGTGGACAGCAACATCCGTGCGCGCACCAGGCTGTCGCGCGTCACTCCCATCAAGGGCGGGATAGAGCTGCTCAAGGAGATCAAGATAGAGATCGAAGGGATCCGCCGCCCTGGCTGCGTCATCGAGTCGGTGACCCGGATCTACTTCTGACGCCCACTCGTGGCGATGAACGCAGGCCCACTTCGGTGGGCCTGCGTCGTTTCCGGGCTAGAAGCTCGCGCCCAGGGTGATGAGGTGGCGCCACTCCTTCTCGCTCAAGTCCAGCTGGACGTCGTGGTAGTCGAGCCAGGCATCGTCCCAGTCCAGCTCGCTGGACCAGGAGAGACGCAGGTGGTCGTTGAAGTAGTACCTGAGCCCCAGGCTGCCGCTGATGGACTGTTTCCTGGTCAGGTAGGGGGAGGGTTGATCGATGAACTTCTCGTAGCTCCCCTTGCTGAACAGCTCCAGCTTCTCCTCCCACAGGGAGAAGGGGTGCCGGTAGTCCCAGCCCAGGTTGACGAAGGGATAATTGATGATCCTCTCGTCAAACAGGTCCGAATTGCTCCACACCTCCGGCCTGAAGTAGGCCCGCTCCAGGCCGAGTTGGCTGATAAGTTCCATACGGCGCTTGTTGTCATTCCAGAAGCGGTATCCCGGGCCAGAGGCATAGTCTATTTCCAGATAGCCCGCCTCTATCATGTTGTAATCGATGTCGACGGAGGAGCGCAGGAACCAGTGGTCGTCGAAGAAGAAGTCGAGCTTGGGCTTGAGCTTGTATTCGTGGCTGTCGGTGATGTTGTTCGCCGTCTCGTAGATGTATTCGCCATCCAGGCTGTAACGCCAGTCCAGATTGGCAAGCTCGGTGGAGACCTTGAGATTGACGTTGTTGGTCTTCTTGTCGCTCTCTTTCAACTTGATGTTCAGATCTCCGGTCCCGGTCAGCAGCCAGGCATGGGCGTCGTCAGGGGAATCCAGCAGGGGGATCCCCGTCTTGGTCAGGGGCCTGGGCTTCTCCTGCTTGTCCAGGCGCCAGCGCTTGATGGCCTGACGCTGGACAGTCATGGCCTGGCTGTAGGCGGGCTTGATGCGGATCTGCTCGTCCGTGATCTCCTCTATGGTCCCGGTCAGGCGATCGCCGTTGTGCATCCAGAGGATGTCGGCCATGGCGGCGGAGCCCGGCAGCAGAAGCAGCAGGCAAAGTGCGTATCGCATCCTGTTCATCATCGCCCTGGCCTCAGCCGCTCACGGGCGCCGGCAGGCCGTTCCGGCTGTCGAGCAGGGCCGTCACCCTGGCATTGTCTATCTCAGGGTCGGCGATGAATTGCTCGGCCTCGGGGGAGAGCACCAGAGGCGCACCGTCGGCCATCTCCGCTTCGGTGCGGGAGAGGGGGGAGTGGACCTCCAGCCAGCGGCGGCCATCGGGTTCCACCGCCATCTTGACCGGCTGATTGATCACCCGCACCTGGGTGCCGACGGGGACCAGGCCGAACAGGGTCTCGATGTCGTCCGGGCGCAGCCGGATGCAGCCGGCGCTGACTCGCAGGCCGACCCCGAAGTCCTTGTTGGTGCCGTGAATGAGGTAGTCCCTGTTGCCATAGCCGAGGCGCATGGCGAACTTGCCGAGGGGATTGTCCGGGCCGGGGGGGACCACGGCGGGCAGGTCGATGCCCTTCTGCTCCAGCCAGGACTTGCGCACCATGGGGCCGGGTACCCAGGTCGGGTTCGGGTTTTTCGCGATGACGGTGGTGGTCATCTCCGGCGTCTCGCGCCCGATGTCCCCGATGCCGATGGGCAGCACCATCACCTCCGCCTTGTCCTTGGGGAAGTAATAGAGCCGCAGCTCCGGCAGGTTGATGACGATGCCCTCCCGCGGCACGTCGGGCAGCAGCATCTGGGTGGGCAGGGTCAGCCGGGTACCTGGGGTGGGCAGATAGGGATCGACACCAGGATTGGCCTCGAGCAGCGCCAGAAAGCCGATCTGGGTATGCTTGCCAACCAGCTCCAGATGATCGCCCGGTTGTACTATGTAGTCCTCCAGCTCGCCGATGAGACGGCTGTTGGCTGGCGGCAGGGGATAGGTTTTGGACCAGACCGGCGCGGCCCAGAGGCTGGCGGCGGCCAGCAGCAGTGAGACGATACGTGTGTGCAACATGGTTTTTCCTATCGACTGTGGGTGAGGGATGCGCGTCCCTCCCAAAAAATGAGCAGCGATTGTCAACCAATCGTTCGGGGATTACCAGCGTCAGCCCAGGTCCTTCCTGCCTGGATGGCGGCAGGTTGAGCCGGTTTTCGGCACAAAGGCCCCTCGTCGCCGGGAAAGGGGTCATTATGCCCCCGTCCCGCCTGGTGACAGCTTCTGGCATGGCTGGGCTGGCTCGCCGTTAAGCCTTGGAGGCATCCGAGGCGCGCACGGGGTCGCGAGATGGCGGTTTTATCGCCAGTCGTCTGATCTGCAACGAGATTTACGTTGATTTCCCAGCCGGGGTTGAGTCAATATGAGGGCCCGCGGAGAGATGCCGGAGTGGCCGAACGGGATTGACTCGAAATCAATTGTGGCAGCAATGCCACCCAGGGTTCGAATCCCTGTCTCTCCGCCATTCATCAAACCCAATCTGTACAACAGGTTGGGTTTTTTGTTTCTGCACCTGTCGTGGTGCTGCCCTCCTGCATGGCGTGGTGCCGGCCTTGGCCCGGTGAGTCTGCCCGTGCTGGTTGCCTGCACATGCCCCCTCCGAGTTTGCCCCTCCACCCTCTGACCGAGACAAAAAACAGCCGCAAGGCGGCTGAAAGAGCGAGTCATCGTTCGTGACCCGGCCGTAGGCATTCGAGTGCCCCCCCTAGAGCGGTTTCGACACGCCTTTATTTCACGACCTGATGTTGAAGGGGGGGCGCGTCATTTGACGGCGTCGATGATGAGGGTGCCAGAGGGCAGGGTGGTCAAGGCATCCAGACCCGATTCAATGCGTCCCAGCTTGATGAGCCCGGTTGAATAGCCAAAGTCCCGATAGAAGATCGCCAGATTGCCCCAGGGGGCGTAATAGCTGATATCCCCCACGTCCGGGTCCATGCCCTTGGGAGCACCCTGGGTGGTCAATTGGCGCGATAGATAGGCAATCTTTTCGGTCTCGGCATAGTCCTCGAACGGCAATGTCAGGGGGAGCATGGCGAAAAAGTCCCGGGCGCTGTCACTCTCTTCCAGGGTGGCCGTGATGATCTGGCCGGCGATGGTGATCTTGATGTTCATCTCTCTTGTACTCCGGTTGGCGGCCGATGCGCAGGTGACCGCCAGGAGCAGGGCTGTCGCACAGGGGAACTTGCCTCTGATCATCATTCGTCTCCCGACATGGGCACGGTGCCGTCATCGATGAGAAAACACGGCGAAACGGGGCCGCCGTGTTTTCGGCACTCACTTCAGGTTGGTCTTGAAGAACTGTTCAATCCTGTCAAATGGGATCTGGTCCACCCGATCGTAGAGATCGACGTGGCTGGCACCTTTGACGATGTACAGCTCCTTGGGCTCATTGGCTGCCGCGTAAGCCGTCTCGCTGAAGTAGCGCGAATGGGCCTTCTCGCCGTGGATCAGCAGCAGCGGACGTGGCGAGATCTCCTTGATGTAACTCAAGAGCGGCATATTCATAAACGAGAGGGGGGTGGTCTGTGTCCATGCGTGACCGGAGTTGACCGCCCTCGCGTGATAGCCGCGCTTGGTCATGTAGTAGTCGTGATAGTCCACCAGAAACTGCGCCTCGCCCCCCTTGAGCGTGTTGTAAGCGGCTTGGTAGGCTGGCGCGCCGTTTGCCGCATCCTGCCAACGCTGCTGGCTCAGTTGCTCCAGTATCTTGGTTCGTTGCGCAAGGGTCATGCTGTCGTTGTAGCCCCTGGACATGACGCGGGTCATGTCGTACATGGTACTGGCAACCACGGCCTTGACCCGCTTGTCCACAGCGGTCGCATTGAGGGCCATGCCGCCCCAACCACAGATGCCTATGATGCCGATGCGGTTGCGGTCGACTTCCTTTTGCAGGCCGAGGAAATCGACGGCGGCGCTGAAATCCTCGGTGTTGATGTCAGGCGAGGCCACATCCCGCGGTTGGCCGCCGCTCTCGCCGGTAAAGGAGGGGTCAAACGCCAGGGTGATGAAACCTTGCTCGGCCAGGGTCTGGGCATAGAGGCCGCTCGATTGCTCCTTCACCGCGCCGAAGGGGCCGCTCACGGCAATGGCCGCCAGCTTGGCGTTGCCCCGGTTCTTCGGCAGGTAGAGGTCGGCGACCAGGGTGAGGCCGTAGCGGTTCTTGAAGGTCACCTTGCGATGATCGACCTTGTCGCTCTGGGCAAAGGTCTTGTCCCACAGTGTCACCATGGAGACGGGCTCGGCAGGGTCGGTGGTTTGTGCGTGGCTCATGGCGGATGCTCCGGTCAATGCGGTGCCCAGCAACAGGGCGGACGCGATGGTGCTCAGTTTCTTGGGAAGAACATTCATGGCAAGGCTCCTTGAAAACAGATTCCCGATCCCTGGCATCAGGGAGGTGGTGGCGTGACCCACGGCAGCATTCTAGTTAGAACCTTTCGTGATGATTAGGCCGGGATTTTTGATAACATTAATGCGTATTTGTTATTAATCTGGGCATGCAGTGGGCCCTGAACGGACCATGGCGGGCTGAGAGAGGGGAGTGGAACCAGATGACAAGCCGAGAGAATTACAACGATCTCCACGTCTTCATGCTGGTTGCCCGGGAAGGCAGTTTTACCCGGGCGGCTGCCAGGCTGGGGCTGGCCCAGTCGGGAGTCAGCCGCACCATCCGGGAGCTCGAAGCCAGGCTCGGGGTTCAGCTGCTGGTGCGCACGACCCGCAGCCTGTCGCTGACCCAGGCCGGCGAGCAGCTGTACCGCACGACGCAGGGCAGCTTTCAGGCCCTGGATGCGGGGCTGGCCACGCTCGCCCACTTTCGCGACACCCCGTCAGGCACGGTGCGGATCAACGCCAGTCAGCACGCCATCGACAAGGTGCTGCTGCCCAAGCTGGCCCTCTTCAGACAACGTTATCCCGACATTCGGCTGGAGCTCATCAGCGAGAACCGCTTCGTGAACATCATCGACGAGCGCTTCGATGCCGGTGTGCGGCTGGGGGGCGAGGTGGACGAGGGAATGGTGGCCGTGCGCATCACCCCGGACATGGAGATGGTGATGGTGGCGACGCCGGATCACCTTCTGCAGTACGGTTTTCCGCAGGCACCTGCCGATCTGGCGGGGCATCCCTGCATCGCCTACCAGTTTGCCGATGGCAGCCTCTATTCGTGGGAGCTGTGGCAGGAGGGCAAGCCCGTCAGACACAGGCCCCGGGGGCAGTGGGTCTTCTCCGACAGCTACATGGAGGCGGCGGCGGCAAGAAGGGGGCTGGGGCTGGCCTATGTGCCGGAGGAGCTGGTCACCGATGAGTTGGAGCGCGGAACCCTGATCCGGGTGCTACAGCGCTTCAGCCACCGCCTGGATGGCCTCTTTCTTTACTACCCCCATCGCAACGTGTCACCAGCCCTGAGGGCCGTCATCGACACGCTGAAACTGTAAAGACAGACGACTGAGGCCTTGGCATGTGGCGCCGACTGGGTGAACGCCATGATGCCTCAACCGTGTTTGCAGGGGGGGGACTCGGGCATGTCGGCCTGCCGGGCGCCGATGGTGGCATCGCTCATCGGCGCGACACGGGGTAGATACCAGAGGAAACAGGCGTCAGGAGGCGGATTGGCCCCCTGGATGGGCACAGGATTCAGGCCAAGTTCAGCGCGATCCCGGTATGGTGGTCAGCGCCGATGCGATGCAACGAATGGCAAGCGAGGCGGCTGCCGGCGCAGGCCTGCCCGTCGACCGTCCGAGACGCCAGGAGCCGCGACCCGGAGTGACTCCCAGGGCTTGTTCTCACGGGCGATATCCATTTCCTGCCCCTGCCCTATGAGCCGCCGGGAGCCGCCGGTTCCGATGCCGGCCATGATGCCTTTCTGCCGCACCGGCCCCCCCATTCTCATGCCGTCCAGGAGGACATATGACCGGATGCCATCTGCGCAAGTGCCACCCCGCCTCTCTCATTCGCCAGACAGGGATCGGTCTGGCCGCCGGCATCTTGTGCTTCCTGGTGCTGAGTTATTCAGATCCTTCTGCCCGAAAGGACGAGCCCGAGGTGGGGGAGGTCGCTCCTGCACCGGCGGAGGCCAGTCTGTCTGCTGCTGGCCCGGATGGGGCCAGTGGCGCCGCAGCGACGTTGAGCCCACCGGCTGAGACCGGGTTCCCCCTGCCTTCCTCGCCCGAGTCGATCAAGGGGCAGGCCGACGGTGCGGCCGGCAGGCTGACCCCCATGCTGGATGCGCCGGTCAGCGGCGCCCTGCCCATCGTGGCCGAAGAGGTCGTACCGTCTGAGCCGCCAATAGCTGCCGCCCCCTCGGCGCCCCTGGTTGCGGCCGAGCCTGCCGCGATCCCCGAGCCCGTGTCCAAGCCGGCAGCGACATCGGTGTCCAAGCCGGCCCCCGCGCCGCAAGGCAAGGCGTCCGGCAAGGTCAGCCTGACGCCCGCCAGCGTCCTGCACCAGAAGAACATCAACCACCTCAGCATCCAGCTGATGGGCGCGAGCAGTCTGGATGCCGTCGCGCAGTTCGTGCGCGTCAATCGGCTCGTCGGTCAGGTGTGGATCTATCAGACCCGGTTCCACGGCAGCCCCTGGTACGTGGTGCTGAAGGGGGAGTATGCCGGCCTGAGCCAGGCCCAGGCGGCCATTCGCCAGCTGTCGCCAGCCCTGCAGAAGGCGGAGCCCTGGCCCAAGTCCTTTGCCCAGGTGAATCGAGAGTTGAAGTCATAAGCCAGCAGAAAGGGATGGGCCTGAGTGAACAGGCTGATCCCATGGGGCTTGGGTTGCCGGCGCCCTGGTGGGATAGGCAAGGGGAGGCTGATATGGGGTAGGCTGTCTGCCCTTGTCTCCTGGTCGCTTGCGCAATCGTGCAGCGCTGGAGGCGTTCCCCCTTCGTCCTCGATGAGACAGTCCTAATGCAACACACCCGCGTCATTCGCGGGTGTGCTGTTTCTGGCATGCCATCAGCTCCATGTCTCAGGCTCATTCCGTCAACGGGATAAACGCCATCCGAGAGCGTGCCGGCTCATCAGCCCTTGCGGCTGGCGAGTTGGCGCAGGCGCTGGGTGCTCTGGAGCAGGCTCTGCTGCTGCACCTCGTTCAGGGGGCACTGCTTGAGCACATATTCGGCGCTGGCCACCACCGTCTTCCAGCGCGGTGCCTTGGGCAGGGTGTCCAGGCTCAGGTACTTGTCGAGGGTGCGGGTCTGGGGGCTGGATCGGTCCATGTAGACCCGCCACAGCTTGCTCTTCTCCGCCAGCACTATCTTGCCCTTGCCGGTGCTCTGCTGCCAGGCATCCAGGGTGAGGCGCATAGTGTCCACCAGGGCGCGGCGCAGGGGCTCGTCATCCTGCTGGCGAATGAGGTTGTCGGCGAGCGATCTGAATTCGCCGCCGAGCCGGCTCAGTTCCCCCAGCAGATGACCATCCTCGATGATGGCCTGGCGCGACAGGCTCTTGAGGGCGTTCTCCAGCGCCATCACCCGGTTGTCGTCGGGCCGCTGCTCGGTGCTGAGGGTCAGCGCATAGGCGTGCTGCCCCCCAAGGTTGATGGGCAGGGCGCGGGCATTGAGGGCATCCCTCTGGCCCGCCACCAGGAAGCTCAAATCCTGCTCCGGGTGCGCCGCCATGTCGGGCCACTGGCTGGCCAGCGGGCTGGCCAGCCACTCGTCAAGGGGCAGCCCTTCCATGGCTTCCGGCTCCTGGCCCAGCAGGCGGGCCAGTGCCCGGGAGGCGAACAGCACCACGCCCTGACCGTCGATGAAGACGATGGGGTCGGCCCCCTCGCCGAGCAGGGCCAGCAGCCGCTCCTGATCCTGATGCAGCTGCTCCTGCAGCACCAGCCGATGCTCTATCTCCTGCTTGAGCAATCGGTTCTCCACCAGGGAGGCGCGCCCGGCGATCGCCTCCAGCAGGGCCTTGACCCGGGCGAACAGCTCCTCCTTGCAGAAGGGTTTCACCAGATAGTCATTGGCCCCGGCGTTGAAGCCCTCCTCGATCTCCTTGGGCTGGTTGAGGGCGGTGAGCAGCAGTACCGGCAGTTTGTCCTTGGGGTGCTGCTGGCGCAGGCGGCGGCAGACGTCGAAGCCGGAGAGGGTGGGCATCATCACGTCAAGCAGGATGAGGTCGACCGGCTCCTGAGCCAGCTTGGTCAGGGCGTCGTGGCCGTCGCTGCTGGGCAGGATGCGATAGCCGCAGGGCTGCAGCAGGTGGCGCAGTATGTGCAAGTTGATGGGCTCGTCGTCCACCACCAGGATGAGGGGGGCATCCTCGGGGGGAGGGGGGAGGTCATCGCTCTCCCAGTCCGGCAGGATGATGGGTTGCTGACGCACCAGCTGGTGCTCTATCTGACGGCTGTCGAGGGTCAGGCTGCCCGCCTTGCCGCTCGCCAGCGGCAGGGTGAAGGCGAAGGTGGAGCCGACGCTCGGCTCGCTCTCCACAAACAGCTCGCCCCCCATGAGATGTACCAGCTGGCGGGTGATGGAGAGGCCGAGACCGGCTCCCTGCTTGCTCACTTCAGGGCTCATCTGCACCAGGGGCTCGAAGATGTGCTCCAGATGATCCGGGGCTATGCCTATGCCGGTGTCGGTCACCCTGATGCGCAGGAAGTTGCCCTCCACCAGGGCGCTCAGCACCACCTTGCCCTGGGGGGTGTACTTGATGGCATTGCCCACCAGGTTGTAGAGCACCTGTTCGAGGCGCTGCTCGTCCGCCAGCACCGGCGGCAGCTCGGCGGGGCTGATGTCCACCAGGGTGAGGGGCTTGGCCTGCACCAGGTGCTGACAGAGATCCAGCACCAGCCGGATGACGCCCTTGGAGGAGACCGGCTGGGGGTGGATCTCCAGCTGGCCGTAGCGCATCTGGTGGTAGTCGAGCAGATCGTCCACCAGGCGGGCCAGACCGTCGGCGCTCTTGATGATGAGGCCGAGCTGTTTCTGTTGCCCCTCGGTGAGATCCTGCTGGCTGGCGAGCATGGATTCGGCCATCCCCTTGATGCCGTGGATGGGGGTGCGCAGCTCGTGGGAGGTGTTGGCCAGGAGCTCGTCTTTCAGCTTGTCCGCCTGCTGCAGGCTGAGGTTCTGCTTGTGGGTCAGCTTGACCTGCTGCTGCAGCTCCTGGGTCTGGCGTTCGATGAGCTCTATCTTGTCCTTCACCGAACGCTGCATGTGGCGAAACGCCTGGGCGAGGCGGTCTATGTCGTCGTCGGTGCGCGGTATGGTGATGGGGTGATCCAGGGCGCCGTCGGCCACCTGCTCGGCGGCAGCGGTGAGGGATCGCAGGGGCGCCGTGATGGAGTGGGAGAGCCAGCGGGAGAACAGGATCAGCAGCAGCAATGAGCCTGCCCCCAGCAGGATCACCAGCGTCTCCAGCTGACGGATGGGGCGATAGGCCTCGCGGGTGGAGATCTCGGCGATGAAGGCCCACTCGGTGTCGAACACCTTGACCTGGGTGTAGGCGGCCAGCACCTCGTCATCGTGGTAGGAGAGGAAGGGGCCCACCCCCTGCTCGCCGGAGAGCGCCTTGATGACCAGCGGGGTCTGCAGCGGCCGGAAGTCGGGGCCGAAGCTCTTCTCCACGCTGAACTCGGGGGCCAGGGAGGCGTTGGCGCGCATCCGTTTGTCCGGGCCGATGAGGATGGTCTCGCCGGTCTCGCCGAGTCCCTCCCGCTCGGCCATGATCTGGTTCAGCTTGTCCGGCAGCAGCTCGAAGATCACCACGCCGCGCACATAGTCGTACTGCATCACGGGGGCCGCCATATAGGCGACCACCTGGCCGGTCAGCTCGTTGCGGCCAAAGTCGGTGAACTCGAAGATCTGCTGGGGCTTCTGGCCACCGTCGAGGCGGCGCTTGATCTTGGCGAAGGTGTTGCCAAGGCCGCTGGTCTGATAGGGGCCGGAGAGCAGGTTGGTGGCGAAGTTGGCGTGCTTGGTGACCGAATAGACCACGTCGCCGTTGAGATCCACCAGGAAGATGTCGCTGTAGTTGGACTTGCGCACCATGTCGGCATAGCCGCGGTGGAAGCGCTGGTGGACCCGGCCATACATCTCGTCCGCCAGGATGAGGGCGCTGATGGAGGGCTCGATGTCGCTGGTGCTGTCGGGTTTTTGCAGCTGATCCCAGGAGCCGGGCACATAACGGGCCTGGGCGCGGGCGCGGGCCTCCTGGGGGGTGGTGCCGAGCTTTTCGAAGGCGCCGGTGAAGCCGTAGAAACGGCCGATACTGTTGCCGGCAAAGTCCTGCTGGGAGAAGTTGATGATCTGCTCCCTGAGGTTGTCGAAGTAGTCTTCCAGCTGGCTCTTCTTGATGTTGCGCACCGACACCAGGTGATTGGAGGTCTGGGTGGTGAGATCCTTGCCGTGGCTATAGAGGAAAAACAGGGTGACGACCAGGAAGGGTACCAGGCCCAACATGAAGAAAGCCAGCATCAGCTGGGGTCTGAGCCCACGAGGCCTGAAGATCCATTTCATCGCGCGATTTTCAATTGAGAATCCAGTTACTAAGCGCGACGAGTTTCTGACTAAAGGCTAACTATTTCAATGGCTTTATCTGAAATTCGCTCGCCGGGTCACAGGGAATGGCGGGATTTTCGACCAAGGCGTTCAAAGCCTGAGCAAACGCTCCGAAAAAGCGCGCAAAGTCATAAAAAAGGGTTGTGCCCGGGCTCGGGGTACGTATAATGCGCCTCGTTGTCAGGCAACTGGCACGCAAGCAGTCATGCGGGAATAGCTCAGTTGGTAGAGCACGACCTTGCCAAGGTCGGGGTCGCGAGTTCGAGTCTCGTTTCCCGCTCCAATTCTCCATCGCACCAACGATGGATATCACTCTCAAGGCAATGCCTTGTCAGCATGGCGCGTTAGCAAAGCGGTTATGCAGCGGATTGCAAATCCGTTTAGTCCGGTTCGACTCCGGAACGTGCCTCCATCTTCCCCCTGTTTTCCCGGTCGGCAGCAAGCTGAAGCAATAGATTGCACATCCCGTGCGCCAAGATCATGGCTGCTCGGCGAGTCGATCGCACCCCTGTCGTTGCCACTCCTTGTGCAGATGGTGTTCCATCTCGATCAGCGCCTCCCCCCGGAACCTGAACGCCAGTTCACCGCCGTGCTCGGCCAGGGCGGTCATGCGCTGGGTCAGGATCGCGCACTGCCACAGGCTGACGGTGGGCACGCCGTGATAGGCGATGTCGATGGCGTCGGCGCGATTGAGCCGCCACTCCTGCCACTGGCTCCAGGCGAGCAGTCCCAGCACGCTCAGGAGCGCCACATCCGCGAGTCTCATCCTCTTCTCTCCCCGTCGTTCCCATCCCCCCGTTAACTCTGGTCCAGCCGTCGCTTTTTGCCACGCTTGTTGTTTTTTGGTTAAAAAATGTAACCCAATTTCATTTTATGGCTTTTTAGCCATTTTTTTACAAAAAAATGGCCATTGCGGTGTAGTAATCCTACAGCTTGTGGAGTAATCTTTGCTCAGTGGTCTTACCAGTGAGGCGTTATATCATGTTTCATCCCTTCTCCCTGACTCAGATAATCCTTCGCCGCATCTTCGTCCTGGTGGCGGGTCTGCTCGCCTTCCCGGTGATGCTGTTTCGCCGCGACCGCGCCCGTTTTTACAGCTACCTGCACCGCATCTGGAACAAGACCAGCACCAAGCCGGTGTGGCTCAAGATGAGCGAGCGAGGGGAGCGGANNCAGACGGGCAGCTCATGGCCGCGGGCACGCAGGTTGCGCGTCAGCTCGAAGCCGTCCATGACCGGCATCTGGCAGTCGGTGATGACGAGATCGAAGGAGTGGCTGGCGACGGCGCGCAGGGCCTCCAGCCCGTTGCTGCGCACGCTGACGTCGTGCCCCAGGTGCTTGAGCTGCTGGCGCAGCAGGGTCTGGTTGGCGTGGTTGTCATCCACCACCAGGATGCGCAGCCGGGTCGGCGGCGCCTGGGGGAGGGCGGGTACC
>NZ_CDBN01000008.1 GCF_000820085.1 Aeromonas sanarellii
TTTGCCTGGCGGCAATAGCGCAGTGGAACCACCTGACCCCATGCCGAACTCAGAAGTGAAACGCTGTAGCGCCGATGGTAGTGTGGCATTCGCCATGCGAGAGTAGGACACTGCCAGGCTCCCAACACGAAGAACCCCGCTCATTTGAGCGGGGTTTTTTATTGCCTGAAATGTCTGTTCGCCGTTGTCCTGCCCCTCGCTCCCTCTTATTTATATCTCGGCATGGGGTGGCCTGTTTGCCCGCTGTCATTGCTTGGCGTATGGACATGACGTTACCTGAGCACTCACCGCTGTGCATCAGATTGTCCAGTTGGCTCTCTTCTGTCTAAACCCGATATCGGGCCTGCGATTGG
Source organism: Aeromonas sanarellii (assembly GCF_000820085.1). GTDB lineage: Bacteria > Pseudomonadota > Gammaproteobacteria > Enterobacterales > Aeromonadaceae > Aeromonas > Aeromonas sanarellii. Next base: position 354 of record NZ_CDBN01000008.1, read on the forward strand.
GGTTGTATCTGCATCATAACTCGGTAGAGTAAAGGGCATTCCGGGTTTGCCCATGCCATGCCTTCGTCTCTTTATCTGGTACTGGGAATACCGATCAGTTTTCATTCACCTTCAGTAGTGGTATCGATATGGAACAAGTAAACAAGTCTACCTTCAGCGATGTGTTGGAATATGTGCGTATGTCCCGTCGTCAGAACAAGCTCAAGCGTGAGATCGCGGATAACGAGAAGAAGATCCGTGACAACCAGAAGCGGGTCCTGCTGCTCGACAACCTGAGCGACTACATCAAGCCCGGCATGAGCATCGACGAGGTACAGGCCATCATCGCCAACATGCGTGCGGATTATGAAGAGCGGGTTGATGACCACATCATCAAGAACGCAGAACTCTCCAAGGAGCGCAAGGAACTGAGCACCAAGCTGAAAGGCATGAGCACCAGCAAGTAATCCCGCCCTGCTCTCGCAAACACCGGCCTTGGGCCGGTGTTTCATTTTCCCCTCAGCTCGGATCTCTTGCCGCGCTGCAACAATCGGCTCCCATTTTCACAATTGCCCTGTTAACATTGCTGCAAAGCAGTCAATAGTTTTCAAGCCCTTGACTTGAAACGACTAAGCTTGATTGAAAGACAATAAATTGCGCAACCATGGTGGGGCTGATATGGGCGCATCAAAACAGACGGATTCGAATAAAGTGGCATCTCAGGATTCATCCGTCCCGCATGCGGACGGGCAACATCAGCGCAAGCGTCGCCCTTGGTGGCGCTGGTTGTTCTGTTTTATCTTCGTGCTTTGCCTGGTTGCCGTGATTGCCCTGGTCGGCTATGAGATGAAGACATCACGGCTGCAGTCGCAGGAGGTCTCCCGCTATGCAGCCAAGCTGACGTATCAGCTTGAACCCGGCCCCAGTAAACAGATCGCCTTCCCGGACGATGGCCCCTTCGACAAGCGCCTTGGCTATGTGCTGATGCCCATGATCCAGGAGCGTCTCACCCAGCGCGGCTATCAGGTGAGCGAGCAGGTGCGTTTTTCTGATGCACTCTACAACTATGCCAGCCATGGTTTCTTTGTCCCTTACACCGAGAAGGTTCAGGCGGGGCTGACGCTGCATGACTGTCGTGCCGAGCCCTTCTACCAGTACAAGTATCCGACCCATTACTATCCGGATTTCAACGCCATACCGCCTCTGGTAATACAGTCGCTGCTGTTTATCGAGAACCGGGATCTGCTGAGCAACAAGGAGCCCCTCGCCAACCCGGCCGTGGACTGGCCACGCTTCGCCAAGGCGGCCCTGTCTCAGGTGGGCAAGGCATTGGACATGCAGGATCAGTCGGCCGGCGGCAGTACCCTGGCGACCCAGGTGGAGAAGTATCGTCATTCTCCCGATGGCCTGACCGTTTCGCCGACCGAGAAGATCCGCCAGATGGTCTCTGCCAGCGTGCGTGCCTATCGTCTGGGGCCCGAGACACTGGAGGCGCGCAAGCTGGTTGCCTGGGCTTATCTCAACTCGGTGCCGCTCTCTGCCGCCCCGGGATACGGCGAGGTTCATGGTCTGGGGGATGGGCTCTGGGTCTGGTTCGGGGCCAATGTGGACGAGGTCAATCGTCTGTTGGACCCCGCCCGCAATCAGGACGCTACCCTGGCCGAACAGGGCTTGGCACTGCGCCAGGTCGTTTCCCTGATGATTGCCCACCGTCGCCCCTCCTACTACCTAGCTCAGGGCCGGGAGGCATTGTCGACCCTGACAGACAGCTACCTGAGACTGTTCGTGCAGGAAGGGATGATCACGCCCCCCCTGATGGAGTCCGCCCTCAAGGCCCAGCTGGTCTTCCGCGATTTCCTGCAGGCACCGGCCATCACCCGGGTCAACAACAACAAGGGCCTGCAGGTGGCTCGAACCCGTCTGAGCCGCCAGCTCGGGGTTCAGCTCTACGATCTGGACCGCATGGATCTGACGGCCAATACCACCCTCAACATGCCGTTGCAAAACGAGGTCTCACGTTATCTGCAGCAGTTGGCGGATCCCGCCTTCGCCGCCCAGGTAGGCCTGTTTGGTGAGCGCCTGCTCTCGCCGGAGAAGACGGGGGACGTGAAATACAGCTTCACCCTGTTCGAGAAGACCCCGGAAGGGGTCAAGGTGCGCGTGCAGACCGACAACACGGATCAGCCGTTCGACATCAACGAGGGAAGCAAGCTGGAGCTGGGGTCCACCGCCAAGCTGAGGGTGCTGACCACCTATCTCGAGATCGTCACCGAGCTGCACGACAGCTACGGGAACATGCCGGCCGAGAGTCTGCGCAAGATCGAGGTCTCCGATCAGGACAACATCAGCCGCTGGGCCATTTCCTATCTGATCAATGCCAGGGACCGGAGCCTGCCCGTGATGCTGGAGGCCGCGCTGGACCGCAAGTACTCCGCGAGCCCCTATGAAGGCTTCTTCACCGGGGGCGGCATGCACACCTTCAACAACTTCCGCAAGGAGGACAACGGTCGCATCCCCCCTATCCGCGATGCCTTGCGTGAATCCATCAACCTACCGTTCGTGCGGCTGATGCGGGATATAGTGCGCTACAGCCTCTACAAGGAGGGCAACCGGGCCCAGTTGCTCAAGGATGACAAGGATCCGCGCCGCACCGAGTATCTCGCCAAGTTTGCCGACAAGGAGGGCCAGACTTATCTGCTGCGCTTCTGGCGTAAGTATCGCGGCAAGACGGTGGAAGAGCAGCTCGATACCTTCCTCGACGGTCTCAAGCCCAGCGCCGTGCGTCTCGCGGCCGTGCATCGCTACCTGATGCCGGAGGCGTCGCAGGCGGAGTTTGCCGCCTTCCTGGCGAAGCGTCTGCCACGGGAGAAGCTGAGCGAGAAGCGGGTCGAGCAGCTCTATGTCAGCTACGGTCCGGGTAAGTATTCACTGCCGGACCAGGGCTATATCGCCCGGGTCCACCCCCTGGAGCTGTGGCTGCTCTCCTATCTCAGGGCGTTTGACAAGGCGACCTTCGCCGACGCCGTCGAGGCCAGCCGGGACGAGCGTCAGGAGGTCTACAGCTGGCTGTTCAAGACCCGCCATCGCAGTGCCAGGGACAGCCGGATCCGTACCATGCTGGAGGTCGAGGCCTTCCTCGACATCCATCAGCGCTGGGCACGCCTGGGTTATCCGTTCGACCATCTGGTGCCCTCCCTGGCAACCGCCCTTGGCAGCTCGGGTGACAGGCCGGCGGCTCTGGCGGAGTTGATGGGGATCATCCAGAACGGCGGGATGCGGGCGCCGACCCTGCGCATCGAGCATCTCTCCTTCGCCAAGGACACCCCCTTTGCCACCGCCTTTGAGCCGGCCAATACCCAAGGGGTCAGGGTGATGCCGGTCGAGGTGGCGGATGCCCTGCGCAACGCCTTGTCCAAGGTGGTGGAAGGGGGCACGGCGCGGCGCATCGCCGGAGCCTTCGCCCTGCAGGACGGCACCGTCCTGGCCCTGGGGGGCAAGACGGGGACGGGGGACAACAGGATCGAGACGGTTGGCCGCTACGGCAATGTGACCAGCTCGCTGGCCCGCAACCGTACCGCGACCTTTGTCTTCTACATCGGGAATGATCACTTCGGCACCCTGACGGCCTATGTGCCGGGCAGCCAGTCCGACAAGTTCCGCTTCACGTCGGCGCTACCGGTGCAGGTGCTCAAGGGGATGGCTCCCCTGCTGGTGCCTTATCTGCAGCCCGGCACCCATACCCAGTGTATGGCGGGCAACTGATCTAGCATAAAAAACGGGGCCTGATTGGCCCCGTTTTCGTTTCTGCCGTCAGCAGGCGGCTGGCTTACAGCTGGTCTTCGATCTCGCCGCGCAGGTACTGGTACATCTCGCGATAGGCGACCGGCGGCTTGTTCAGCTCCCGCTCCTTGTTGGCGGTCCGGATCAGCTGACGCAGCTTCTGGCGGTCCAGTTCGTGGAACTGGGACATCAGCTCGTTGAGGGCGCTGTCACCCTCGGTGATCAGGCGCTCGCGCCACTGTTCGAGACGATGCAGACGGGCGTTCACGGTGGAGTGGCGCATCTTGATGATGGAGAGGGCCTCTTCGATGGGGCCGACATCGCGGCTGCGCATCAGGCGACCGATGAACTGCAGATGGCGGCGGAAGGACTCATCCTTCTTGGGCTTGAGCTTGCGGCCCAGCTCGACCGCTTCGGCCAGCTCCTCGTCCAGCGGGATCTTCTCCAGCTCGCTGTGGCTCAGGGAGACGATCTCTTCCCCCATCTTCTGCAAGGCCTCGGCATCGCGCTTGAGCTGGCTCTTGCTGGGGCCCCAGTCTTCCCACTCGTTGTCGTCTTGATATTGACTCATCGGTCTCTAGATTCCTGTCATTCACGTTTGGCGGATATGTTACCAGCTTCTCCCGCTGGGCGCAGGGGTCTGATATGCTTAGCCCCTTTCCTTCCTTCATACAGATGTGAGTTATGGACCAGCAAGATCAAATCCGCCAGGATCAAGCCCATCTCGAGGCCGTGGTCGCCGAGGCCCTGGCGATAGCGAAAGGGCTGGGCGCCGGGCTTGCCGAAGTCTCCATCAGCAAACAGACCGGCCTCTCGGTGAATACCCGGGGCTGCGAGCTGGAAAGCATCGAGTTCAACAAGGACGGGGCGCTCGGCATCGCCGTCTATCGCGATGGCTGCAAGGGCTCCTCGTCCACCACGGATCTGACCAAGCCGGCCATTCGTGCCGCCGTGGAAGCGGCCATGGAGATCGCCCGCCATACCTCTCCCGATGAGTGCGCCGGCCTCGCGGATGCGGATCTGCTGGCCTGGGATGCGCCGGATCTGCAACTCTGTCACGCCATCGAGCTCGATCCCCAGCGCGGCATCGAGCTGGCCATCGAGTGCGAGCGGCTGGCCCTGGGGCGCGACGCCCGCATCAAGCACTCCGACGGCGCCAGTTTCTCCAGCCATCTGGGGGTGAAGGTCTATGGCAACAGCCACGGCTTCGTCAAAGGCTATGCGGCATCGCGCAACTCCCTGAGCTGCGTGCTGATCGGCGAGCAGGACGGCGATATGCAGCGGGACTATGGCTACTCCTCCAGCCGCTCCCTGGACGGGCTCTGGAGCCCGCAGCGCATCGCCGACGAGGCGGTGGAGCGCACCGTCTCCCGCCTGGGAGCTCGCAAGATCAGCACCCGTCACGCCCCGGTGCTGTTCCACCCCGATACCGCAGCCGGGCTCTGGGGCCACCTGGTGATGGCCATCAGCGGGGGCAACCTCTATCGCAAGTCGAGCTTCCTGCTGGACAAGCTGGGCAAGCAGATCCTGCCCGAGTGGCTCACCATTCAGGAGTTCCCCCACTTGCTGGGGGGGCTCGCCAGCACCCCGTTCGACGGGGAGGGGGTGCGTACCCGCGACCTGGACATAGTCCGCGACGGCGAGCTGATGAGCTGGCTGCTCACCTCCTACTCCGCCCGCAAGCTGGGGCTGACCACCACGGGCCACGCCGGGGGCATCCATAACTGGCAGGTCTCCAGCACAGGTCAGGACTTCCAGGGCATGCTCAAGGAGATGGGCACCGGCCTGCTGGTGACCGAGCTGATGGGGCAGGGGGTCAACATCGTCAATGGCGACTACTCCCGCGGCGCCGCCGGTTTCTGGGTGGAGAACGGCGAGATAGCCTATCCGGTGGAGGAGATCACCATAGCGGGCAACCTGGCCGAGATGTTCAGCCATGTCGTGGCGGTGGGCTGCGACGAAGACGAGCGCTCCAGCCTCAGGACCGGCTCTGTGCTGGTCGAGCAGATGAAGTTGGCGGGGCACTGATCTCCCTTTGCCCTGCCTGAATCGCGATCATGGAAAAAGGCCCCCTCGCCTGGCGAGGGGGCCTTTTTATGCACGGCTCATGAGGAACCGGACTTATTCCTTGATGCGCTCGATGCGACCGCCCAGGCCTTGCAGCTTGTGCTCGATGTCTTCGTAGCCACGGTCGATGTGATAGATGCGATCGACTATGGTGGCCCCTTCGGCCACGAAGCCGGCCAGCACCAGGCTGGCGGAGGCGCGCAGATCGGTCGCCATCACCTGGGCACCCTTGAGCTGGTTGGTGTCGCGGCAGATGGCCACGTTGCCCTGCAGTTCGATATCGGCGCCCATCCGTACCAGCTCGGGCACGTGCATGAAGCGGTTCTCGAAGATGGTCTCGGTGACCATGCCGGTACCCTGGGCGACCGCGTTCAGGACGGTGAACTGGGCCTGCATGTCGGTCGGGAAGGCCGGGTAGGGGGCGGTCTTGATGGTAACCGGCTTCAGGGTGCGGCCCGTCATGTCCAGGGTGATCCAGTCCTCGCCCTTCTCGATCAAGGCGCCTGCCTCTTCCAGCTTGACCAGCACGGCTTCCAGCAGACTCGGGTCCGTGTTGCGGCAGGTGATCTTGCCGCCGGTGACCGCTGCGCCCACCAGGAAAGTCCCGGTTTCGATGCGATCAGGCTGCACGCTGTAGCTGCCACCGTGCAGACGCTCGACGCCGTCGATGGTCAGGGTGTCGGTACCCGCACCCTGAATGTTAGCTCCGAGCGCGTTGAGGAAGTGGGCCAGATCGACCACCTCCGGTTCCCGCGCGGCGTTTTCGATCACGGTGCGACCGTCGGCCAGGGCAGCGGCCATCATCAGGTTCTCGGTGCCGGTGACGGAGACCATGTCCATCAGGATGTGGGCACCCTTCAGGCGACCGTCGACACGGGCCTTGATATAGCCGTCCTCGATGGTGATCTTGGCGCCCATCAGCTCCAGGCCGTGGACGTGCAGGTTGACCGGGCGGGCACCGATGGCGCAGCCGCCGGGCAGGGAGACGTCGGCCGCCCCGAAGCGGGCCGCCAGCGGACCCAGCGCCAGGATGGAGGCACGCATGGTTTTCACCAGCTCGTAGGGGGCGACGTGGTTGTTCACCGCACCGGTCAGCACGGTCACATTGCCGTTGACCTTGGTGGTGGCACCCAGCATCTCCAGCAGCTTGAGGGTGGTGCCGACGTCTTTCAGACGCGGCACGTTGGAGAGCTGCACCTCTTCGTCGCACAGCAGGGTGGCGAACAGGATGGGCAGGGCGGCGTTCTTGGCGCCGGAGATGGTCACTTCACCGGAGAGGGTGCAGGGGCCGGTGATCTTGAATTTGTCCATGGTTACTTCTTTACCAAATCAGGAGGGCAGCTGGAATTTACGCTCGCGTTTCCACTCGGCGTCGGTATAGGCCTTGATGGAGAGAGCGTGGATCTCGTTGGTGGCGATCTTGTCCATCAGGGGGGCATAGATGGCCTGTTGTTTCTTGACCCGGCTCATGCCGTCAAACATGTCGCCGACGGCGATCACCTGGTAGTGACTGCCATCCCCTTTGACATGGACTTCGGACAATGGCAAAGCCTCGAGGAGTATCGCTTCAATTTCAGAGACTTGCATTATGAGTCCTCAGTTGTGAGCGGGGTTGAATGAAAGAGGCCGGCCACCCCGTAGAGGTTGGCCAGCGTATGAAAATCGTCGGAGGCGCCCACCAGTGTCGGTGTGGCGCCTCGTGCCAGGGCCGCCTTGGCCCATTTGACCAGCAGGGCCAGGCCGGCGGAATCCAGGGTGGTGACGGCACCGAGTTCGAGTCGGTCGTCCTGCCACCAGTCGGCGCGGCGTTGCCAAAGATCGTTGACCTGGGCCGCCTGCAAGTCACCGCTCAGGATCATGACTTGATGACCAGCGGCTTGGCATTGTGTTCGCGCAGCTGGGCAATCACCGCGTCGATGCCGTTCTGGCGGATGAGGCCGCCGAGCTCGTTCTGCTTGGCAGAGAGCAGGCTGATCCCTTCTGCGACCATGTCGAAGGCTTTCCACTCGCCGGTCTTGTTGTTCTTGCGCAGCTTGAATTCGAGGAAGATGTCCGGCTTGCCGGCCTCTTTCACGCTGACGTTGACGGCGGTGATGTTGCTCTCGGCGGCCTTGCCCGGCTGAACCTTGACGGTCTGCTTGTCGAAGTGGGCCAGGGCATCGGCGTAGGAGCTCACCATGTACTCGGTGAAGACGTCGACGAAGGCGTCACGCTGGGCCGGGGTGGTCTGCTTGATCTGGTTGCCGAGCACCTTGTAGGCGGCGAAGCGGTTGTCGACATAGGGCAGCAGCTCCTCGCGGATGATCACCCTCAGGTGGTCCGGGTTGCTCTTCACCTGGGCCTGGTCGGCTTTCAGGCGGGCAAAGGTCTGCTGGGCGGCCTGATCCACCAGGGCGTAAGGATCCGAGGTGTTGACATCCGCCCGGGCGACGAGGGAGAACAGCATGCTGGTCATCAGACCCAGCAGCAGGGCGACTTTCTTGAACATGGTTACTCCTTGGTTGCGGGTGTATTGGCGGCCGGAGAGGACTGGCTGTAAAGGAACTTGCCAATCAGGTCTTCCAGCACGATGGCGGACTTGGTGTCTTCGATCATGTCGCCGTCCTTGAGCATGCTGGTGCCCATATCCTCGTCGGTGAAGCCAGGAGCCAGACCGATGTACTGCTCGCCGAGCAGACCTGAGGTGAGGATGGAGAGGGTGCTGGTCTCGGAGAACTCGCCGGCACTCTTCTGCATCTGCAGGGAGACGACGGGCACCTGGCTCTTGGCATCCAGGCTGATGTCGCTGACCCGGCCGACGACGACGCCACCCACCTTGACCGGCGAGCGTACTTTCAGGCCGCCGATATTATCGAAATGGGCGCGCAGGGTATAGGTTTCTCCTTCCGGTTTGAAACTCAACCCCGCCACTTGCAGTGCCAATGCCAGAATGGCCGCGATGCCAGCCAGCATGAAGGCGCCAACCAGAAATTCTACTTTGCTGAACTTCATCTTTCCCTTATCCAAACATGACTGCGGTGAGTATAAAATCCAGACCGAGCACGGCCAGGGATGAGTGGACCACGGTGCGGGTCGTCGCCTGACTGATCCCGGCCGAGGTCGGTTTGGCATCATAGCCGTTGAAGAGCGCGATCCAGGTGACCACCAGGGCGAAGATCAGGCTCTTGATGGCCCCTTGCATGATGTCGTCCTGCCAGTCGACGGAGGCCTGCATGGCGGACCAGAAACTGCCCTCATCCACCCCCAGCCAGTCCACGCCAACCAGCTTGCCGCCGAAGATGCCGATGAGGCTGAACATGAAGGCCAGCAGCGGCATGCTGATGACACCGGCCCAGAAGCGTGGCGCCACGACGCGGCGCAGGGGATCGACGGCCATCATCTCGAGGCTCGAGAGCTGCTCGGTGGCTTTCATCAGGCCGATCTCGGCGGTGAGGGCCGAGCCCGCACGACCGGCGAACAGCAGGGCGGTGACCACGGGGCCCAGCTCCCGCAGCAGGGAGAGGGAGACCAGGGGCCCCAGGCTCTGCTCTGCGCCGAAATCCTTCAATACGTTGTAGCCCTGCAGCGAGAGCACCATGCCGATGAAGAGGCCCGACACCAGTATGATGGCGACGGACTGTACACCCACCACGTAGAGCTGCTGCACCAGCAGCGGGAAGTGCTTGCGTGGCTGGGGGCGGCCCGCCAGCGCATGAAACAGCATGATGGTGGCGCGGCCGATGGCGCTGATGAAGCGCACCCCGCTCCGACCCAGCTTGCTTACCTGAGTTGTCAACATCACAGATCCTGTAGCAGGTCGCCTGCCGGAAAATGAAACGGAACAGGACCGTCGGGCAATCCTTTCAGGAACTGCTCGACTTCGGGATTGTGCTCTTCGCGCAGTTGCTCCGGCGTGCCGTGCGCGACCACCTTGCGGTTGGCGATGATGTAGGCGTAGTCGGCGATGCTCAGCACCTCTTTCACGTCGTGGGTGACGATGACGGAGGTGATGCCGAGGGCGCCGTTGAGCTCCTTGATCAGCTTGACCAGCACCGCCATGGTGATGGGATCCTGACCGACGAAGGGCTCGTCATACATGATGAGATCCGGATCCAGCGCGATGGATCTGGCCAGGGCCGCGCGTCGGGCCATGCCGCCGGAGAGCTCGGAGGGCATCAGTTTCGCCGCGCCTCGCAAGCCCACCGCCTGCAGCTTCATCATGACGATGGTGTGGATCAGCTCCTCCGGCAGGCCCGAGTGTTCCCGCAGCGGAAAGGCCACGTTGTCGAAGACCGTCATGCCGGTGAACAGGGCGCCGCTCTGGAACAGCATGCTCATCCGCTTTCGCACTTCATACAGCCGGCTGCGCGAGAGGGTGGGGATGTCTTCCCCGTCAAACAGGATGTGACCGGATTCAGGCTTCAGCTGGCCCCCGATCAGGCGCAGCAAGGTGGTCTTGCCGATCCCGCTCGGCCCCATGACGGCGGTGACCTTGCCACGGGGAATGGTCAGGTTGATCCTGTCGTACAGCAACCTATCTCCGTGACTGAACGTCAGGTCGGAGATGGTGATCAGGTCATCGTTCAAACAATTGTCCATCCGGTATAAATGAAGAGCGAATTTTATGGGCTAGTCTAGGTCTAAGCAACAGCGAGGAACAACTATTGAGCGGGTTTCCCCCCCAAAGATGCGACAGTTTTATGTAACAACTTGCATCAACGACCAGCCCTTCCGCATCCGATTCGCTTATCTCGGCAGACTTTTTTATAATCCCGCAGCAAATTTCGGCCCGGAGCTGTGCCTTTATGTCTGTAAAGCCTGAAAAAGTGTCTGAATTGTTCGATTTCCGTCGCAGTGCCCGTGCGGTGCTGGACATAGAAAAACAAGCCATAGATGGGCTCTACCAGTACCTTGACGAAGCCTTCGAGCGCGCCTGCGAGATGGTGCTGCGCTGCGGCGGCAAGATAGTGGTGACCGGCATGGGCAAGTCGGGTCATATCGGCAACAAGATTGCCGCGACCCTGGCCAGCACGGGGACACCCGCCTTCTTCCTGCACCCGGGCGAGGCCAGCCACGGGGATCTGGGGATGATCTCCGGCGGGGATCTCATCATCGCCATCTCCAACTCCGGTGAGAGCGACGAGATCCTGGCCCTGCTGCCGGTGCTCAAGCGTCGCGGCATTCCACTCATCTGCATGACAGGCAACCCGGCCTCCACCATGGCGAAAGAGGCCAATGTGCATCTGTGCATCAAGGTGGAGAAGGAGGCGTGCCCCCTCGGTCTGGCACCCACCTCCAGCACCACCGCGACCCTGGTGATGGGGGACGCGCTGGCCGTGGCCCTGCTGGAGGCCCGCGGCTTCACCGCCGATGACTTCGCGCTCTCCCATCCTGGCGGGTCCCTCGGCAAGCGGCTGCTGCTGCGGGTCGGCGATCTGATGCACAGCGGTGAGCTGTTGCCCAAGGTGGGGATAGATGCCACCATCAGCCAGGCGCTGCTGGAAGTGAGCCGCAAGGGGCTCGGCATGACGGCGGTGGTGGATGAACGGGGGCTGCTTGCCGGCCTGTTCACCGATGGTGACCTGCGCCGCATTCTGGACCTGCAGGTGGATATCCATCACACCCCCATCAGCCGCGTCATGACGGTGAACTGTGTTACCGTAGGACCTGAGATGATGGCGGCCGAGGCCGTCAAACTGATGGAAACCAGAAAGATCAACGGGTTGTTGGTCGTGGACGGGGAAAGACGTCCGCTGGGCGCCTTCAACATGCACGACCTGCTGAAAGCCGGAGTAATTTGATGCAAGACGTACCGACCCTCTATGGTCCGGTGACGCGCAGCCAGTACGAGAGGGCGGCGCAGATCCGCCTGCTGGTGTGCGATGTGGATGGAGTGCTCTCAAACGGCTTCATCTATATGGGCAACAACGGCGAAGAGCTGAAGACCTTCTGCACTCGCGACGGTGCCGGCATGCGGGCCCTGCTCAATGCGGGCATCGAGATCGCCATCATCACGGGGCGCAACTCCCGCATCGTCAGCGATCGCATGAAGGGCCTGGGGGTGCAGCACCTGGTGCAGGGGGCGGATCAGAAGCTGCCCCACTTCGAGGCACTGCTGGCCAAGCTGGGGCTGGATGCATCACAAGCAGCCTATATGGGGGATGACACCATAGACCTGCCGGTGATGCAGGCCTGTGGCCTGGGTATCGCCGTGGCGGACGCCCATCCTCTGGTGCTGGCGCGGGCCGACATGGTGACGCGGCTGGGAGGCGGTGTCGGTGCGGTGCGCGAGGTGTGCGATCTCATCCTCCAGGCCAAGGGCCTGGGAGACTATCAACCCGAGGCGTCGATATGAACAAGCAGACGGTGCTCTTCGGCCTGCTGTTCCTGGTGGCGCTGGCGGCCTGGCAGTTGGGCGAGATCGAGCTGGCCCCGGAGCCGACCACCAAGGTGGAGAACTTTCAGCCGGACTTCACCGCTAGGAACCTGGTGACGACCCGCTTCAACGAACTGGGCAAGCGGACCGAACGGCTGGAGTCGGAATACGCGGAGTATTACCAGATCCTCGAGCAGGCCACCTTCGACAAGCCGGTGGTCTACATGTTCGACGAGAAGGGGGAGGCCGAGTGGAAGCTGACGGCCGAGACAGGGGTGCTCAACACCGATGACAATGTGATCCTGCGTGACAAGGTGCATCTGGACGGCCTGCTGCCGACCTCGTTCATCTCCACGCTGGACAGCCCTTATCTGGAGCTGGATCTGGTGACTCAGGAGATGAGAAGCAACCAGCACATCAGCATAGTGGGCCAGGAATTCCAGACCGAAGGCGTGGGCCTGAAGGGTCACCTGGAACGTAAATATTTCGAATTACTGGATAAAGGCCATGCCACTTATTTCAATGAAAAACGTTAATCTGGCCCTCACGACCCTGCTGCTGTGCGGCACCCTGAGCGCCAAAGAGTCCGACTTCGCCGAGAAGGTCTATGTGGATGCGGTCAAGCAAGTGGCCGAGATGCAGGACAACCGCATCACCTTCAGCGAGGACGTCATCATCACCCAGGGCACCATCAAGATTCAGGCCGACAAGGTGGTGGTGATCCGCTCCGGCGAGAAGGGGGCGGAAGTGATGACGGCCTACGGCAATCCGGCCACCTTCTTCCAGGTGCTGGACAACGGCAAGCCGGTCAATGCCCACGGCAACAGCATCCGTTACGAACTGAAGAACCGGCTGGTGACTATCACCGGCAACGGCCAGCTCAAGCAGGAAGACAGCCAGGTGAACGGGGATCTCATCCGCTACGACATCGTCAAACAGAAGATGATCGCCGAGAGCAAGGGGCCGGCCCAGCGCGTCAAGACGGTGTTCCTGCCGGATCAGGTCGAGAACTTCGACAAGCCCGCCGACCAGAAGAAGTAGGAAACAGAAACCATGGCAGTGTTAAAAGCAACGGGTCTGCAGAAGAGCTACAAGCGCCGCATGGTGGTTAGCGACGTGAGCCTGGAGGTGGGAACGGGCCAGATCGTGGGACTGCTCGGCCCGAACGGGGCGGGCAAGACCACCTCCTTCTACATGATCGTGGGCCTGGTGCAGCGGGATGCCGGTCTCATCACCATCGACGAGCAGGACATCAGCCTGCAGCCCATGCACATCCGAGCCCGCAACGGCATCGGCTACCTGCCTCAGGAGGCCTCCATCTTCCGGCGCCTGTCGGTGTTCGACAACCTGATGGGGGTCATGCAGACCCGCAAGGGGTTGAGCCGGGAAGAGCGGGAGGATAAGGTCGAACAGTTGCTGGAAGAGTTCAACATCACCCATATCCGCGACAGCCTGGGACAGAGCCTCTCGGGCGGGGAGCGCCGCCGGGTCGAGATCGCCAGGGCGCTGGCGGCTGAGCCGCGCTTCATTCTGCTGGATGAGCCCTTCGCCGGTGTTGATCCTATTTCCGTCATAGACATCAAAAAGATCATCCAGCATCTGAAAGAACGCGGGCTGGGTGTGCTGATCACCGACCACAACGTCAGAGAGACGTTGGATGTGTGCGAGAAGGCCTACATCGTCAGCCACGGCAAGATGATTGCCGAAGGTGCGCCGGCCGACATCCTCGCCGATGAGCAGGTCAAGCGCGTCTATTTGGGCGATCAATTCAGTCTATAGTAAGGGGGCACCCCTCATTTTTGTTAGGTGACTGCCTCGCTGAACATAAGGATATCCCGACGTAGATGAAGCCGACATTACAGTTGCGCCTCGGTCAGTCCCTGACCATGACGCCACAATTACAACAAGCGATTCGTCTGCTCCAGCTCTCCACCCTGGAACTCCAGCAGGAAATTCAGCAAGCGCTCGACAACAACCCCTTGCTGGAGCAAGAGGAGAACGAGGCGCAGGAAACCAGTGAGGCAGAGGCACAGGACGCCAGTCAACTCGACTCCAGCGATGCCATGGCCCAGGAGAGCATGCCGGACGAACTGCCGGTGGACACCACCTGGGACGAGGTCTACTCCGCCGGTACGGCCCAGAGTGCAGGGCCCATTCACGACGGGGAGGACAGCATCTATCAGGGGGAAACCACCGAGAACCTGCAGGACTACCTGCTGTGGCAGATGCGGCTCACCCCCTTCAGCGACGTGGATGCGGCGATCGCGCTGGCTATCATCGATGCCATCGACGAATCCGGCTATCTGACGGCCACCCTCGAAGATATTCAGGCTGCAGTCAGCAGCGAAGAGGTAGAAGTCGAACTGGATGAGGTCGAAGCGGTGCTCAAGCGGGTGCAGCATTTCGATCCGGTCGGCATCGCCGCTCGCTCGGTACAGGAGTGCCTGCTTATCCAGCTCGGCCAGTATTCGCCTGAATTGCCCTGGCTCAACGAGGCCAGGGAGGTGATCCGCGAGCACATGGATCTGCTCGGCAATCGCGACTATCGCACCCTGGCTCGCAAGACCCGCCTCAAGGAGAGCGATCTCAAGGAGGTGCTGGATCTCATCCAGCAACTGGAACCCAGGCCCGGCAACGGCATCATCCAGAGTGAATCCCAGTACGTGATCCCGGATGTGTCCGTGGTCAAGAAGGGGAGCAAGTGGGTGGTGGAGCTCAATCCGGACTCGGCACCGCGCATCCGTGTCAACGAGGCCTATGCGGCCATGGCGCGCAATGCCCGCAGCAGTACGGATACCCAGTTCATCCGTTCCCATTTGCAGGAGGCCAAGTGGTTCATCAAGAGTCTGGAGAGCCGTAACGACACCCTGCTCAAGGTGGCCAGCTGTATTGTCGAGCAGCAGCAGGGCTTCTTCGAGTATGGTGAAGAGGCGATGAAACCCATGGTGCTCAATGACATCGCCGAGGCCGTGGAGATGCATGAGTCGACCATTTCCAGGGTCACGACCCAGAAGTACATGCATACGCCCCGCGGCATCTTCGAACTGAAGTTTTTTTTCTCCAGTCATGTCAATACGGAGGGAGGAGGAGAGTGCTCATCGACCGCTATTCGTGCGCTCATCAAGAAGCTGGTGACGGCGGAGAACCCCGCCAAGCCGCTTAGTGATAGCAAGATCGCGGATTTGCTGGCCGAACAGGGTATTATGGTGGCGAGACGCACGATCGCAAAGTACCGTGAATCCTTGTTGATCCCGCCATCCAATCAGCGCAAACGCCTGGTTTAGGCAAACAAAAGGAAGACGTTATGCAAATCAACCTGACCGGACACCATGTCGAGATTACCGAAGCTCTGCGTGACTATGTGAACAACAAATTTGCCAAACTCGAGCGTCACTTTGACCATATCAACAACGTACATGTGGTATTGAGCGTCGAAAAACTGAACCAGATCGCCGAAGCCAAGCTGCATGTCAGCGGGGGAGAGGTGTTCGCCAATTCGCAGCATGCCGACATGTATGCGGCGATTGATACCCTGCTGGATAAACTGGATCGGCAGATCATCAAGCACAAAGATAAGTTAAATCAAAAATAACTATGCAACTTGAACACATACTGAGTCGGGACTGCACCAAGAGTGCGGTCCCTTGTACCAGCAAGAAACGCGCGCTAGAGATCATCAGTGAACTGGCCGCAGAGCGCCTCGGTGCCTCCCGCCAGGTGCTGTTTGAGAACCTGCTGGCGCGAGAAAAGATGGGCAGTACCGGGATCGGTGCCGGTATCGCCATTCCCCACGGCCGGATCGACGACGCTTTTGCCCCGACCGCCGTATTGATGACGTTCTCCGAACCCATCCCTTTCGATTCTATCGACAATCAACCGGTTGACCTGCTCTTTGCATTGCTGGTGCCGGAAAGCGAGTGCAAACAGCACCTCAAGACCCTTTCCCTGATGGCATCCAAGCTGGGTGACAAGGCCGTCTGCCGCCAGTTGCGCCAGGCGACCAGCGACGAAGAACTCTATCAGATCATGACGTCGGCCTGAGGCCGGGTCTGACACAGCCACGTTGGCGTGAGGGGACAAGATGCAGTTAATAGTGGTAAGCGGTCGTTCGGGCTCCGGCAAGACGGTAGCCCTGAGGGTGCTGGAGGATCTCGGGTACTACTGCGTGGACAACCTGCCGGTCAACCTGCTGCCCCAACTGATCGTCTCGGTGGAGAGCCAGTATGACAAGCTGGCGGTCAGCATCGACGTGCGCAACCTGCCAGCCCAGACAGACAGACTGGAGAGCCTGCTGAGCCAGGTTCGCAACGAGGGACGGGTGAAGTTTTCGAGCTTCTTCTTCGACGCGGACAACACCACCCTGCTCAAACGCTACGGCGAGAGCCGCCGTCTGCATCCCCTGTCCCGCAACAAGCTGTCGCTGGACGAGGCGATCCGGGAAGAAACCCATCTGCTGGCGCCGCTCTCCTCGACCGCCGACCTGCGCATCGACACCACCAACCTCAGCATTCACGATCTCAGCGAGCTCATCAAGACCCGGGTGCTCGGCAAGAAAGAGAACGAACTGGTGCTGGTGTTCGAGTCGTTTGGCTTCAAGTACGGCATTCCCAAGGATGCGGACTTCGTGTTCGACGCCCGTTTCCTGCCCAACCCGCACTGGATCCCCGAGCTCAAGCCCTTCACCGGCAAGGATGAGCCCGTGGCCAACTACCTCTCGAGCCAGCCCGACGTCATGCTGTTCATCCAGCAGATCGAGAACATGCTGGGGACCTGGCTGCCCCATCTGGAGCGCAACAATCGCAGCTATGTGACCGTCGGGATCGGCTGCACCGGTGGCCAGCACAGGTCGGTGTTCATCGCCGAGCGGCTCGCCAGCGCATTCCGGCTGCTTGGCAAGAACGTGCAGATCCGCCATCGCACGTTGGACAAGCGTTCAAACCCCGCCTGACACACAGGATGCTCAGATGACAGTTTCCGCCTCGGTAGAAGTCAAAAACAAGCTAGGCATTCACGCCCGACCGGCCATGATGCTGTTCGAGCTGGTACAGGGATTCGATGCCCACGTGTTGCTGCGCAACGAGGATGGCGTGGAGGCCGACGCGGACAGCGTGATCGGCCTGCTGATGCTGGACTCCGCCCAGGGCAAGCAGGTGGAGGTCCAGGTGGAGGGCCCCGAAGAGGTGGAAGCCCTGGCCGCCGTGGTGGCGCTGTTCACCTCGGGCTTCAACGAGGAATGAACGCCTCCCGTTGCCTCAGGGAGCGCTGCGCGCCAGCGCCTTGAAATCGGCAAACTCCCGACAAGCCAGCAGGTTCCTGCTGGCTTTTTCGTTCATCAGCGCCAGAAACAGGTCGTAAAGCCCCATGGCCTCCTCGTAGTCGGCCTTGGCGATGGTCAGCACGAAGATCAGGGTGGCGCTCTCCCCGTTGCCCCAGTCGATCCCCTGTGGGGCCAGCACCGTATAGACCAGGGTGCGGCGCGCCAGCAGACCGAGGGAGTGGGGCAGGGCGATGCCGTCCCCCAGCAGGGTGGAGACGATCCGCTCCCGCTCCTGCAATGATCCCCGAAAGCCGGTTTCCACCAGGTCTTCTGCCTCCAGCTGGCTGCAGATGCGATCAAACAGCGCCGCCTGACTGAGAGGTTCATCAAGCACCATGAAGTGCTCGGCATCGAAGTACTTGTCGAGCAGGTAGGGGCGGGTGCGATCGACCAGCACCAGCTTGCCGAGCTGCTCCAGCTGGTACTGGGTCGGGAAGGGGGCCACCTGCACCACGGGGGCATTTTTCTCGCTCACCTTGACGGTACTGATGACGAAATCCTGTTCGACTCGCATCAGCCCCTCGTAATCCCGTACCGACTCCAGCGTGGTCAGCTGAAGCTGGGGGTATTCCCGCCGTATACGCGCCTCCAGCACCCGGAAGGTGGCGTTGCCCGCATCGCACAGCAGCAGCGCTTGGGGGCGCCGGGTGTAACCGATGTCATGGTGGCGCTCCAGGCCGACCCCGATGTGGATCACCAGGTAGCCTATCTCGTGATGGGTCAGGCGGTAGGGGGTCTGCCTGATCCACTCCGAGATGGCTGCCAGGGTGATGTCGTAGGCGAGGGGGTAATACTGCTTGATGTGGTCCGCCAGGGGATTGTGGCTGCCGATCTGGTACTTGACCCGCAGCAGCATGGCGCCGATGTGGGTCTGCAGGTCGGCCCGCAATTGCGGATCTCCGCGAAGGTCATAAGGGTAGTGCTGGTGGATGTAGTCCAGCAGGTGCGCCACCAGTTGCTCGCTTTCGGCCGCCATGGCCGGGCTGAGCAGGGGCGTCTCCGCGGTGAGGCGTGCCTGGATCTGGATGGCGAGGAAGGCGATCTCCTCCTGCCCCGGCGGGGTCAGGGTCGGCAGCTCGGCATAGATGTCGCGGGCCACCGCAGCCAGGGCCGGCGTGATGTCATCGCTGGCAAACTGCTGCAACTCGTGGCCGGACGCCTGGCGCAGCAGGGCGACGGCGCAGTAGACGGTGACTTGCTGCAGGCTCTCGTCGGCCAGACGCAGCTGATGGCGACCGAGTTGCTCGTGAATGTGGTTGCCCACTACCTCCAGCGTCTTGCTGGGGCAGAGGGTGGGCAGCAGGCTCTGGAGCGGATGCCGGTGCAGCAGCTCCTGGCAGAGCAGCTGGGTGAGGCAGGCGCGGATCGCCGTCTCGCCCCCCTGGATGCGCATCCCCAGCCGGGGTCTGCTGTCGATGGCGAGCCCGAAGTGGGCGAGCCGCTCCCGCACCTCCGTCATGTCACCCTGCAAGGCCGCCCGGCTCAGATACCAGGTGTCCGCCAGTTCGTCGAGCTTGATCCCCTGCTCCGCCGTCAACAGCAGGATCTGCAGGTGCAGCACTCGCTCGCGGCTGGTGCGGGGCAATCCGCTCTCCTGCTCCTGGGCCGCCAGCAGCGCCTCGAACAGCCCCTGATTGTAGATCTTGAGCTGATAGCCGCTGCCGCGCTGGTGGATCAGGTGGGCACCCCGGGTGGCGATGAGCTCGTTCAGGGTCGCCACGTCGGTACGCACCGTACGGGTAGAGACATTGAGGCGGCGGGCCAGCTCCTCCTGCGGCAGCGGCTCGGCGTGGAGCAGGGTGAGCAGTTGCTGGAGTCTGGGGTGGGGCAGCTTGATCATGAGGCGGGATCGGACTCCTGTCGCGGAATGAAAAATCGATGTTAACAAGGGGGTCATTGACAAGCCAGGCACCGGTCAGTGATCGGACCGGTGCCTGAGGGTGTCGCTATGCCAGCAGTCCTTTCATCGTGGCCAGCAGGGTACGCACGTCCTCGGGACGGGTCTGACCGCTCTCGCTGTCGATGATGGAGCTGTAGATGTGGGGGATCACCTTCTCGACCCCGGCATCCAGCGCGATGCGCACTATCTCCTCGAAATTGTCGAGATCGATGCCGCCGGTGGGCTCCAGCCAGAAGCCGTGACGGGCGCAGGCCTCGGCCACCGCCTGATACTCGGCGCGGCAGGCCAGGCCTCCCATGGGGAAGAACTTGACCGAACTGCCGCCCATGTCCTTGAGCAGGGCGATGGCGGTGTCGATGGGCACAATGCCGTCCGGCTGCTGGCTGCTCAGGGGACCGGTGGAGATCTTCACCATCCCCGGGGTGCCGGTGGGGGAGACAAGGCCGTTCACCAGGGTGTCAGACTGGCCGAGCAGTGCCCGGCTGGCGCCAACGCCAGTGAACACCTGGTTGACGTGCTGGGGCTGGAGCTGGCGGGCCAGCTCGGCCACCATGGTGGACTGGCGAGGATCGCCTGCCCCCAGCCCGATGGAGAGGGCGTTGTCGATAAGCCTGGCGTAAGCCTGCATGTCGGCCACCGCGGAGGACACATCCGGGTAGTTTTTGGAGAGCACACCGACCAGCACGTGGCCCTCGGCGGCCTCATAAATGTCGACGGCATTTTGTCGGGAGCCGGCCAGCACGTTGAGGCAGACCCGATCGCGGTAGTAATTGGGGGTAAGAGACATCAGTTGTTCTCCTGAACGAGGTGGGCGATGGCGGCATGGATCTGGTTGAGCTGGGGCTGGGTGACGCTGCGCACGTCTATCTCGATGTGTCCCTCGTTGGCCTTGTAGCCCCGGCAGTAGATGGCAGGCGTGCCCTGCTGCAGGCGGGAGACCACTTCCACCGTGGTCATGCCGATCTGCTGGTGGTCGAAGGCGATGTCGGTGCGGGCGATGTCGCGCCCCGCGCTGTCCCACACTACCTTGGCGCTGATGCCGGGCAACTGGTTGAGGCGCTCGATGAAGGGGGTCATCTTGGCGACCATGGCGGCGCCGCTCTCCTTCTCTTTGGCCAGGTAGCGCTCGATGGCGTGGGTGAGGCCGAGGATCCCCTCCTTGCCCACCTTCATGGCACGGCCGATGCCGTTGGCCTGCTGCTTGACCCACTCCACGTACTGGCGCTTGCCGAGCACCAGCCCGCTGGTGGGCCCTTCGATGGCCTTGGCACCGCTGTAGATGACCAGATCCGCCCCCTGGTTGTAATAGAGGCGCAGATCCTCCTCCGCCGCCGCATCGACGATGAGCGGGAGCCCGTGGGCCCTGGCCACCTCGGCCGCCTCGGCCACCGACAGAATGCTCTTTTGCACGCAGTGGTGGGACTTGATGTAGAGGATGGCGGCGGTACTGGCATTGATGGCGGCGGCCAGCTGGGCGGCAGAGCACTCGTTGGCGTAGCCGGCCTCCACCACCTTGCCGCCACCCAGGTTGACCATGGTGCCGACGGGGGCACCAAAGTTCACGTTGTGTCCCTTGGGCAGCACGATGTCGCTCGGCACGTCGTGGGCATGAGCATGCAACTGCTCGAGGCGGTAGGGGTCGCCGCGCACTATCACCGCGGCCACCGACTGGGCGATGCCGGCGCTGGCGCAGGAGACCACCACCGCATCTTCCACATCCAGCAAGCCCGCCAGGTAGGCGCCGGTCTTGTTGACCAGATCCTTCACCTCGAAGTAGTGGCCGAGGCCGAAGTTGACCGCGTCGACCACCTCCTGCTCGGGGGTGGATACGCCGAGCAGGGTCATGCGCCCGGAGGCGTTGATCACCGGTTTGAGCCGGTATTTCTCATACACGGAAGGCATGGTGTGATTTCCCATAGTGAGTCAGAACCAGTTCGCCACCGACCAGGGCGGCGAGGGGCATCAGTTGCCGATCGCCACTGCGGGCGCCGGCTTCGGTATCGGTAAAGAGGGTGGGGCCGTTCATCACCTCGAACAGGGTCAGATCGGCATCGGCGCCCACCTCGAGTCGCCCCTTGCCGGACAGGCGCAGGGCGTCGGCGGCCTGGTGGGTGACGCAGGCGAGCACCTGCTCCAGGCTCATGCCGATGGCGAGAAACTTCGACATCACGCGGGCCAGGCTGTAGACGGGCCCCTTGATGCGGTTCTTGCAGTAGATGTCTGAACTGATGGTGTGGGGCAGGATCCCCTGCCGGATGGCCGCTTCCGCCACCTCGAAGCTGAAGCTGGCGCCGCCGTGGCCGATGTCGAGCAAGAGCCCCCGCCGCATCGCCTCGCGCACCGCCTGGCGCAGCTCGCCCGCCGGAGTCAGGATGCGATTCGGCTTGCCGTTGAAGCAGTGGGTCAGCAGGTCGCCATCCCCCAGCAGGGCGACGATCTCGTCCAGATCCGGCGGCGTGTTGCCCACGTGCACCATGAGCGGCAGGTTGCCGTTGGCCTGCTGGATCTGCTTGGCCATGTGCAGGGACCGCAGGCCGCTCTCGCCCACCACGCTGCCGCTCATGCGTGCCTTGATGCCGACGATGAAGCCGGGATGGCGTCGGATGGCTGCCGAGGCGAGATCCATATCGAGGTCCCGGCTGTCCGCCAGCTCGTTTTGGCGCAGCAGGCCGATGCGGGAGATGTTGAGCAGGGCGTGGACCCGGGTCTTGCAGGTGGCGGCTATGCGCTGGAAGTCGTCCACGTCGTCGGCGCCCGTGCTGCCGGCGTCGATGACGGTGGTGACGCCGGACGCCACCCCCACCTTGTCCGGTTCATCGCAATAGATGGGGGAGGCGGGATAGCAGTGGGTGTGGCCGTCGATCCAGCCGGCGCTCACATGCACCTGTCCGGCCAGAGTGAGGGTTTGCTTCGCCTCCGTGGTCTCTGGCAGCGCACCCAGGGCCGCTATCCTTCCGTCCAGGATGGCGATGTCGACAAGCTGCCCGTTTCCCAGGCGTCCCGCCCTGATGATCATGTCGTACATGCTGATGGCCTCGACAAGGCCGCCCCGAGGGGCGGCGGTGATTCCGGGCTTATGCCAGGGCGATGGGGAAGAAGGTGCCGAACAGCATGGCTCCCAGGATGGCGCCACCCGTGATGGGCTTCTCCCAGAGGTAGAACACCAGGGCGCCCAGCAGGGATCCGATGCCGATGGGGATGGAGGCCCCCATGGCGGAGAGGATGATGAGGGGGCCGAGGAAGCGGCCCGAGCTGTTGCCGGCCCCCATCATGACGTCCGCCCCGTAGGTGGAGTCGCTCTGGTTGATGGTGAACTTGCGCGCCAGGATGATCACATAGCCGATGGCCAGACCAATCCCCATGCCGGTGATCAGGGAGGCGGTGAAGTTTTCCACCGGATAGACGATGCCTGCCCCCAGCAGCAGGGCGGGCACGCCAAGGCCGACCCCGGTCTGGATGGCGCCGCCGATGTCCAGGATCCCCACCAGGGAGCCCTCTATGATGCGGGCGAACAGGAAGCTGGCGCCGAAGGCGGCCACCGCACCGTAGGCGCCGGTGTCCATCCCGGCCTTGAGCATGGCAACGAAGGCCACCTCGTTGAAGGCACCGACCCCGTAGAGGTAGAACATATGGGTACCGGCGAAGACGCCGGAAGAGAGCAGACCGACGAAAATGGGGAAGGACCAGTCGGCATACCAGAAGTTGTTTCTCAGTTTCTCATCCATGGTGTGATCCCTTATTTGCCACTCAGCAGGTTGTGGACGTTCTCCAGCCACAGGGGGATCCCCAGGTGGAAGGACTCGATCAGTTTCATGTCGAAGCCGCGGAAGAAGCCGCTCAGCACGAACAGCAGCACGATGGCGCTCATCATGACGCGGGTGACGTGGTTCCAGCCGCTCTCTTCCACCCCCTTGCCGATCAGGATGCCGAGCACCAGGCCTGGTACCGCGTTGCCCATGATGAGCTGGGCCAGACCGCCGAAGATGGTGGCCCAGAAGCCGGACTTCTTGCCCGCCTCGATGGCGGCCAGCCAGAAGATCACCGGCATGACGGTGTTGACCAGCAGGTTGGCGGCCGGCACCAGCACCTTGACCGCGGTGACCTGCAGGGCGGCGGGGACGGCGGCGGCGGTGCTGTTGAGGAAGGCGACCACGATGGCACCTATGATGCCGCAGGCGATGGCCATCTTCCTGGGGTCGTGCAGGGTGGTGGCGAGATCCCGGTTCTTGATCATCAGGGCCGCCGCGCCCCAGTTCGGCAGAATGCGGTGATCCACGTCCTGGGTGAAGGCGCCGGCCGCGACCGTGGAGGCCCAGGCGTTGAAGAAGAAGCCCAGACCGAACGAGAAGTGGGAGGCGGGATCCCCTTCGCAGGAGTTGAGCTCGCCCAGGGTACGGAAGGCCCCCATGCCCTGTACGGTCGGGGCGTGGAACATCCGCGCCGCACCTGCCCCCACCCCGACGCCCACCAGGCCGCCGATGATGAGTGACTTCATCAAAATGATTAGAAACATCCAACTTGTCCTTTTGGTTGTGGGGTCAGATCCGGGTGAAATCCACCTTGTCGACATCCAGGCTGGTGACCTTGACGGTGATCGCCAGCCGGACCCGGAACTCGCGGCGCTGGCGTGGCAGGAAGAAGAACAGGAACTTCTCCACCCGTACTGACTCCTCGGCCTCGAGCACCTCGACCTCAATCGGTTCGATGCGCAGCATCACCTTGGGGCTCTCCTTGAGCAGGCTGGGTTGCACCTGGCTGAGGGCGGCGGCAAACGCCTGCTGGCGGGTCGCCCCCTTGCCGCTGACGGTGACCCGGGTGGAGAACAGCTCTTTCATCAGGCGCGTCCGTGTTTCTTGGCGAAGGCCTCGACCAGCTTCTGGCCCAGCTCTTCCTTGTCCATGAAGCCGAAGCCCAGCACCACGCACCCCTCGTTGATGGCGGTGACGCCCTCCTCGATGGAGCGCATGCCGTAGCGGCACTTGTAGCCGTACCTGGTCTGGGCCGTGATGGCACCGGCGCCGCCGCTGCCGCAGAAGGAGATGCCAAGGTCGGCCTGCTCCCTGTTCATCACGTCACCGAGCTTCATGTCGGCGGCCATGCCGGGGATGACGGTCACGGTGGCACCGGCGGCTTCTGCGCCCGCCCCCACTTTCTGACCCTTGCCGAGACGATCTCCAATCACGAGTTTGATGGTTGTCATTTAGCTTTCTCCTTTGACTGAGCTGAGCTCATTTTCTTTGGCAACTTCGAAATGGACGGACAACAGGTGCGCCTCCTCGTAGGCGAGTCGCTCCAGCCAGCTGACGACCTGCTCCGCCAACCGCAGGGAGAGGGGGGAGATCTCCTCGAACAGGCTGAGGTCGACCTCCGGCAGGGATTCCCCGCTATGGGAGCGCCACACCATGGCCTTGACGTGGGAAGCCAGCATCTGCTGCTGCACCTCGTTGGGGCGTATGCCCTGATCCGCCAGCAGGTTGTGGATGCGGGCCAGGGTGAGATCGGTCTTGCGCAGCAGCGCCGGGCTGTCCGGGGTCAGGGGACTGTCATGAGGGTCGGTATTCAAGGTCTGCTCTCCAGGCTGGCAGAAAGGATGGGAGCACCTTAAGGCGGGGGGGCGGCGGAGAGGAGGCAGGGTTTTTCCGATTCGAAACGGAAATCCGGAGGAAACGGCGTCGGGAGAGGCCATTTCTGTGGTCAAGAGGGGGAAAAGGGGGGATCAGGGGACGGTGGGGCGTGATCGGAGTCGCGTTTTGGCGGTTCCGCACCCCGAGGCCGCATCGGTGAAAACCGTGAGTCATCTCACGAACAAGCGGGAGC
>NZ_CDBN01000009.1 GCF_000820085.1 Aeromonas sanarellii
TGGTCAACGTGGCCGATGGTGCCGACGTTTACGTGCGGTTTATTACGCTCAAATTTTTCTTTAGACACGACGTAGTCCTTCTAGGTTAAACCCGCCTACCGTCGTAGGCGGGGAATCTTAAATTACTTGGATTTGCGCTCTTCGATCACGGCCTGGGCGACGTTAGTCGGGGCATCGTGATACTTGGCGAATTCCATGGCGTAGGAAGCGCGACCCTGGGTAGCAGAACGCAGGGAGGTGGCGTAACCGAACATCTCGGCCAGCGGCACCAGAGCACGTACGATCTTGCCGGACGGGCCATCTTCCATGCCTTCGATCAGGCCGCGACGACGGTTCAGGTCACCGATAACGTCGCCCATGTAGTCTTCCGGAGTCTCGACTTCGACCTTCATGATCGGCTCGAGCAGTACCGGGTTGGCCTTCATGAAGCCAGCCTTGAACGCCAGAGAAGCAGCGATCTTGAACGCCAGTTCGGAAGAGTCGACATCGTGGTAAGAACCGAAGTGCAGACGCACGCCCAGGTCCATTACCGGATAACCTGCCAGCGGGCCGGACTTCAGCTGCTCGCGGATACCCTTGTCGACGCCCGGAATGAATTCGCCCGGAATCACGCCACCCTTGATGTCGTTGACGAATTCGTAGGCTTTACCTTCTTCCAGCGGGTACATGTCGATAACGACGTGACCGTACTGACCACGACCACCGGACTGCTTGGCATGCTTGCCTTCGATGTCCTTGACGGTGGTGCGGATGGTTTCACGGTAGGCAACCTGCGGCTTACCTACGTTCGCTTCTACCTTGAACTCGCGACGCATACGGTCAACGATGATGTCCAGGTGCAGCTCACCCATACCGGCGATGATGGTCTGGCCAGATTCTTCGTCGGTCCATACACGGAAGGACGGATCTTCCTGAGCCAGACGACCCAGAGCCAGACCCATCTTCTCCTGGTCAGCCTTGGATTTCGGCTCAACGGCAATGGAGATTACCGGCTCCGGGAATTCCATACGCTCCAGGATGATCGGGGCGTTTTCGTCACACAGGGTGTCACCGGTGGTGACGTCCTTCAGACCGATGGCTGCGGCGATGTCGCCCGCACGAACTTCTTTGATCTCTTCACGCTTGTTGGCGTGCATCTGAACGATACGGCCAAAACGCTCGCGCTTCTCTTTGACGGAGTTCAGCACAGAGTCACCGGAGTTAACCACACCGGAGTAAACGCGGAAGAAGGTCAGGTTGCCCACGAACGGGTCGGTAGCAATCTTGAACGCCAGAGCGGAGAACGGCTCGTCATCGGAAGCGTGACGCTCGTCCTTGGTCTCGCCGTCCAGCTTCAGACCGTCGATAGCAGCAACGTCGGTCGGCGCCGGCAGGTACTCGACCACGGCATCCAGCATGGCCTGTACGCCCTTGTTCTTGAACGCGGAGCCACAGGTAACCAGGATGATTTCGTTGTTCAGAACGCGCTGACGAAGAGCCTTCTTGATCTCTTCCTCGGTCAGTTCTTCACCACCCAGGTATTTTTCCATCAGGTCTTCAGACGCTTCGGCAGCGGCTTCAACCAGGTTCATGCGCATTTCTTGCGCTTGTTCCAGCAGCTCGGCCGGCACGTCTTCGTAGTCGAAGGAAACGCCCTGGTCGGCTTCGCTCCAGTTGATGGCCTTCATCTTGACCAGGTCGATAACACCCTTGAAGTTCTCTTCTGAACCGATGTTCAGTTGCAGCGGAACCGGGTTGCCTTTCAGACGGGTCTTGATGTGCTCAACGCAGCGCAGGAAGTTGGCACCGGTACGGTCCATCTTGTTGACGAACGCGATACGGGGAACCTTGTACTTGTTAGCCTGACGCCATACGGTTTCAGACTGGGGCTGTACGCCACCTACGGCACAGTACACCATCACGGCGCCATCCAGAACACGCATGGAGCGCTCTACTTCGATAGTAAAGTCAACGTGGCCCGGGGTATCGATGATGTTGATACGGTGCGGTTGGAACTGTTTACCCATACCGGACCAGAAAGCGGTGGTCGCGGCGGAGGTGATGGTGATACCACGCTCTTGTTCCTGTTCCATCCAGTCCATGGTGGCGGCGCCATCGTGAACTTCACCGATCTTGTGACTTACGCCGGTGTAAAACAGGACGCGCTCGGTAGTAGTAGTCTTACCGGCGTCGATGTGAGCGGAGATACCGATGTTACGATAACGCTCAATGGGGGTTGTACGAGCCATTGTCATCCTCTTACTAGGGCACTTGTCCCCAGATAATTAAAGGTGCGCAGAGCCAGAAGACCCTGCGCAAGCGGATTACCAGCGGAAGTGAGCGAAGGCCTTGTTCGCTTCAGCCATACGGTGAACGTCTTCACGTTTCTTGACAGACGAACCCTTATTCTCAGCGGCATCCAGCAGCTCGCCAGCCAAACGCTGAGCCATTGATTTTTCACCACGTTTACGAGCGGCATCAACCAACCAGCGCATTGCCAGGGCGTTGCGACGTACCGGACGAACTTCTACCGGCACCTGATAGGTTGCACCACCGACGCGACGAGATTTAACCTCGACCGCCGGACGAATGTTGTCCAGAGCGACTTCGAACAGGGCCAGGTGCTCTTTGCCAGATTTGGTGGCAATGATGTCCAGGGCGCCATATACGATGGCTTCTGCAACAGATTTCTTACCGTCAACCATTACTACGTTGACAAATTTAGCCAGCAGCTCAGATCCGAACTTGGGATCCGGCAGGATTTTACGCTGACCAACAACACGACGTCTTGGCATTTCAAATTCTCCGTAACTTCAGGGGTTACCCAAAACTAGAAAGTTATCTAACTAGAAACGAATTAACGTTTGGCCTTACTTAACGGAGAACCATTAAGCTTTCGGACGCTTCACGCCGTACTTGGAGCGAGCCTGCTTACGGTCTTTAACACCGGCACAGTCCAACGCACCACGAACGGTGTGATAACGAACACCTGGCAAGTCCTTTACACGACCGCCACGGATCAGAACAACGGAGTGTTCCTGCAGGTTGTGACCTTCACCACCGATGTAGGAGGTGACTTCGAAGCCGTTGGTCAGACGTACACGGCATACTTTACGCAGTGCAGAGTTAGGCTTCTTCGGGGTGGTGGTGTATACACGGGTGCATACGCCACGCTTCTGAGGGCACGCTTCCAACGCCGGCACGTTGCTTTTCACAACGAGCTTGGTGCGTGGCTTGCGAACCAACTGGTTAATAGTTGCCATCAAAAGGCTCCTGATAATGACTTCATAAACGTGTGAAAAATCCTCCCCGCAGATACGGGGACGCGAAATTTTATGCCCTGTTGTCTGGGGAGTCAAGATTTATACAATTTGTGCACCGAAATGGCAAATGACAGTCCGTTACCATTATGCTAAGCACCTGAGTTATATCGTGAAAACACAAACTAGCTGGCCCAGGTCTGCGGCGATCCATGTTCGGCGATCAGGCTGATCAAACCGGGCATGTCGAGTTCCATCCCGATCCCGGATGACAATCCCCTCGCCTGCAAGTCTTCCACCATGACATAGAGCGGAATGCCGGCCAGCCGTGCACGCCACGACGGCGCCACCGTGGCCACCACGGCGTCCTGCATTAGCACCAGCAGATCCTCTTCCCGACGATAGCGCAGCGCCTGTTCGAGGTCCTGACTCTGGAAGGGAGAGTTCAATACCATCTGTATCATGGGTACCTCAGAAGCAGATATGGGTGGTGAAATCGTCCCAGGAACGGCGGATCTCAGCGGGGGACAACAGGGTCACGGGGATCAGCAGATCCGCCACCGTCAGCCCGCGCTCGGCCAGCGACACCGCGCAGACGTAGACCTCCTCGATGTCATACAGTTCCAGCATCTTGAAGGTCGGGGCATAGTGACGCTGCAGTGTCGCCTGGGGCGACTGCTCCTTCACCAGCTGCAATACGCCGTCTCCCATCAGGAAGAGGGCCAGAGACTCCGTCAGGGCCGAGGTCGCCAGCAGGGCATCCAGCCCCTCCCGACCGCTCGCCGAGCCATGGGGACCACGCCGACAGATAAAAGCTATCTTGGTCATGTCACCCCCTAGAACTGGACGAAGCGATCGGCAGTCAGGCTGGCCTCGGCCAACTGGCCCAGGCCGCTCAGGCGAAAGGGCGCCTGCAGATTGAACTGGGATTTGCCTGCACTCCTCGCCTCCGTCTCGTCGATCACTCCACGTCGCATCGCCGCAGCCACGCACACATCGATAGCGATGCCTTGTGCCTGCGCCAATTCACGCCACAGCGCAACCAGATCGGTCTCATCGCTGGCCGGGGCATGCAGACCGTTGCCGTTGTGAACCCCATCCTGATAGAAGAACAGATGAGACAAACGGTGCCCCTGCCCAACGAGGCTCAGGGCGAAGCGATAGGCGGTGCTGGCCGTCTGGGTACCATAGGCGGGCCCGGTGACCAGCAGCGCAAAATTCAGACTCATGTCCGGACTCCTGCAAGGGTATGCAACCATTCTACCTCAAAGACGAAAAAGCCCCTCCTGGGAGGGGCTTCTGCCAATACAGAGGCTCAGAGATGAGCAATGGCTTCCACTTCGACCAGGACGTCCTTGGGCAGGCGCGCCACTTCCACGCAGGAGCGTGCGGGAGCGGACTCCCCGAAGTAGCGGGCATACACCTGGTTGAAGGCCACGAAGTTGTTCATGTCGCTCAGGAAGCAGGTGGTCTTCAGCACCTTGCTGGTATCCGCCCCTGCAGCCTTCAATACTGCAACCAGATTCTTCATCACCTGTTCGGCCTGAGCTTCGATGCCACCGGCGACTATGTCCATGGTGGCAGGATCGAGCGGGATCTGCCCTGAGGTGAACACCAGCTCACCCAGCTTGGTCGCCTGAACATAAGGGCCAATTGCGGCTGGCGCCTTGTCGGTTGCAATCACTTCTTTAGCCATTGTTATCTATCCCCTATCTATGGCGCTTACTCGCTCTCTTCTTCACCCTGCTTGCGCTGTCGGATGTAGAGATACACGGTATGTTTGGAAATATTCAGCTTGTCGGCGACTAGGTTGATCGAGTCCTTGATATCAAATATGCCCTTCTCGAACAACTGGGTCACGATAAAACGGTTCTTCGCGTTGTTGGCCACGGAGGGATCGCGGTTGATCTCGTCGATGGTGTTGTCCACCGTCTGGGCGACCAGCTCCTCGACACTGTTGGCGAAGGTCTCCGGCGATTGGCGCTCCACCTGCTGCGGGGTCGGGAAGAACTCGGCCACGAACTCGTGGAAGGGCGCATTGATGTGCAGGTTGATGCAGATAAGACCGATCACCTGCTTGTCGCGGTTGCGGATGGCGATGGTGCTCGATTTCATCAGGGCACCGGTCCGGCTGCGGGCAAAATAACTCTGGGTGTGATCCTGGCCCGTGCTCTCGATGTCCTTGAGCATGCGCAGGGCGAGATCGGTGATCGGCGCCCCCAGAGTACGACCCGTATTGAAACCATTCGCGATTTGGATCACGGACTCATGCAGATTTTCCAGGGAGTGGAGCACCACCTCGCAGTGCTTGCCGAACAGATCGGCCAGGCCATCGATGAGGCCCCCATATGAACGCAACAATTCCCTGTCTTCGTCTGTAAAAGCGCGACCGCTCAGTTGCTCTTCGGGAAGCAGTACTTCCTCGATACCGACAGCCATGTTCTACCCCTGTAATACCCATTCAACTTTCCCGAGTTTTCAATTGCGAGGGGTCAATGTCAACTTTTTTTGATTTTTTGCTCTATAACCTTGCACTGGATCATCCCCTGCCCCAGCCCGGTGCAGGCTGGCGGCCGTGAGCTGAACGAAAAAAGGGCCCCTAGAAGGGGCCCTTTTCGATCACTGCAGCGGAAGATTACTCTTCGTCAAAGCTGCCGGCTGCGTTGAGCAGATCCGCCAGATTTTGCTGAGCCTCATCGGCAGTCACCTGCGGTACACCAACAGCACGGGCTGCGGCGGCACGCTGGTTGATCCGGCTGTGGTGGTAGGCAAAGCCGGTACCCGCCGGGATCAGACGACCCACGATCACGTTCTCTTTCAGGCCACGCAGTTCGTCGCGCTTGCCGCCAACGGCCGCTTCGGTCAGAACCCGGGTGGTTTCCTGGAAGGAAGCCGCGGAGATGAAGGACTCGGTGCTCAGAGATGCCTTGGTAATACCCATCAGGATGTGACGGTAGGTAGCCGGGGTCTTGCCTTCGGCAACCAGTTTACGGTTGGCAATCTTCACACGGGCCACTTCAACCTGCTCGCCTTCGATGAGGTCGGTGTCGCCGGCGCTCAGGATCTCGCACTTGCGAAGCATCTGACGCACGATGACTTCGATGTGCTTGTCGTTGATCTTAACGCCCTGCAGACGATAAACGTCCTGCACTTCGTTGGCGATGTAGTTGGCGACCGGGCTGATACCGCGCAGACGCAGGATGTCGTGAGCAGACTCAGGACCGTCCGCCAGGACTTCACCCTTCTCAACTTTTTCACCTTCGAACACGTTGAGGTGACGCCACTTCGGAATCATCTCTTCGTAGATCTCGCCACCGTCGGTCGGGGTGATGACCAGACGGCGCTTGCCCTTGGTCTCTTTCCCGAAGGAGATGGTGCCGGAGATTTCGGCCAGAATGGCCGGCTCTTTCGGCTGACGTGCTTCGAACAGATCCGCAACGCGCGGCAGACCACCGGTGATGTCCTTGGTACCACTGGACTCTTGCGGGATACGCGCAACCGCGTCACCCACGCCCACGTTGGCGCCATCTTCCAGGTTCACAATCGCCTTGCCCGGCAGGAAGTACTGGGCGGGAACGTCGGTGCCCGGGATCATCACATCCTTGCCGTTCAGGTCGACCAGTTTCACGGTCGGACGCATCTCTTTACCGGCGCTCGGACGCTCGTTGACGTCCAGCACGACGATGGAGGAGAGACCGGTCAGCTCGTCGGTCTGACGAGTGATGGTCACGCCATCGATCATGTGTTCGAAGTGCAGACGACCCGCCACTTCGGTGATGATCGGGTGGGTGTGCGGGTCCCAGTTCGCGACGGTATCACCGGCGCTCACGGCCTGGCCATCCTTCACTTCCAGGACGGAACCGTAAGGCAGCTTGTGGCTTTCCTTGGTACGGCCCATCTCATCCATGATGGTCAGCTCGGTAGAACGGGAGGTGATAACCAGCTTGTCAGAGTTGTTCAGAACGAACTTGGCGTTCTGCAGCTTGATACTACCGGTGTTCTTCACCTGGATGCTGCTCTCGGCAGCCGCTCGGGATGCGGCACCACCGATGTGGAAGGTACGCATCGTCAGCTGGGTACCCGGCTCACCGATGGACTGGGCGGCGATAACACCGACAGCCTCACCCTTGTTAACCAGGTGACCACGGGCCAGATCACGGCCGTAGCAGTGAGCACAGTTGCCGAAGTCGGTCTCACAGGTGATGGCGGAACGTACCTTCACGCGGTCGACGGAGTTGCGCTCCAGCAGGTCACACAGCTGCTCGTCGAGCAGGGTGTTGCGCGCTACCAGCACTTCATCCTCGGTACCCGGCTTGATGACGTCTTCGGCCACCACACGACCCAGCACGCGCTCACGCAGCGGCTCGACCACGTCGCCACCTTCGATCAGCGGAGTCATCCACAGACCGTCGGTAGTGCCGCAATCGTCCTCGGTGATCACCATGTCCTGGGCCACGTCAACCAGACGACGGGTCAGGTAACCGGAGTTCGCGGTCTTCAATGCGGTATCCGCCAGACCCTTACGAGCACCGTGAGTGGAGATGAAGTACTGCAGTACGTTCAGACCTTCACGGAAGTTCGCCACGATCGGCGTTTCGATGATGGAGCCATCCGGTTTCGCCATCAGGCCACGCATACCGGCCAGCTGACGGATCTGGGCGGCGGAACCCCGCGCACCGGAGTCGGCCATCATGAAGATGCTGTTGAAGGAGGCCTGCTCTTCCTCATCGCCCAGGGAGTTGACGTTACGCTCCTTGGACAGGTTGTCCATCATGGCCTTGGAGACGCGATCGTTCGCGCTGGCCCAGATATCGATAACCTTGTTGTAGCGCTCGCCTGCGGTCACCAGACCGGACAGGAACTGGTCCTGGATCTCGGCGACTTCGGCTTCAGCGGCGGCGATGATGTCTTTCTTGGCGTCCGGGATGACCATGTCATCGATACCAACGGACGCACCGGACAGGGCCGCGTAGTGGAAACCGGTGTACATCAGCTGGTCAGCGAAGATGACGGTGTCCTTCAGGCCCTGCTTGCGATAGCAGGTGTTCAGCAGACGGGAGATGAGCTTCTTGCCCAGCGCCTTGTTGGAGACGCACTTTATCCAGTTCTGCGGGTTGGCATCCAGATCGGCCTGTTCGGCGGCAGTCAGCACCTTGGGCTCATCGATCAGCGCGTATTCCATGCCTTTGGGCAGGATCAGGCTCAGGATCGCACGACCAACTGTGGTGTTCTTCATCTCGGTCTTGGCAACCAGCTCACCGGCTTCGTTCTTCACGTACTCGGTGATGCGGCACTTGACGCGAGCATGCAGGTCGGCCAGACCGGCACGGTAGACCTTCTCGGCCTCTTTCGGACCGGACAGCACCATGCCTTCGCCCTTGGCGTTGATGCGGGCACGGGTCATGTAGTACAGACCCAAGACCACGTCCTGGGAAGGAACGATGATCGGCTCACCGGAGGCGGGCGACAGGATGTTGTTGGTGGACATCATCAGGGCGCGCGCTTCCAGCTGGGCTTCCAGGGTCAGCGGTACGTGGACCGCCATCTGGTCACCGTCGAAGTCCGCGTTATAGGCGGCACAGACGAGCGGGTGCAGCTGGATGGCCTTGCCTTCGATCAGGGTCGGTTCAAACGCCTGGATACCCAGACGGTGCAGGGTCGGTGCACGGTTCAGCAGGACCGGGTGTTCGCGGATCACTTCGTCTAGGATGTCCCAAACGACGGCTTCTTCGCGCTCCACCATCTTCTTGGCGGCCTTGATGGTGGTCGCCAGACCGCGGGATTCCAGCTTGCCATAGATGAAGGGCTTGAACAGCTCCAGCGCCATCTTCTTCGGCAGACCGCACTGATGCAGACGCAGGGTCGGACCTACGGTGATAACGGAACGACCGGAGTAGTCGACACGTTTACCCAGCAGGTTCTGACGGAAACGACCTTGCTTACCCTTGATCATGTCGGCCAGGGATTTCAGCGGGCGCTTGTTGGAACCGGTGATGGCACGACCACGACGGCCGTTGTCCAGCAGGGCATCCACAGACTCTTGCAGCATGCGCTTTTCGTTGCGCACGATGATGTCCGGAGCCGCCAGGTCCAGCAGACGCTTCAGACGGTTGTTACGGTTGATCACGCGACGGTACAGATCGTTCAGATCGGAGGTCGCGAAACGGCCGCCGTCCAGCGGTACCAGCGGACGCAGGTCCGGCGGCAGCACGGGCAGCACTGTCATGATCATCCACTCCGGCTTGTTGCCGGACTGCAGGAAGGCTTCCATCAGCTTCAGACGCTTGGTGGTCTTCTTGCGCTTGGTCTCGGAGTTGGTCTGATCCAGCTCCTCACGCATGGCTTTGACTTCGCCTTCCAGATCGATGGCGCGCAGCAGGGCCAGAATGGCCTCGGCACCCATCTTGGCATCGAATTCGTCGCCCCACTCTTCCAGTGCGTCCAGATAGTTCTCTTCGGACAGCATCTGGCTGCGCTCGAGGTTGGTCATGCCGGGTTCGATCACCACATAGGATTCGAAATACAGCACGCGCTCGATGTCACGCAGGGTCATGTCCAGCAGCAGACCGATACGGGACGGCAGGGACTTCAGGAACCAGATGTGGGCAGTCGGGCTGGCCAGCTCGATGTGGCCCATGCGCTCACGACGGACCTTGGTCTGGGTCACTTCTACGCCGCACTTCTCACAGATCACACCACGGTGTTTCAGGCGCTTGTACTTGCCGCACAGACACTCGTAGTCCTTCACCGGTCCGAAGATACGGGCGCAGAACAGACCATCACGCTCCGGCTTGAAAGTCCGGTAGTTGATGGTCTCAGGCTTTTTGACCTCACCAAATGACCAGGAGCGGATCATGTCAGGAGAGGCCAGACCGATCTTGATACTGTCAAACTCTTCGGTCTTGGTCTGAGCCTTCAAAAACTTGAGTAAGTCTTTCACGTGTTTCCCCTGTCAGGAGTCTAACCTCGGCGCCCCAGCTGCCGAAACAGCGGGGCGCCCACGTCAATTCTCGAACAATAAGAGCGAGCTCTTACTCTTCGTCCAGCTCGATGTTGATACCCAGAGAGCGGATTTCCTTCAGCAATACGTTGAAGGATTCGGGCATGCCCGGCTCCATACGGTGGTCGCCATCCACGATGTTCTTGTACATCTTGGTACGGCCGTTCACATCGTCAGACTTGACGGTCAGCATTTCCTGCAGGGTATATGCCGCACCGTAAGCCTCCAGGGCCCACACTTCCATCTCACCGAACCGCTGACCACCGAACTGCGCCTTACCACCCAGCGGCTGCTGGGTAACCAGGCTGTAGGAACCGGTAGAACGCGCGTGCATCTTGTCGTCTACCAGGTGGTTCAGCTTCAGCATGTACATGTAACCCACGGTGACTTTGCGCTCGAAGGCGTTGCCGGTACGACCGTCGTACAGGGAGATCTGACCGGATTCCGGCAGATCGGCCAGCTTCAGCAAGGCCTTGATTTCACGCTCTTTGGCGCCATCAAAGACAGGTGTAGCGACCGGCAGACCCTTACGCAGGTTACCCACCAGGGTGCGCACGTCGTCGTCAGACAGCTCGGCGATGTTCACTTGCTGGGAGTCCTTCTCGCCCAGGTCATAGACCTGCTGCAGGAACTCGCGCATCTCGTGCAGCTCGCGCTGATCCTTGATCATGCGGTCGATCTTCTCGCCGATGCCCTTGGCCGCGAGGCCCAGATGCACTTCGAGGATCTGACCGATGTTCATACGGGACGGTACGCCCAGCGGGTTCAGTACGATGTCGACCGGACGGCCGTATTCGTCATGGGGCATATCCTCGACCGGGCAGATCTTGGAGATAACACCCTTGTTACCGTGACGACCCGCCATCTTGTCACCCGGCTGGATGCGACGCTTGACGGCCAGATAGACCTTGACGATCTTCAGTACGCCCGGCGCCAGATCATCGCCCTGGATGATCTTGCGACGCTTGTTCTCGAATTTCTTGTCGAACTCGGCCTTCAGCTCAACGTGCTGTTCAGCGATCTGTTCCAGCTCGATTTGCTTGGCTTCATCTTCGATGGCCAGTTCAAACCACTTGGAACGATCCAGCTTGTTCAGACGATCTTCGCTGTAACCGGCGGCCAGCAGCAGGTTGCGGGAACGGCCGAAAATGCCGTCTTCCAGGATCTTGAACTCTTCGGTCAAGTCCTTCTTCGCTTCCTTCAGCTGCATCTCTTCGATTTCTTTGGCGCGCTTGTCTTTTTCCACGCCATCGCGGGTAAAGACCTGCACGTCAACCACGGTACCGTACACACCGTTCGGCACACGCAGGGAAGAGTCCTTCACGTCGGACGCCTTCTCACCGAAGATGGCGCGCAGCAGCTTCTCTTCCGGGGTCAGCTGGGTTTCACCCTTGGGTGTTACCTTGCCGACCAGGATGTCGCCGCCCTTCACTTCCGCACCCACGTAGACGATACCGGACTCGTCCAGCTTGGACAGAGCGGCTTCACCCACGTTCGGGATGTCGGCAGTGATCTCTTCCGGACCCAGCTTGGTGTCGCGGGAGATACAGGCCAGTTCCTGGATGTGGATGGTAGTCAGGCGATCTTCCTGAACCACGCGCTCGTTCACCAGGATCGAGTCTTCGAAGTTGTAACCGTTCCACGGCATGAACGCGACGCGCAGGTTCTGACCCAGCGCCAGTTCACCCAGGTCGGTGGACGGACCGTCAGCCAGCACGTCGCCCGCCATCACCGGTTCGCCCAACATCACGCACGGACGCTGGTTGATACAGGTGTTCTGGTTGGAACGGGTGTACTTGGTCAAGTTGTAGATGTCGATGCCGGCTTCGCCAGGCAGCAGCTCATCCTCGTTGACCTTGATAACGATACGGGAGGCGTCGACGTAGTCGATCATGCCGCCACGCTTGGCCACCACGGTAACACCGGAGTCGACGGCCACGGCGCGTTCCATACCGGTACCTACCAGCGGCTTGTCGGCGCGCAGGGTTGGTACGGCCTGACGTTGCATGTTCGAACCCATCAGGGCTCGGTTAGCATCATCGTGCTCCAGGAAGGGGATCAGGGCCGCTGCCACAGAGACGATCTGTTGCGGGCTCACGTCCATATACTGG
The DNA here is from genome assembly GCF_000820085.1 of Aeromonas sanarellii. Classification (GTDB taxonomy): domain Bacteria; phylum Pseudomonadota; class Gammaproteobacteria; order Enterobacterales; family Aeromonadaceae; genus Aeromonas; species Aeromonas sanarellii. The sequence goes on from NZ_CDBN01000009.1 coordinate 12,351, forward strand.
ATCTGGTCGGCGTTCATAAAGGTGGATTCACCCTTGTGACGGCACGGGATCAGCTCATCTTTCAGACGGCCATCTTCGGTGGTCGCGGCGTTGGCCTGGGCGATCACGTACTTGCCTTCTTCGATCGCGGACAAGTAGTCCACTTCGTCGGTGATCACACCGTCGATGACCTTGCGGTACGGGGTCTCGAGGAAACCGTACTCGTTGGTGCGGGAATACACAGACAGCGAGTTGATCAGACCGATGTTCGGACCTTCCGGCGTTTCGATGGGGCACAGACGGCCGTAGTGGGTCGGGTGTACGTCTCGAACTTCGAAGCCGGCACGCTCACGGGTCAGACCGCCCGGGCCCAGCGCGGAGATACGGCGCTTGTGGGTCACTTCGGACAGCGGGTTGTTCTGATCCATGAACTGGGACAGCTGGCTGGAACCGAAGAACTCTTTGACCGCGGCGGAGATCGGCTTGGCGTTGATCAGATCCTGCGGCATCAGGGTGTCCAGATCGCCCAAAGACAGGCGCTCCTTCACCGCACGCTCGACACGGACCAGACCGACGCGGAACTGGTTCTCGGCCATTTCACCGACGGAACGAATACGACGGTTGCCCAGGTGGTCGATATCGTCCACTTCGTCGTTGCCGTTACGGATGTCGATCAGACGCTTCATGACCTCGACGATGTCGTCCTTGGTCAGCACGCCGACGCCGGTCTCGTCTTCACGACCCAGACGGCGGTTGAACTTCATCCGACCCACGGTAGACAGGTCGTAACGCTCGGAAGAGAAGAACAGGTTCTCGAACAGCTGTTCGGCCGCTTCGCGAGTGGGCGGCTCGCCCGGACGCATCATGCGATAGATCTCGACCAGGGCTTCCAGGCGGCTGGAGCTGGAGTCGATACGCAGGGTCTCGGACATGTAGGCACCGTGGTCCAGTTCGTTGGTGAACAGAACCTCGAAGTGCTTGAAGCCGGCTTGGGACAGGTTGGCTACCGCTTCCAGGCTCAGGGCCTGGTTGGCAGTGACGACCATTTCACCAGTCTGCGGGTGCGCGTAGTTTTTGGCAGCAACTTTGCCAACAACATACTCGACCGGCACCTCGATCTGGGTGATGCCGTCTTTTTCCAGCTGGCGGATGTGACGCGCGGTGACACGACGACCGGTCTCGACCACCACGGCGCCATTGGCAATGATGTCGAAGGTCGCGGTTTCGCCACGCAGGCGCTCGGGCACCAGATCCATCATCAACTTGCCATCCTTGACCTCGAAACCTATGGTCTCGAAGAAGGTGGCCAGGATTTCTTCGGAGCTGAAGTCCAGGGCGCGCAGAATAATGGAGGCCGGCAGTTTGCGACGACGGTCGATACGGACAAACAGGTTGTCTTTCGCATCGAACTCGAAGTCCAGCCAGGAGCCACGGTAGGGGATAACGCGGGCGTTATACAGTACCTTACCGGATGAATGTGTTTTGCCTTTATCGTGGTCGAAGAAGACGCCCGGGCTGCGGTGCAGCTGGGAGACGATAACCCGCTCGGTACCATTGATGACAAAGGTGCCGTTTTCGGTCATGAGCGGAATTTCGCCCATGTATACTTCTTGTTCCTTGATATCTTTGACGGTGCCGGCAGCTGCTTCACGGTCGTACAGAACCATACGAAGCTTGACACGCAGCGGCGCGGAGTAGGTCACTCCACGGATCTGGCATTCTTTTACGTCAAATACCGGCTCACCCAGGCGATAGCTGACATACTGAAGCTCAGCACTACCGGAGTAACTGGTGATCGGGAAAACGCTACGGAAAGCGGCCTCTAGGCCATATTCACCTTCCGGGTCGGCCTCGATGAACTGCTTGAAGGAGTCCAGCTGAATGGACAACAGATAAGGCGTGTCCAGTACCTGGTCTCGCTTACCGAAGTCCTTACGAATGCGTTTTTTTTCGGTATAAGAGTAAACCATAGGGTTCCTCAGCTCGCTGATAAGTGACCCACTCTGTCCCGCGGGACAGCTCTGTCTCAACACCGTTTTGTGTTGGCCCGGACGATGAAGCGGTCCGGATTGCTGGTGCACCGAGAGTCGTAAACGGTGTGAAATGCTCTCAGTCTACAGCGCAAAAAGGCTGGTGAACAAACATTCACCAGCCCTAGCCTGTTTTATCAGGCTAATCTACATAAATGCAGATTATTTGATCTCAACAGAAGCACCGGCAGCTTCCAGCTCTTTCTTCAGAGCTTCAGCTTCGTCCTTGGACACGGCTTCTTTCAGATTGGTCGGAGCAGCTTCTACCAGGTCCTTGGCTTCTTTCAGGCCCAGACCGGTAGCGCCACGAACGGCCTTGATGACGGCAACTTTGTTGGCGCCAGCAGCAGTCAGAACTACGTCGAACTCGGTCTTCTCTTCTACTGCTTCAGCAGCAGCCGGGCCGGCCATGACGGCAGCAGCGGCAGAAACACCGAACTTCTCTTCCATAGCTTCGATCAGCTCAACAACTTCCATTACGGACATGGAAGCAACGGCTTCGATGATTTGGTCTTTAGTGATAGACATGACAAAAATTCCTGATGTTGAATAAACTCAAACAGCCTAGATAGGCGAGAATCAAGCAGCAGCTTGTTTCTGGTCGCGAACAGCAGCGATAGTACGAACCAGCTTGCCAGCAGAGGCTTCCTTCATGGTAGCCATCAACTTCGCAATTGCTTCTTCGTAGGTCGGCAGCGTGGCCAGACGATCAATTTGTGCTGCGGCGATAAACTCACCGTTAAAAGCGCCAGCCTTGATTTCGAACTTTTGGTTCGCTTTGGCAAACTCTTTGAACAGACGAGCGGCAGCGCCCGGGTGTTCGTTGGAGAAAGCAATCAAGGTAGGACCGGTAAATGCGTCGTTCAGGCACTCGTATTCGGTACCTTCTACCGCGCGACGCAGCAGGGTGTTACGCACAACGCGCATATACACACCAGCTTCACGAGCGGTCTTACGCAGGACGGTCATCTTGTCTACAGTGACGCCGCGAGAATCGGCTACAACTGCAGAAAGAGCGCCTTTGGCAGCTTCGTTGACTTCAGCAACAATTGCCTTTTTGTCTTCGAGTCCCAATGCCATTGGCTTAACTCCTGGATTGAATCCGGGTCTGTTGACCCAGTACTGACACATCCCCCCTACCTTTACAACAGAGGGGAACGATGCGGTAGCAGGATTCCAGAAGAGAAAGAATCTTTCTCGCTGGGTTTCCGGCACCGTCTACGCAGGAAAAATTAAGGCCCTGCGGCCTCCTGCGGTCTTGGACGGAGGTCGAAACCCCCAACCAATCAAGGCGCAAAATTATAGATTAAATTTTGCGCCTTGTAAAACCCATCAATTAGGCCTGCGCTTCCAGGGAAGCTTGGTCTACGGCAACACCGGCACCCATGGTGGTGGAGATGCTGACTTTCTTGATGAATACACCCTTGGCGGAGGACGGCTTGGCCTTCTTCAAGGCAACCAGCAGTGCTTCGAGGTTTTCTTTCAGCTGAACTTCGTTGAAAGAGACCTTGCCCAGGGTGGTGTGAATGATACCGTTCTTGTCGTTACGGTAACGAACCTGACCAGCCTTGGCGTTCTTGACGGCTTCGGCTACGTTCGGAGTCACGGTACCAACCTTCGGGTTCGGCATCAGGCCGCGCGGGCCCAGGATCTGGCCCAGTTGACCAACAACGCGCATGGCATCCGGGGATGCGATCACGACGTCGAAGTTCATCTCGCCTTTCTTGACCAGCTCGGCCAGGTCGTCCATACCAACCAGTTCAGCACCGGCAGCCTTGGCGGCTTCGGCGTTGGCACCCTGGGTGAACACGGCGACACGGATGTCACGACCGGTACCGTGCGGCAGTACAGTTGCACCACGTACGTTCTGGTCGGATTTACGAGCATCGATACCCAGGTTAACGGCAACGTCAACGCTTTCAACGAACTTGGCAGTAGCCAGTTCTTTCAGCAGGGCAATGGCTTCGTTGATGGAGTACTCTTTGGTACCGTCAACTTTTTCGCGAATAACGCGCATACGCTTGGACAGTTTAGCCATTGTCTTACTCCTCCACTACCAGGCCCATGGAACGAGCGGAACCGGCGATGCAACGTACTTTTGCATCCAGATCGGCACCAGTCATATCCGGCTCTTTGGTCTTGGCGATTTCTTGCAGCTGAGCCACAGTCACCTTACCAACCTTGTCTTTGTTCGGCTTGGCGGAACCAGACTGGATACCAGCGGCTTTCTTCAGCAGGAAGGAAGCGGGCGGAGTCTTGGTTTCGAAGGTGAAGGAACGGTCGCTGTAAACGGTGATCACGACCGGAGTCGGAGAACCTTTTTCCAGCTTTTCTGTACGGGCGTTGAATGCCTTACAGAATTCCATGATGTTCACACCGTGCTGACCCAGAGCAGGACCAACGGGAGGGCTGGGGTTAGCACTGCCAGCCTTAACTTGCAGCTTGATATAAGCTGTGACTTTCTTAGCCATTACAAAAATACCTCAAAAATGGGTTCTAACGCCTCGGAGACATGCTCCTGCAAACGGCTCCCCAACAAATAAAGGGGCAGCGAATTATAGAGATAATCGCTCCCCCTGACAACCGTTAAACGTACAGAGATTAATCAGCCTTTCTCGACCTGACCAAAATCCAGTTCTACCGGTGTTGAGCGGCCGAAGATCAGTACGGAGACCTTCACGCGGCTCTTTTCGTAGTCCACCTCTTCAACAGTACCGTTGAAGTCGGCGAACGGACCATCGGCAACCCGCACCATTTCACCCGGTTCAAACAGGGTTTTCGGACGCGGCTTGTCGTGGGCATCTTGCAGACGATTGAGGATGGCATCCGCTTCTTTATCGGAGATAGGAGCGGGACGATCGGAAGTGCCACCGATGAAGCCCATGACGCGCGGTACATTGCGTACCAGGTGCCATGTGGTCTCATCCATCACCATCTGGACCAGGACGTAGCCCGGGAAAAATTTGCGCTCACTCTTGCGCTTCTGGCCAGCGCGCATCTCGACCACTTCTTCGGTCGGAACCAGCACTTCGCCAAACAGCTCTTCCATGCCATGCATCTTGATATGTTCACGCAGGGATTTGGCAACCCGGCCTTCATAGCCGGAAAACGCCTGCACCACATACCATCTCATACGCTGTTCACGTTGTTCAGTCATGGCTTATCCTTACACACCGGTAATCAGGTTGACCAACCAGACCAAGGCACCGTCCAAGACGAACAGCAACAGCCCCATCACGGCGGTCACCGCCAGCACAATCAGGGTTGTCTGAATGGCTTCCTGACGGGTTGGCCATACGACCTTGCGGACTTCCAGGCGAGACTCACGAGCAAAAGCCAGTGTTGCCTTGCCCTTGGTGGTTTGCAGGGCCACTGCACCAGCAGCGGCGATGACAACGACCACACCCAGGGCGCGGACGGCAGCAATAACGTCGCTCAGCAGGTAATTGCCCACTACAGCGGCCGCCAGGATGATGAAAACCAGACCCCAAAGCAGGGTATCCTTGCTTCCGCCCTGACCCTCAGAACTAACACTCATACAACCCACCTGTATCTGACGTAACCAAAGACACAAAAGCCCCGTACGAGACGAGGTATATGGCAGGGGCGGCAGGACTCGAACCCGCAACCATCGGTTTTGGAGACCGCTGTTCTACCAATTCGAACTACGCCCCTGCATAAGAAAGCCCCTATTATAGGGGCTTTGCTTTATTTATGTAAGCCAAGATTAAGCGATAACTTTAGCTACAACACCAGCACCTACGGTACGGCCACCTTCACGGATGGCGAAACGCAGGCCGTCGTCCATCGCGATCGGCGCAATCAGGGTAACAACCATCTTGATGTTGTCGCCCGGCATCACCATCTCTACGCCTTCCGGCAGTTCGATGGTACCGGTCACGTCGGTAGTACGGAAGTAGAACTGCGGACGGTAGCCCTTGAAGAACGGGGTGTGACGACCACCTTCTTCCTTGGACAGCACGTAAACTTCGGATTCGAACTTGGT
>NZ_CDBN01000010.1 GCF_000820085.1 Aeromonas sanarellii
CCGAACAGGCTGATGACCCAATGGGTGTCGTGGCGACGCCAGCCGGTGCTGGCCATGGTGGAGGGGGAACCGGACAGCTCCCGCGAGACCTCTGCAGATAAACTCATCGATAAATCACTTTTATGTAGTATTAAAACCTAAAAACATTGTGCTCTTTTAGCATTTAATTCTCAAAAAGGGAGACTGGCAGATCTCACTGGCAAAGCCCTGTTCCACCAGTGAGATTGGGAGGAAATTTCACCCCGGATTATTCAATTAATCCTGACATTAACCAAAAGTTAGGAATATAAAACCAAAATTAAAACCGACGTCGATTTTTTGTTTCGATGAAATGCATGTTTTCAGAATTAACTGAAATTTATGCCAGTGCAGCCAGATTGGATGTGATGATCCACTACCGTTATCGCCATCACTAGCGAATCTCCCTGAAATCCCCGCAACCAGCCAGTGGATCACACCAATGCAATCAGGCGACCCTGTGGTCGCCTGATTGCATTCCCTGCGAGCTGGTCGACCCGTCAGTGGGCCAGAATGCGTCCCCAGGCGAGATCCGGGTCCCCCATCACGATGAAGTCCGGGTTCTCCAGCGACTCGGTCTCGTTGTAGCTCAGCGGTTGCAGCGCCAGGCTGAGGATGCGCCCCCCTGCCGCCTCCACGATGCACTGGGCGGCAGCGGTATCCCACTCCCCGGTGGGGCCCAGGCGCACGTAGCAATCCGCCACACCTTCCGCCACCAGACAGGACTTGAGGGAGCTGGAGCCGAGCGGAATCAGCTCGTAGTGGATGGCCGGGTTGAGGCGACGGGTCAGGTTCTCCAGTTTCTGGCGGCGGCTGATGGCCACCACCAGGGAGTCAGGCTGATCGTGTTCATGGTGCATGGCGCTGATGGGACGGCTCTCGCCGTTCGCCTCCTTGAAGGCGCCGTGACCACGCACCGCCCAGTAGAGCAGATCGGATTCGGGGGCATAGATGACCCCGAGCACCGGGACATTGTCCCGCACCAGGGCAATCAGGGTGGCGAAATCGCCGCTGCCTGCGATGAACTCGCCAGTGCCGTCCAGCGGGTCCACCAGCCAGTACTGGC
>NZ_CDBN01000011.1 GCF_000820085.1 Aeromonas sanarellii
ATCGCGGGGGAGCCCGTGGTACCGGCCACCAGCAGGTGCGGCATCTTGGCGAGGTTCACCACCACGGGCTCCCCCGCGATGTCCTGGCCCAGCCCCATGGTCAGCGGATTGCGGCTGTCCCGAAACGCCTCGCAGTCGAGGGTCTCACGCAGGTAGACGGTCTGGCGCACCCGGTTGGGCAGTTCGATGCCGACATAGGTCTTGCCGGGGATCACCTCCACCACCCGCACGCTGCTGGCGGAGAGGGAACGGGCGAGATCCCGCGACAGGTTGGTGATCTTGCTCGCCTTCATGCCCGGCGCCAGATCCAGTTCGAAACGGGTGATGACGGGGCCCGGATAGACACCGACCACCTTGGCCTGCACGTTGTAGTCGGCGAGTTTCGCCTCCACCAGCCGGCCCATGCGCTCCAGCTCGTCCTTGCTCATCATCTGGGTCTTGGCAGGCGGCCTGTCCAGCAGCTCGATGCTCGGCAAGGGAGCCAGACCGGGCTGGGGACGGCGCTTGGCCTTGAC
>NZ_CDBN01000012.1:0-40392 GCF_000820085.1 Aeromonas sanarellii
GGCACCCAATTAAACAGCGATGTGAAGAATCACGTCACTGGCTGCGAGGATGACACCTCATAGAAGCGGCACATGATTTAGCGAAAGCTAACCGAATGCGGAGCGGTAGTTCAGTCGGTTAGAATACCGGCCTGTCACGCCGGGGGTCGCGGGTTCGAGTCCCGTCCGCTCCGCCACTAATTTGAAGGCCTTCCCTGACGGGAAGGCCTTTTTGCTTTTAAGCCGATCTAAAGGATCCAAAAGCCCGGTCATATGACCGGGCTTTTTTCGCTTCGCACGATGTATCGCCGTGGCCACCACACTCCCCTAGTAATAGATGCAGAGCCAGACGGTCGTCTCGGTTGGGTGGGTCCACTCCACCCTGTGCTGAAGGTGGGCTGGGATGTTGATGTAGTCCCCGGGCCCGAGATGTACGCGCTCCTGCACCTCGGTATCCGGGGTGATGAAGACCAGGATGGCCTCCCCCTGCACCAGCAACACCCATTCGTGTTCATCCTGATCGAACCACTCCCCGGTGGGGGTCTGCTGTCCCTGGGAGAGGATGCGTTCGATGCGAAAGTGGTTCGTGCTGACCAGATCCGTGAACACTTCATTGGGCAGGGGGGAGGGGATTTGGCCGAGCAGGTTGCCTGTGTGCATGGGCTTCTCTCCGGTTGATGGGCGAGTGACTAGCTAAGAGTGTAGAAGCTGGGGACGAGACCTCACACTCAATGGTGAGATTCTTATGGGGCTTTAAAGTGGAAAAGTTAGGGAAAATGCCGGCTGATCCGCTGTAATTTCGCCAAATTCTTGCTATTTTGCGCGCCATCACGCAAACGATTTCCATCACACTTTCAGGATGAATTATGGCAACGCAAGAAATGACGGCCCGTACCGGCAACGGCGGATTTCTGGACTCCTATTTTTCCATTACCCAGCGTGGAAGCTCCGTGCGCCAGGAACTGGTCGCGGGGCTGACCACCTTCCTGGCCATGGTCTACAGCATCATAGTGGTGCCGAACATGCTGGGCGCTGCCGGCTTTGAGCAGGGGCCGGTGTTTGTCGCCACCTGCCTGATCGCCGCCTTCGGCTCCCTGCTGATGGGTCTGTGGGCCAAGCTGCCGATGGCCATCGGCTGCGCCATCTCCCTCACCGCCTTTACCGCCTTCAGTCTGGTGCTGGGTCAGGGGTTGAGCATTCCGGTCGCACTGGGGGCCATCTTCCTGATGGGGGTGCTGTTTACCCTGATCAGCGTCACTGGCGTGCGCCAGTGGATCCTGGACAACCTCCCCTCCGGCATCGCCCACGGCACCGGCATCGGTATCGGCCTGTTCCTGCTGCTGATCGCCACCAATGGCGTCGGCATGGTGATCAAGAACGAAGGCGCCGGTCTGCCGGTGCAGCTCGGTGAGGTCACCGCCTTTCCCGTGATCATGACGGTGCTGGGTCTGGCTGCCATCTTCGGCCTGGAGCGCCGCAAGGTGCCGGGCGGCATCCTGATGGTGATCATCGCCATCTCCATCCTGGGCCTCATCTTCGACCCGAAAGTGACCTGGCAGGGCTTCTTCGCCATGCCGAGCCTGACCGGCGAGAAGGGCTCCCTGGTGGGTAGCATGGATGTGCTGGGTGCCCTCAATCCGGTGGTGATCCCCACAGTGCTGGCGCTGGTGATGACCGCCGTGTTTGACGCCACCGGCACCATACGTGCCGTGGCCGGCCAGGCCGGGCTCATCAACGAACGTGGCCACATCATCAGCGGCGGCAAGGCCCTGACCGCCGATTCCGTCAGCAGCATGGTCGCAGGCGCCGTCGGTGGTGCTCCGGCTGCCGTCTACATCGAATCTGCCGCTGGCACCGCCGCCGGCGGCAAGACAGGCCTGACCGCCACCCTGGTCGGCGTGCTCTTCCTGCTGATGATCTTCCTCTCGCCCCTGAGCTATCTGGTGCCGGCCTACGCCACCGCCCCGGCCCTGATGTACGTCGGCCTGCTGATGCTGGGCAACGTCACCAAGCTGGACTTCAACGACTCGGTCGATGCCCTCTCCGGCATGCTGTGCGCCGTCTTCATCGTGCTTACCTGCAACATAGTCACTGGCATCATGCTGGGCTTCGTCGCGCTGGTCGTGGGTCGCCTGTTTGCCGCCGAGTGGAAGAAGCTCAACATCGGCACCGTCATCATCGCCTTGGCGCTGGTGATCTTCTATGCCGGTGGTTGGGCCATCTGATCAACCCGGTTATCGAGAAGGGCTCCTGCGGGAGCCCTTTTTTATGGTTGTGAGGTGGTTAACAGTTCTTCCTCATGTGCCTTCCGGATGTTTCAGAGTGAAACGACAGACCCTCCCCTTCCGTTCCAAATCCGAACCGGAACGACCGTCATTTTTCTCCCGATTGATCCCGTTAGACTGGCTCCATCAATCATCTGCCCCCCGTGCGGTGGCAAGCCAAGGAGTGAGCCATGAAGAAGCTGATCAATGCCGTCGATGCCGTGGTCCGTGAACAACTGATGGGGATGGCGGCCGCCCACCCCGAGCTCAAGGTGCGGATCGAACCCCACTACATCACCCGCGCCGACGCCCCCGTGATGGGCAAGGTGGCGCTGGTCTCCGGTGGCGGCAGCGGCCACGAGCCGATGCACGGCGGTCTGGTAGGCAAAGGGATGCTGGATGGCGCCTGCCCCGGCGAGATCTTTACCTCCCCGACTCCGGATCAGATGTACGAGTGCGGCCAGGCGGTCGATGGCGGCGCCGGCGTGCTGTTTCTGGTGAAGAACTACACCGGGGACGTGCTCAACTTCGAGACCGCGGTCGAGCTGCTGCACGGTGACGGGGTCAAGGTGGGCTTCGCCCTGATCGATGACGACGTGGCGGTCAAAGACAGTCTCTATACCGCCGGCCGTCGCGGCGTCGCCACGACCGTGCTGTGCGAGAAGCTGGTCGGGGCCGCCGCCGAGGCGGGCTACGATCTGGCGCGCTGTGAGGCGCTGGCCCGCCGCATCAACAACCAGAGCCGCACCATAGGCGTGGCCATGCATGCCTGCACCGTCCCTGCTGCAGGCAAGCCCTCCTTCACCCTGGCGGACAACGAGGTGGAGTTCGGCGTCGGCATCCACGGCGAACCCGGCATCGAGCGCCGCCCCTTCACCGACCTCAACACCCTGGTAGACGACATGTTCAAGGAGCTGGCCGACAACAGCCCCTATGGTCGCACCCTGCGCCACTGGGATCGTGACTCCGGCAGCTGGCAGGAAGAGCACACCTTTGTCGAGCCATTGAATGCGGGAGACAGGGTCATCGCCCTGGTCAACAGCCTGGGCGGCACCCCCATCTCCGAGCTCTACGGCGTCTATGCTCGGCTCGCGGCCCTGTGCGAAGAGGCGGGCATCCACCTGGTGCGCAACCTCATCGGCCCCTACTGCACCTCCCTCGACATGACCGGCATCTCCATCACCCTGCTCAAGGCGGATGACGAGCTGATGACCCTGTGGGATGCCCCCGTTCACACCCCGGCCCTGCGTCGCGGCTGCTAAGGAGCCCTCATTCTCATGCTAAGCAAACACCAGATCGTCAACTGGCTGCTCGACTGCGAGCACATCTTCACCGAGCAGCGCGACTACCTCACCGCGCTGGATACCGACATCGGTGACGGCGACCACGGCCTCAACATGCAGCGTGGCTTCACCAAGGTGGCGGAGAAGCTGCCCGCGGTGGCGGACAAGGACATCGGCCAGGTGCTCAAGACCACCGGCATGACCCTGCTCTCCTCGGTCGGTGGCGCCAGCGGCCCCCTGTACGGCACCTTCTTTATCCGGGCGGCGGCCAGCAGCGATGCCTGCCAGAGCCTGACCCTGAGCCAGCTCGGCAAGATGCTGGGCGACGGGGTGGAGGGGGTCGTCTCCCGCGGTCGCGCCGAACCCGGTGACAAGACCATGTGCGACGCCTGGTGGCCGGCGCTGGCCGCCCTGCAACAGGCCGAGCAGCAGGGCCTGCCGCTGCCCGAGGCGCTGGACAAGGCGGTCGCGGCCGCTGCCGCCGGCACCGAAGCCACCATCCAGATGCAGGCCCGCAAGGGGCGCGCCAGCTATCTCGGCGAGCGCAGCATCGGCCATCAGGATGCCGGGGCCACCTCGACCCTGCTGCTGCTGACCGCCCTGCGTGACAGAGCGAGGTTGTGACATGATCGGCATCGTAGTGGTCTCTCACAGCGCCCTGCTGGCGGCCGGATTGAAAGCCCTGGCCGACCAGCTCGGCAGCCCGGCGAAGCTGTTGCTGGCGGCCGGGGTCGATGACCCCGATCACCCCATAGGTACCGACGCCATCGCCGTGATGAGTGCCATTGAAGAGGCGGACGACGGCAGCGGCGTGCTGGTGCTGATGGATCTGGGCAGCGCCCTGCTCAGCGCCGGGACCGCCCTCGAGCTGCTGCCCCCGGAGCTGGGCGCTCGGGTACGGCTCTGCCCCGCCCCCCTGGTCGAGGGGACCCTGGCCGCCGTGGTGGCGGCCGGATCCGGCCTGACGCTGGACGAGGTGGCCGCCGAGGCGCTCGGCGCCCTGGGCCCGAAACAAGGGATGCTGGCGGGTAAGACAGAGCCGGAGGCCGTCGAGGCTGCCCCTGTGCCCGACGATGGCTGGCTGCGCTGCGAGGTGGCGGTGGAGAATCCCCACGGCCTGCACGTGCGCCCCGCCGCCCGGCTGGTGGCCGCCCTCAAGCCCTTCTCCGCCGAGCTGAAGCTGCAAAAGGGGGACAGAGAAGCCAACCCTCGCAGCCTGACCCGGCTCACCATGCTCGATGTGCGCCAGGGGGACAGGCTTATCCTGCTGGCGCGAGGGGAGGATGCCGGGGCGGCGCTGGACGCCTTCAGGCAGCTGGCCGAGGTGCGCTTCGGCGACTGAGGGGCAGACCCTTCAATACAGGCCCCGCCATGGCGGGGCCTGCTGTTTTCGCCGTGCCGGCGTGCCTCAACCCTGATAGTCGGCAGGATCCATGTCGAGCAGTTTCAGCCGTCGCCACAGTGTGGTGCGGCTGATCCCCAACTGCCTGGCCATCAGGCTGACCTGCCCCTTGCTGGCGTGAGCGCTGCGCAAGATGGCCTGGCGCTCCAGCTCCGCCAGGGTGAGCAGCGGCGGCCCCATCACGGCATCCGCCGCGGGTTGATGGCCGTGGCGGATGGCCACCGGCAGCGCCTGTGGCGGGATCAGGGCCTCGCTGCTGTGGAGCAGGGCGTATTCGATGGCGCTGCGCAGCTCCCCCAGATTGCCGGGCCAGGGGTAGGCCAGCAGGCAGTCGAGGGCCGCCGGGTTGAAGCGCCGCCCCGGCTCTCGCCCCTGCGCTACCAGCTGCTGGCTGATAAGGCCGGGCAGGTCGGCGGTGCGTTCCCTCAGGCTAGGCAACCACAGCTCGCACCCCTGTAGCGCATAGAGCAACTGTCGGCCGAAGTGACCCTCCTGCACCCGCTGCTCCAGCGGTGCACTGCTGGTCGCGATGATCCTCACCCTGAGGGGCAGGATGCGGGCGGAATCGAAACGCTGGATGCAGCCGGTCTTGAGCAGCTGCAGCAGGGCCGCCTGCATGGGGAGAGACAGGCACTCCACCTGCTCCAGCACCAGGGTGCCGCCGTGGGCCAGCTCGAACTTGCCGGCCCGCTCCTGTCCCGCCTCGTCGGAGCCCATCAGCTCCAGTGCCATGCGATCGCCGGGCAGCGCCTGGCAGTTGAGCGTGACGAGGGGCCCGGCGGCCCGTTCGCTGCCGAAGTGGATGGCTTCCGCCAACTGGACCTTGCCCACCTCCTCTTCGCCCCGCAGCAAGACGGGGCCCTGCCCCCTGGCAGCCTGGCGGGCGTGGCGCAGCAGCTTGCGCATGGCGCTCGATTCCCCCACCAGGGCGGAGAGTTCGGGGACCGTCTGGCGCAGCCGATGGATGGCGCGCAGCCTGTCGGCGGGGTGGAGCAGGGCGATAAAGCCGACCCCGTCGGGACCGGGCAGTGGTTTGAGGCTCACCAGGGCGTCGATGAACTCTCCCGTGCCGGTGCACTCCAGCGTTACCTCCACGTGGCTCAGGGGGGCCCTCTCCTCGATGGCGAGCTGCAGGCGCCTAGGCAACAGCAGGTGGCGATCGAGGGGCTGGCCGAGGCAGAGATCCGGGTCGAGTCGCAGCCGGCTGGCCGCCAGCGCGTTGAGGTAGCGCAGCCTGCCCTGGGGATCCCAGGCCAGCACGCCGTCATCCATGCCGTCCAGCAGGGCATAGAGCTCACTCAGATGGTGCTGGGACTCCTGCATCAGGCGCTCCATCTGCAGCAGGTTGGCCAGCTCGCGGCCGGCGCTGACGGTGAGTGCCAGATCCCCCGGCGCGGCCTCCTCCACCCGGCAGATCAGGGCCACTATGGCGACCTGGCGGCCATTGCTGTCGTAGACAGGGCTGGCGCAGCAGTGCCAGGGGTGGAGGCTCTGGTTGAAGTGCTGGGGGCCGCTGACGCAGAGCGGTATCCCCTCCAGCGCCGCCAGATTGATGGCATTGGTGCCGATGCGTCCCTCGCTGAAGAAGGCGCCGGGACCAAAGCCGAGCGCCGCCAGTTTCCCCAGGGTTTCGGGGTGGCCGGTCTGGGCCAGCAGGCAGCCGCTCTCGTCGGTGAGCAGCAGGGCGCAGGGGCGCCCCTCCATGAATTCGTAGAGATCCTCGAGGGCCATCTCGCCCGTGGTGAGCAGGTCCCGCTTGCGCTGGCGCAGGCTGTGCAGGGTCTGGCCCTTGGCGCTGTGGGGCGGATGCCAGAGGGTGGCGCTGGTCTGGTGGGCACAGCGCAGCCAGGAGGCTGGCAGGTATTCGGGCCATGACGGGGGTGGCAGGGGGGAGGGTGACATGGTCGCTGGGTTATCCGACAAGGGGGAAGGGGTCATTTAACCACCCTTGCCAGCCCGATTCAGTGAGCTATCTCAGAGTGTGGCCTCCCCGCTCCGGGCGGCGGCATCCACCGCATCAGCCGCCATCAGCAGGCCTGATCTGCCGCAAGATGACAGGGGGGGCCGAGGCCCCCTGTCATCGCTTCACCGCGTTCCCTCAGATCCCCGTCATGCCGATCTCGTCGAGCTGGACATGGGCCCCCTGGCGCAGAGTGTAGAGCACGGCCTCGGCGAGATCCTCCACCTGCAGCCAGCCCGGTTTGCGATCCCCCGGGCAGGCCGGTGGCGGCACCTGTACCAGGCCGGGACAGAGGGTGTGGACGCGTATGCCCTGGTGCTGGACTTCTTCCCGCAGCGCCTTGGCAAAGCCCAGGACGGCAAATTTGGCGGCGCAGTAGACGCTGGCCCTCGCATAGCCGTGCCTGGCGGCCTGGGAGGCGATGTTGATGATGGTGCCGTGACGGTTGGCCAGCATGTCCGGCAGGCAGGCCCGGGTCAGCAGGAAACTGCCCTTGGCGCAGGTGTCCATCACCCTGTCCCACTCCGATTCCGGCAGGTCCTGCACCAGATAGTCGCTGCCTACCCCGCTGTTGTTGACGAGCAGATCGATGGGGCCGAGCAGGGCCCTGGCCTGGGCGTGCTGGGCTCGCACCTGATCGCCGTCGCTGACATCCAGCACCAGGGGCAGCACTCTCACCCTGTATCGGGCTCCGAGCCGTGCCGCCTCCTGTTCCAGCAGCCCCTGGCGACGGGAAGCCAGGATCAGTTCCACCCCCTGGCTGGCCAGGGCCTCGGCGATGGCCAGTCCGATCCCGCTGGCGCCACCGCTGATCAGGGCGCGTGTTGCTCTCAATGGATTCATCTCGTTCTCCTTCTGAATGGTGCCCGCATTGTGGCGGGTGGCTCAGGGAGAGGACAGGGGAGGCGGGGGGCAGATTCGAACCCTGGTTCGTGTTTTGGCGATCCGGCTCGAACTTTGGTTCTGGTCTATCACCTTGCCAGGGGGCGCGCCGTCACGACAAGACAGAGACGCCGCCCAGCGGGCGGCGTCTTCGAGGGGATTATTCCGCCTTGGGCGGCTCGGGTGCCTCCAGGGCGGGCGCCGGCTCCCCTTCCTTGATCCAGGCATCCAGCAGGGTATAGCCCACCGCCAGCACCACGGGGCCGATGAAGAGCCCTATGATGCCGAGCGCCAGCAGGCCGCCGATGACCCCGACCAGGATCAGGATCAGCGGCAGGTCGGCCCCGCGCTTGATAAGGAAGGGGCGCAGGAAGTTGTCCATGGTGCCCGCCAGCAGGGACCAGACCAGCAGGAAGGTGCCCCAGGTGGTGTCACCGCTCCAGTAGAGGTAGCCGACGCTGGCCAGCAGCACGGGGAAGGGGCCTATCTGGGCGACGATCAGCAGGAACATCAGCACCACCAGGATCATGGTGTAGGGAATGCCGGCGATGAGCAGGCCGAGCCCCGCCACCGAGGATTGCACCAGGGCGGTCACCACCACCCCCATGGCGACGGCGCGGATGGCCTGGGAGGCGAGCACCACGGCATTGTCGCCGCGCTGGCCCGCCAGGCGGTGGGCGAAGCGGCGAATGCCGTCCGCGGCCTTCTCGCCAGAGTGGTAGAGCAGGCCGCAGATGGCCACGGTCAGCAGGAAGTGAACGAACAGCAGGCCGAGGTTGCCCGCCTGGGCTGCCAGCCAGCGGGCGGTCTGGCCGAAGTAGGGGGCCAGCTTGGCGAACAGCACCTGACCACCGCTCGCCAGGATCTGCTGCCAGAACTCGTACAGCCTGTCACCGACCAGGGGCAGCTGTTGCAGCCAGAGCAGCTCGGGGGGCGGCGAGTGGCTCAGCTCGGTACCGAGGTCGATGAGCATGGGGGCCTTCTCCGCCACGTTGGCCAGCGCCATGAACAGGGGGATGACGAACATCAGCAGCAGGATGACGCTCATCAGCAGGGCCGCCAGGGTACGCTTGCCCCACAGCAGGCGTTGGGCCATCTGCATCAGCGGCCAGGTGGCGATGGTGATCATGGTGGCCCACACCAGGGCGGGCAGGAAGGGGCGCAGCACCATGAAACACGAGATGATGAGCAGGCTGAGGAACAGCACGCCCAGGGTGATCTTGGCCAAATCCACTTTTTTCATATTCATGACTTTCCCTTTAACGAGGGGTAGGGCTCCCGGGAGGGGAACCGGTCGGGACGACGGAGAGCAGCCACCAGAGCCCGGCACTCAGCCAGAACCCCAGGCCGCCATAGAGTAACCCGTTTCCGGCCAGGATCAGCAGGGAGCTGCTGGTGAGCATGGGCACCACGAGCAGCAGCCCGGCGATGACCAGGCCGCCGGCCAGGGCCAGCAGTGCCGCACGGAGGGCGGGAGTCGGGTGCCGTTCGAGTTGTAGCAGATTACCCGATGCGAGCCCCAGGGTGAACATGGCGAGTCCCCCCAGGGTGGTGGACTGGGTGAGCCAGGCGGCCAGGGTGCTGACCAGCAGCAGAATTGCCCAGGGGAACTGGCGCGCAGCCAGTGCAGCCAGGGGCGCGCGCAGCGCCAGCAGCAGGGCGCCCAGCGCGAGGCCTGCCACCACATCCGAGAAGAAGTGCACCCCCAGCCAGACCCGCGCCACTCCGGCCAGCCCGGCCAGCAGCAGCGCCAGCACGCCCCCATGCCAGGGTCTGAGGGCCGGCAGGCTGGTCAGCAGCAGGCCCCAGTAGAGCAGGGTCGAGGCGGCGTGGCCGCTCGGCATGCCAAAGCCCTGGGCGCTGCGCTGCGCCAGCAGGGGGTCGAGGTGGAAGGGCCTGGGCCAGGCTATCCCCTCCTTGAGCAGGTTGACCACCAGGGTGAGCAGCACCATGGCAAACAGCAGGCTGCGCACCCTTGGCCAGCCCAGCAGGGGGAGCAGGAAGGGCAGCAGGGCCAGCTGGAAGGGGGCGGAGCCCAGCAGGTTGCCGGTCAGGAGCCAGGTGGAGTCCGGCCCCAGCCACTGCTGCAGGCGCTGGATCGGTGGCAGCTCGGCCTGGTGCAGGGCGCTGGCCCCGGCGCTGAAGTCGGTGACCCACTGCACCTGGCTCTCTGGGACGTCGGCCAGCCGGGGAGCCAGCCAGTCCAGCTGCGCCGGGAAACGACGCTGATCCTGGGGCAGCTGGGTGGCATCGATCAGCCTGGCATTGAGGATCTCGCCGCCGAGGTTGGGGGCCCGCAGTATGGAGACGAAGCCGGAGCCGGTCTGGGCCTGGATGGGGGAGAGGGTCTGGCAGGCGAACACCTGCGCCCTCTGCCAGCGCCCCAGCTCGGCGGTGACGCGCCCTCGCAGCCCCGTCTCCTCGTACAGCTCCCGCAGTGCCGCCTGGGCCGGGGTCTCCCCCGCGTCGATGTAGCCGCCACTCAGGCTATAGCGGGAGGAGATCCTGTCTTGCACCAGCAGCAGCTGCTGCTGGTGGCGGATCACGCAGGCGCCCGCCGAGGGGGGCGACTCGGCGGCGCGCAGGGGGGCGCAGAGGGTGCCAAAGAGCAGGATCAGGAAGAAGGCGGTTCGGATCATGATGGGCCCATGGCAAGGAGATGGGGACAAGGGTCACAGAAATCAGATACTTGGGCAATGACTTCCCGACGAGGGGGCGTCAGCCAGGGGAGCGGACGGTGCGATCTGGGGCGGAAGGATTGCCGTCTGCCCGGGCAGTCCCTAGTATTGGCGGCTATTGTTCTTCTCATTCAACACATCTTGGGGCCCTTCATGCGACAGTTCGGTTTCTTCCTGGGGATTGCCATCGGCGTCATCCTGATACTGTTTGGCAGCATCGTCATCTTCCAGGCCCTGCCTGCGGCGCTGGACGTGCTGGAGATGCCGAGCCGCATCCCCTTCGTGCGCGAGGTCTACACCTGGCTGATGAGCAGCGCCAATGGCCTCACCGCCCAGCTGGAACAGAACTTCCTGGAGGCGTTCCAGACGGTGCTCAAGCTGATCCTGCTCATCACCTTCATGTGGGTCTGCGTCAAGCTGGTCAACATGGGGGTACTGATCATCCGGGCCGGCGTCGATCTGATCCGTACCGCCATCGAGCACAGCGAGGACAAGGTGGCCAAGCCCACGGAGCAGGACCGCCACTTCTAAGGTTTACGCCTCCTCGCAGATAGACGACAGGCCACCCCGGGGTGGCCTGTTTGCATGGTGGTGCGGCTTGCCCGAACTCAGTTGAGCAGCTTCTCCAGCTCGGCTTCCGCATCCGCCCTGGCCTGATCGCTCAGGGCTCCCGCCTGCTCTTCTCCCTTGCCGGCCTGTGGCTGCACGGTGGCGGCGGCGCTGCTGGCGGCCTGCGTGGCACCGTCGGTCATCGCCTGGGTGGCCTGTTGCTGCGCGGTGGCGGCCTGTTTGGCGCCGTCGGTCACCGCCTTGGTGGCCTGTTGCTGCGCGGTGGCGGTGGCGCTGCTGGCGGCTTGTTTGGCGCCGTCGGTCACCGCCTGGGTGGCCTGTTGCTGCGCGGTGGCGGTGCTGCTGGCGGCCTGTTTGGCACCGTCGGTCACCGCCTGGGTGGCCTGTTGCTGTGCCGTGGTGGTGGCGCTGCTGGCAGCCTGCCTGGCGGTGTCGCTCACCGCCCGCTTGGCGGAATCCGTCACGGCCTGATTGGCCTGCTGCAGGGTGCCGGTGACGCTCTTGTTCACCTTCTGGGTCGCCGCGCTGGTGGCGCCGTTGACCGCCTGGCTGGCGGAGTTGGAGATCGCCTGGGTCGCGCTCTGCTGCAGGCTGCCCACCATGTTGCCGAGCAGGGAACCGCCGGAGCCCGTCATGGCCTGACCGACGCCACCGAGGGCGGTCGTCGTGGCCGCGGAGGCGGTCTGGCTCTGCCAATCCTGCATGGTGCTGGGCCAGACCGGGGTGGCCGCAGTCAGGTTCTCACCGAATACCTGGGTCGCCCCGTCCCCCTTCTGCAGCATGACGGCAAGCTGGTTGGTGTCGGCGTTCCACACCATGCCGGCCTGCTTGGCCGCGTCCGGTATCGGGGCGTAGCGGGAGACCACGTAGAACAGCGGCCCCTCCTGCTGCAGCTCGTTGGCGGTCTTGAGCAACTGCATGGTGGTGTCGTAGTTGGGTCCCAGCATGGCGGTCATTCTGTCCTTGATCAGCGGCTGCTCGAACAGGTTGGCCTCGTTCGGATCGAAGCCGACCAGGGGCTTGAGCAGGGCCCACATCAGCTGGCTGGTGGGGCTCATCATCAGCAGGGGGGCCACGCAGGCGGACAACATCAGGCTCAGGCAGGCAGCCTTGAGCAACGGCATGATACGCATCGACAACATATCCAAGTAATTATTTGATTATTAACTGTTATTCATTGCCGTCCCACGGCAATGCCAGCCGAACCGGCCCGCCGCTTCGTGGTTGGATCCGGCGGGCGCAGGCAGGCTACCATATTGCTTCCGGAATGCCAGATGAGCCGACATTTATTGGTCAAGTAGGCGACCCCGTTGGTCGCTTTAGTGCATCACTCCCCTCAGTCACAGGTGTCACCCATGATCCGAACCGCGTTTTGTCTGTTTGCCCTCGGCGGCCTGTGCCCCGTGCTGGCCGCCCCGGCATCGAACCCCCTCAGCCACTCGGTGGGCACCGAGCTGGTGCTGCCGCTCGGATCCTTGCCCGAGCGGGTCTGCTGGTATCAGGATCAGAAATATTCCCTCGGTGCCCGCATCCAGCAGGGGGACCTCTGGCTGGAGTGCGCGCCGCAGAACGTGCAGGAGAGCAACGGCCCTCTGGCCTGGCGTGAGCCTGCCGTGCTGCAGCCCCTCGAGGAGGACGCGAGCAACAAGGTGACGATCCGCGTGGGTCAGTGAGCCTTTTCTTGATCCAGCTACAGACATGGGCGTGATCTCTATCGCATAATGCGGCTCTTTCTTCTCTTGACTGGGATCTAGGCAATGGCTCGTCGCTCTTCCAATGCACAACGTCGTCGTAGCAGCTGGTGGTACAAACGCTTGTTGGCAAGGGAGCGGGAAGAGCGCGAAGCGCGTTCCGTCCGGGATTGATACCTCATTGAAAAAACGGAGCCTCTGGCTCCGTTTTTGCGTCTATCACACATCATGAACACGGGGGCCATCAGGCCCCCGTGTTGACTTTCCGGCCTGCGACTCAGCGCTGCAGGGCGGCCAGCGCCAGTTCGACCCGTCTGGCGTACTCGGGGTCGGCCTGCTCGAAGTGCCTGAGCTGGGCCGCGACGATGGCGTCATCCTCCACGTTGACCAGAGAGCGCGCCAGGTTGGCGGCCAGGCGCGTGCGCTGCCCCTCGTCCATCAGGCGGAACAGATCCCCCGGCTGGCTGTAGTAGTCGCTGTCGTAGTCGCGGAAATCGTAGTGCAGGGCGGCCCCTTCCAGACTCAGCGCCGGTTCGTGCTGCTCGCTCGGCTGCTGGGTGCCGAAGCGGTTCGGCTGGTAGTTGGGGCTGGCGCCGCCGTTGCTGTCCGCCCGCATGGCGCCATCGCGGTGGGCACCGTGGTGGAACGGGCAGCGCGGGGCGTTGACCGGCAGCAAACCGTGGTTGACGCCGAGGCGATAGCGCTGGGTGTCACCGTAGGAAAACAGGCGGCCCTGCAGCATGCGATCCGGCGAGAAGCCGATGCCGGGCACCACGTTGGCCGGGGTGAAGGCGGCCTGCTCCACGTGGGCGAAGTAGTTGTCCGGGTTCTGGTTGAGCTCCAGCACGCCGACCGGGATCAGCGGGTAGTCCTTGTGGGGCCACACCTTGGTGAGGTCGAACGGGTGGATCGGGTAGGTCTGGGCTTCGGCCTCCGGCATCACCTGCACATAGACCTTCCAGCGCGGGAAGTCGCCCCGTTCGATGGCGTTGAACAGATCGGCCTGACTGGTCTCCCGATCCTGGCCGACGGCGGTGGCGGCCTCTTCATCGGTGTAGAAGCTGTGGCCCTGCTCGGTCTTGAAGTGGAACTTGACCCAGAAGCGCTCGTTGGCATCGTTGATAAAGCTGAAGGTGTGGCTGCCGTAGCCGTTCATCTCCCGCAGGCTCCTGGGGATGCCGCGATCGCTGAACAGTATGGTGACCTGATGCAGGGACTCGGGATGGCGAGACCAGAAGTCCCAGGCGGCGGTGGCGCTGCGCAGGTTGGTGCGCGGATCCCGCTTCTGGGTGTGGATGAAGTCGGGGAATTTCAGCGGGTCGCGAATGAAGAACACCGGGGTGTTGTTGCCCACCAGATCCCAGTTGCCCTGCTCGGTGTAGAACTTGAGGGCGAAGCCGCGCACGTCGCGCTCGGCGTCGGCGGCGCCCTTCTCACCGGCCACGGTGGAGAAGCGCAGGAACACCGGGGTCTGCTTGCCGACGGCATTGAACAGGTCGGCCTTGCTGAAGGCGCTGATGTCATGGGTCACGGTGAAGGTGCCGTAGGCGCCCGAGCCCTTGGCGTGAACCACCCGCTCGGGAATGCGCTCGCGGTCGAAGTGGGCGAGTTTCTCCATCAACCAGATGTCTTGCATCAAGACGGGGCCGCGCGGGCCGGCGGTGAGGCTGTTGTTGTTGTCGACGACGGGGGCACCGTTGGCGCTGTGCAGGGTCTTGTCGGTCATGGGGCATCTCCTTGTGATGAGCCGCCAGACTAGGGGAAGGGCGCGCCCGGCTCCAATGGAGTGTGCCTAACCCTTTGATTGGTTTCGCTGATGGGGGGTGGAAACGAACGCCAGCCTTGCGGCAAGATGGGACTCTGCCAACCAGGAGGTCTCATGTCCATCACCATTCGCCGCGCCGGTCCCGAGGACGCCCCCGCCCTGCGCGATCTCTACGCCATGCCCCAGGCCCAGGCCGGCACCCTGCAACTCCCCTTTGCCTCGCTGCATCACTGGCAGCAGCGGCTCGAACCGCGCGACGGCGTCACCGTGCTGGTGGCCGAGTCCGATGGCCTCGTGGTGGGTAACCTGACCCTGTGGCAAGAGCCCAACCCGCGCCGGCGCCATGTGGCGGGCCTCGGCATGGCGGTGCGCGACGACTGGGCCGGGCGCGGCGTGGGCAGCGCCCTGATGGCGGCCGCCATCGACCTGGCGGATAACTGGCTCGGACTGACCCGCCTCGAGCTGACCGTGTGGAGTGACAACGAGGCGGCGCAGGCCCTCTATCGCAAGGTTGGGTTCGTGCAGGAGGGGATAGCCCGGGAATACGGCATGCGCCACGGCCAGCTGATGGACACCCTCTACATGGCCAGGCTGCGCCCATGATCGACTACCGTCGCCGCCTGCTGCCGGTGGTACGGGCGCTGGAGCGCAAGGAGGGACACGCATGGGACGGGCTGCTCCCCTATGCTGAAGACCTCTCATCGGCAAGGAGCAACACCATGAAAACCGTCGAGATGGACGCCCGCACCCTGGCCTATATCCGGGTCACCGGCCCCTATGGGGAAGGGTATGACGCCGTCTGCCACCGCCTGCACCAGTGGGCCGCGCCCCGCGCTCTGGAAGGGGGGGAGTGGATCTTCATCTACCACGACAACCCCGAGGTGACGCCGCCGGCCCAGTGCCGCACCGACATCGGCATCACGGTGCCGGCAGGCACCCAGGGGACGGGGGAGGTGGAAACTCAGCTCATTCCCGCCGGGCGCTACGCCCAGTCCCGCTACCTCATCACGGATCGCAGCCAGTACGGGCCACGCTGGCAGGAGCACATCGGCGATATCGTCGCGGCCGGGCTCGCCTTTGGCGACGGCCCCTGCTTCGAGCTCTATCACAGCGTGAGCAACGCTCCCCTGCGCGATGATGTGAGCTTCTGCTCCAGCGTGCGCTAAAGGTGCGGCAATAAAACGAGGCGCCCAAAGGCGCCTCGTTTTATTGGGGGTGGGTGGCCCCATCTCGGCGACACCTTCATCCCGTGTAGCAGGCCGCCCGTATCAGGGCACAGCCGACCAAGGGGCGCTTGTTCAGGACTGGCTGGGCACCTTGTCCCGACGGGATTTCCACCACCAGCGCAGGCGGATCTGGGAGATGAGCATGCCCGCCAGCATCAGGGCGCAGCCGACGATGGCTCGTTCGTCCAGGTGCTCTCCCAGCAGCAGCACGCCGCCGATGGCGGCGAACACCGTCTCCAGGCTGAGGATGATGGCGGCGTGGGCCGGGTGGGCCCCGCGCTGCCCCACCACCTGCAGGGTATAGCCGATGCCGACCGAGACCAGGCCCGCATAGAGCAGCGCCTGCCAGCCCGCCAGGGCGCCGCTCACCGTCGGTGTTTCGATGACGAAGGCGGTGGCCAGGCTCAGCAGGCCGCACACCACGAACTGCACGCCGGCAAGGCGAATGGGGGCGACCCGGTTCGAGTAGTGATCCAGCACCAGCAGGTGCACGGCCCAGAACAGAGCCCCCACCACCTGCAACAGATCGCCGTAGCCTATGGTGAACTCCTCGGTGACGCTGAGATAATAGAGCCCGGCCATGGCGATGAGGGCGCCGACCCAGGTGTTGGCCCCCGTCTTGTGGCGCAGGGCCAGGCCGATGACGGGCACCAGTATGATGTAGAGGCCGGTGATGAAACCCGCCTTGGCGGCCGTGGTATAGAGCAGCCCCACCTGTTGCAGGGAGGCGGCGGAGAAGAGCACCCCGCCGGCGATCAGCCCCCCCGTCAGCAGCAGGCGGCGATCACCGGCCGGCTGCCCGGGCTGGCGTGACTTGAGCCACCACAGCAGGGGCAGCAGGGAGAGGGCGCCGAGCAGGAAGCGCAGGCCGTTGAAGGTGAAGGGCCCCATGTGATCCATCCCCAGGCGCTGGGCGACGAAGCCCAGCCCCCAGATGGCGGCGGCCATCAATAACATCATGTTTGAACGCATACGGAATCATCCCTGAGAAAGAGTCGCGGTGGCACTCGGGCCCCTCTCAGTACGATACCCGTGTGCGGGGGGCTTTGTCGCCGGTCATTTGCACGCTGACCGGGGGTCAGCGACTGGCCAGCCTGGCGAGCAGGGGCAGCAGGGCGAGCAGCAGCAGGTTGCCCCTGAGGATCCAGATCACCCAGAGCTGCTGCTGGGTGGAGACGATGGGGGCACGCCCCTGGCGCAGGGAGCGGCGCCAGCGATGGAACAGCCGGCTGGGGTAGCCGAAGCTGAGGGCCATGACGAAGAACAGCAGCAGCTTGGTGCGATAGCCGGGGTTGGCGAGCAGGGTGGCGGGGGGCTGCGGGTGGGCGAGCACCAGCAGCAGGCCGGTGATGAAGATGAGCAGCAGGGCCAGCGCGGCCAGGCTGTCCGCCAGCAGCAGCTTGCGCACCTGGTCGATGGACATGCCGCGCCGGAACAGAAAATACTCCGAGGTGATGGCGCCGGTCAGGGTGATCACGGCGCAGTAATGGAGCGCGGTCAGCAGATCCGGGTTCAACATCCAAGCCAGTTCCTTCTCGTCGGCCACATGGCACGCTTCCCTTTGGACGCCATCAGGCGGGGCTGATATTCTGACACTACACGGCCTCAGGGGATAGCAGGAGTCAGGGTTGGATAAGCGAGCAGTCTCCAAAAAAACCTGGTCCCTGGTTGCCCGGATGCGCCTGGGCCTGCTTCTGCTCTTCATCCCCGTGCTGATGCTGGGGGCCATCTACTACCTGCACATGGAGCGCAGCCTGCAACGGGAGTTGCAGCAGCGCCTGCTCGCCACCAATCACCAGTTGCGCCACGTCTTCATCGAGCCTTATCTCCATGAGCTGGAGCGCCAGTTCTCCCTCATCTACGACCGGGTGAGGGTGGAGGACATCAGCGGTCCCCGGCTGCTCAACACCGAGACCTATCTCAGGGAGTGGCGCCTCTACAAGGGGGTCATGGCGGATCTCGTCTACATCTATGTGGGCACCGCCGAGCGCCAGATGCTGATCTATCCCGCCTGGCAGGCGGATGCCGGTTTCGA
The DNA here is from genome assembly GCF_000820085.1 of Aeromonas sanarellii. GTDB lineage: Bacteria > Pseudomonadota > Gammaproteobacteria > Enterobacterales > Aeromonadaceae > Aeromonas > Aeromonas sanarellii. The sequence continues at coordinate 17,736 of NZ_CDBN01000012.1, forward strand.
CCCCAGGACGCGCCCCTGGTATCAGCTGGCCAGCCAGCATCTGGGGGAGATGGTCTGGACCGAACCCTACTACGACTACACCAACGGCAACCTGGTGATCGCGCTTGCACGGGCCATCACCGACAAGGAGGGCAGGGTGCGCGGCGTCTTCGCGGTCGATGCCATCCTGGCTCCCTTCTCCGCCCAGCTGAACCGTCAGTGGAACAGCGGTTACCAGATGATCGTCAACCAGTCCGGCAAGGTGCTGACCCATCCCGACCCGTCCCGGTTGCTCAAACCCATGACGCACCCGAGCTGGCTCTCCCGTTTCAACGGGGCGGATGGCATCTTCCTGGATCCTGAGTCGCGGCAGTTCGTGGCCTACAGCCGGCTGCCGGAGCGCAACTGGGTGCTGATCAGCGTGCTGCCGGCTTCCAGCATCCAGGCCGTGGTGGCGAGCGCCTCTCTCAACGTGCTCGGGATCATCGTCCTTGCCAGCGTGCTCTACGTGGTGCTGGCGCTGATCTGGTCCCGGTACTTCAGGCGCATGGTGGACGAAATTTCCACCCGGATCCGCGCCAGCAGGACGCAACCGGAAGGGCTGTCCCACGGGGGGATGCGCGAGCTCAGGCACGTCTATGCCGAGCTGGCCGAGGTGAGCAAGGATTACCACGAGGCGCGCCAGCAGGCGAACCTGGACAAGCTGACCGGCCTCTACAACCGCCGCTTCTTCGACGAGCGTCTGAACCGGTTGCTGCTCGATCAGCATCCCTTCTGCCTGGCCATGATCGATCTGGATGGCTTCAAGCGGGTCAATGATACCTATGGTCACCAGACCGGGGACGTGGTGCTCAAGCGGGTGTCGAGCCTGGGCGCCCGATTGCTGGGGGATCATGGCTGGGTCTGCCGCTACGGCGGCGAGGAGCTGGTGGTGCTGTTCGCCAACCCGGACGTCCACTTCTGCCTGATGCTGCTTGAGCAGTTTCGCAAGGGGGTGGAGTCACTGGACTGGCGCGAGCCCGGCCTTGGGATCACCTTCAGCGGCGGCCTGGTGGCGAGCGCCCCCGGGATGGATGCCAGGCACCTGCTGGCCATGGTCGATGCCGAGGTCTACCGGGCCAAGCGGGATGGCAAGAACCGCATCCATCTGGGGGAGGCCGCGCCGTCGAACGGCTTGCCGTCAGACGACGGCATGCTGAGCAAGGAAGAGGCCTGAGGGCCTCTTCCTCGTCTGGAGGGTCAGGCCTGCCCGGACCAGTGGAGCAGGGGCCAGCCCAGCTCCGAGGCGCAATGGCGCAGCGCGGGGGCCGGATTGACCGCATGGGGATGGCTCACCGCCCGCAGCATGGGCAGATCGTTGTGGGAGTCGCTGTAGCCAAAGCTCCCCTGCCAGGGGTTGTCCCGCCCGGCAAAGAGCTGGTTGATGCGGGCCACCTTGCCCTCGCGAAAACTCAGGGTGCCGCGGGTCTGGCCGGTCAGCATCCCCGACTCTTCATCGAGCAGGATGGCGACGCAGTGATCCATTCCCAGCATCTTTGCCATGGGCGCCACCAGATGCTCGCCGGAGGCGGAGATGAGCACCAGCTCGTCGCCCCGCTCCCGATGCCACTCGATGCGCGCCAGCCCTTCGGGGTAGAGGCGCTCGCGCAGCACCTGCTCGGCGAAGTGGTGGCACTGCTGATCCAGCCACTGGCGCGACCTGCCCGCCAGCGGCTGCAGGGTGAAGGCCATGTACTGGTGCATGTCCATCTTGCCCTGGTGGTAGAGGGACATCATAGCCTGCTCCTCCGCGATCATGCTGGCGGGAGCAAGCTCCTCGGCCACCATGTACTCCAGCCAGAGGCTGGCGGAATCCCCGGCAATCAGGGTCTCGTCCAGATCAAACAGTGCCAGTGCCATGGGCGCTCCTCGTAGTGAAAATGGAAATGAAATGCTGCCTCATGCTACCTCACAGAGCTGATCCCGGGCCACCGCCAGGGTCACGGCGCCGCCCACCGGCCACAGATCCCGGGCCGAGCGGTTGAGGCAATCCACCGTCAACAGCCCCGCCTCGCACTCCACCTGATAGCGGATGACGTTGCCGAGCAGCTGTCGCTGGCGAACGATGCCGGGCAGGCTGGGCTCGCTGCTGGTCGCCCCGGCGGGCAGCAGGGTGATGGACTCCGGTCGCAGCGCCAGCTTGCCCTGAAAACGGGGGCCGAACAGCGACTTGCCCTGCTCGGCGCCGAGCAGGTTGTAGTTGCCGATAAAGCCCGCCACAAACTCGCTGGCGGGTCTGGTGTAGATCTCCTCCGGCGTGCCGCTCTGCACGATGGATCCCTTGTTCATCAGGAAGATCCGGTCCGACATGGTCAGCGCCTCCTCCTGATCGTGAGTCACGAAGAGGGTGGTGAGCTCAAGGCGCTGCTGGATCTCGCGGATCTGCTGGCGCAGGCTGCGGCGGATGCGGGCATCCAGCGCCGAGAGCGGCTCGTCCAGCAGCAGGATCCTTGGCCGTACCACCAGAGCCCGGGCCAGCGCCACCCGCTGGCGCTGGCCGCCGGATAGCTCACTCGGATAGCGGCGCTCGAAACCGGTCAGCTCCACCAGCTCCAGCGCCTCTTGCACGCTGGCGGCCAGCGCCCGCCCCGGCTGGGGTTTCATCTTGAGGCCGAAGGCGACGTTGTCCCACACCGTCATGTTGGGGAACAGCGCATAGCTCTGGAACACCATGCCGATGCCCCGCTTCTGGGGTTCCTGCCAGGTGATGTCTTCACCGGCCACCCGCACCTGACCACCATCCACCGGGGTGAGCCCGGCCAGCGCCCGCAGCAGGGTTGACTTACCGCAGCCGGAGGGGCCGAGCAGGGTCACCAGCTCCCCCTTGCGGATGCCGAATTCGATCCCCTCGAACACCCTGGTGTCGCCGTAGGATTTGTGCAGTTGATTTACTTCTAAATGGAACATGTTGATTCACCGATGAAATCTGTTGGCCGCCCAGGTGAGCAGCAGGGTCAGCAGGAAGTAGCTCATCACCAGGGCGCTGGTGAAATGGCCCGAGGTGGCACGCATGTTGTAGAGGTAGACCTGCAGGGTTTCGTAACGGGTGCCCACCAGCATGTTGGCAAACACGAACTCGCCGAGCAGGAAGGAGAGCGAGAGAAACAGTGCCGCCAGCAGCCCCTTGCGCAGGCAGGGGATCACCACCAGCAGGAAGGCGCGGGCACTGCTCGCCCCCAGCAGATGGGCGGCATCCATCAGATCCTTCAGCGGTACCCCCTGCAAACTGTTGGCCAGCGCCCGGTACATGAAGGGCAGCACCACGGTGAACCAGGTGCCGATGAGGATCCACGGCGTGCCGATGATGGGCAGGACACCGTCGGCGTAGATCTGCAGCAGCCCCACCGAGGAGACCACAGGTGGCACCGCGAAGGGGAGCAGGATCAGCAGGTTCATCCAGGGATCCAGCTTCGGGAAGTAGTAGGCCACCACCAGCACGGTCGGTACCAGCACCAGGGTCCCCAGCAGCAGGGTGGCGAAACAGACCAGGAGGCTTCGGCCAAAGGCCGCGAGAAAGCGCGGATCGCCCCACAGCTTCAGATACCAGTCGAGGGTGAAGCCGTCCGGCAGCAGGGTGGCCCCCCAGCGGGTGGAGATGGAGTAGAGAAAGGTGGCCAGCAGCGGCAGCAGCAGGGTGGCCACCAGGGCCCCCAGCACCCAGCGCGGCCAGCCCGGTTTCAAATCATGCATGGGATTGCCCCTTGTTCACGTAGCTCTTTTTCAGCAGCCACTGGTTGGCGGCCGTCACCACCCCCAGCAGCACCATCAGGATCACCGCCAGCGCCGCTGCCATGTTCGGCTCGAGGAAGATGTCGCCGGAGACCAGGCTGGCCACCCGGATGGTCACCAGGTTGAAGTTGCCGGTGGTGAGGGCATAGGCGGAGGCATAGGCCCCCACAGCGTTGGCAAACAGGATGATCAGGGTGCCGAGCAGCGCAGGCGTCAGCACCGGCAGCGCCACGTGCCACACGTATTGCCCCTTGCTCGCCCCCAGCAGCGCGGCGGCCCGGGGCCACTCATCCTGCAGGGCATCGAAGGCTGGGTAGAGCAGCAGCAGGGCGAGCGGGATCTGGAAGTAGGTGTAGATGAGGATAAGGCCGCTGCCGGAGTAGAGGTTGAAGCCGTCGATCCAGCCCCAGGATTTCAGCAACAGAGTGACCGCTCCGTTGGTACCGAGAATGATGATAAAGGCGAACGCCAGCGGCACCCCGCTGAAGTTGCCCGTCATGGTGACGAAGGCCAGCAGCAGCCGCTTGACCCGCTCGCCGCTGTGGCGCAGCGCGGCCGACCCCAGGGTGCCGATGGCAAGCCCCGCCAGACTGGCGATGCCGGCGATGCGCAGGGAGTTGCCGAAGGACTGCAGGTAGAAGGGGGAGCTCAAAATCTCCCGGTAATGGTCGAGGCCCCAGCCATCCGGGGTCTGAAAGCTGCCCACCAGCACCCACACCATGGGAGCGAGCTGGAACAGGATCATCAGCAGGATAAACGGCAGCAGCACCAGGGCCGGCAGCCAGTGGCGGCGCACCTTGTGCTTGGTTGCCACGGGTTGATCCGCGAGGATCTCGGTGGTGGCAGGCATCATCAGTGCACCTCGCGCATAAAGGCCGCCTTGAGCAGCGGTGGCGCTGCCGGCTTGTCGTGGGGCAGGCCCAGCAGGTCGGCCATCAGGGCGCAGAGCTGGGTCTGGGCAACAGCCACCTCATCCGGCCAGCGCTCGACGAAGGCGTCGCCAAACAGCCAGAGCGGCACGGTGCGCTCTTCGGGCAGGGTGCCGCCGTGGCTGAGATCCTCGTTCATGCCGTGATCCGAGGTGATCACCACCTGATACCCCTCTGCCAGCCACTGGGGCAGCAGGTCGGCCAGCAGGCTGTCCATGCGGCGCGCCTGGTTGCGGTACTGGCGTGAGTCGAGGCCAAACTGGTGACCCGCATCGTCCACCCCCATGGGGTGGAGCAGCAGAAAATCGGGGTCATACTGGCTGCGCAGCCACTCGCCGTCCATCAGCAGATGGCTGTCGGGGTAGGCGTCATCCCAGTAGAAGCAGCCGTGCTGGATGGGCAGCTGCTCGTCGTGAGTGAAGCGATCGCGGGCCGCCAGCCAGGGGCTCTGGTTGTAGAGCTCGCTCACCCAGTAATAGGCCGCGGCCGCGGTGCGTTTGCCCGCGGCGCGGGCCAGATGGAAGATGGAGTCATGCAGGCTGAGGCGACTCACCCCGTTGTGGGTGATGCCGCTCGCCACCGGCGGCACGCCGGTCAGGATGCACTCGTAGAGGGGCCGGGAGAGAGACGGCAGGGCAGCATTCAGGGTCGTATGCAGGCCCCGCCCCGCCTCTACCATGCCACCGAGGTAGCCCATGCAGTGGGCTACCTCGGCTGCCAGACCATCCACAAGTACCACTATCACCTTGTGTTGCACTGGCCGCTCCTTACTGCATATGGATCATGACGTTCTCTTGCCACTGACGCGGCAGGGCCTTGGAGCTCTGCTCCCAGGCGGCGTGATCCTGCACCGGCTTGGCATTGGCATACTGTTCGGCAGGCAGCAGCTTGGCCTTGACGTCATCCGGCAGGGTCACGTTGCTGCGGATGGGGCGGGCGTAGCCACGGGCCAGGTTGATTTGCCCCGCATCGGAGAGGATGTATTCACGGGCCAGCTTGGCGGCGTTGGGGTTCTTGGCCCACTTGTTGATGATGGTGGTGTAGCCGGCGATGACGGATCCGTCGCTCGGGATCACCACATCAAACTTCCTGGGGTCGATCTGGTCGCGGTAGTTCAGGGCGTTGAAGTCCCACAGCACGCCCACTTCCACCTCGCCCTTCTCGATGTTGGCGATGGTCGGGTCGTTCAGCGACAGGCGACCCTGCTTGGCCAGCTGACCGAACAGCTCCAGCGCGGGTTTCAGATTCTTCTCGCTGCCGCCGGTGGCGTAGGCCGCCGCCAGCACGCCGTTGTTGGCCTGGGAGGCCACGCCCACGTCACCCAGGGTTACCTTGTAGTCGCCGCCCAGCAGGGATTGCCAGCTGGTGGGGGCGGCCTTGACCAGATCCTTGTTGATCAGGAAGGCGATGGTGCCGGTATAGGCCAGCATCCAGTGGCCGTCGGCGTCCTTGGCCCAGTTCGGAATGTCGGCCCAGGTGGAGGGCTTGTAGGGCTGGGTGACCCCCTGCTGGACCGCGACCGGGCCGAAGGCACCGCCCACGTCGCCGATGTCGGCGGTGGCGTTGGCCTTCTCGGCGGCGAACTTGGCGATCTCCTGGGCCGAGCTCATGTCGGTATCCTGATGCTTGATGCCGTAGAGGCTGCCGAGCTGCTGCCAGGTGTCCTTCCAGTTGGCCCAGCTGTCGGGCATGCCGACGCTCTGGAGCTGGCCTTCGCCGCGGGCGGCTTTTTCCAGGTCCGCGATATTCTCGGCTGCATAGAGCGGCTGACTGATGGCCGCCAGGGCCAGTGCACTTGCGATCACGCTTTTCATCATCATCCCATCCCTCTGGACTAGGTCAGTTAAGGTTCGAGAGGGATGCTAGAGGGGGAATATGACGGTGGCGGGGCGCTTTGATGGCAATTTGATGACATGTCGACCTGTCACCGGGCTGTCATCCCGCGGGGGTACAACTCCGGGTGACAGCCGCTGGTCTATGCCAGCCATGAGCCACAGGAACCTGACAGTGACCGACAGCCGAATCCCCTCCAAGTGCGAACAGATTTGCCGGACCTTGCGCCGCTACATCGGCAGCGGCCAACTGGCCCCGGGGCAGCAGTTGCCCGCCGAGCGGGCGCTCAGCGAGCGCTTCGCCACCACCCGCATCACCATCAAGGAGGCGCTTTCCAGCCTCGAAGCGGACGGCCTCATCTACCGTGCCGAGCGGCGCGGCTGGTTTGTGGCGCCGCCCAGGCTCACCTATGACCCCGCCATCCACACCCACTTTCACCAGTGGATCGGCGAGCAGCAGCGCACCGCCGAGACCCAGGTGCTGGCCCACGGCAAGGCGATTGCCAGCAGCGAGCTGTGCAGCCGGATGGGGCTGGCCCCCTTCACGCCGCTTTATGAAATCCGCCGCCTGCGTTTCATCGACGGCCGCCCCGTGCTGCACGTCAGCCACCATCTGCTGGCGAGCCGCTTCCCCGATATCGCGAACGCCCCCCTGGCGGACTCCCTCACCGAGCTCTATGCGCAGCGCTATGGCATAGGCCAGGGCGGGGCCAGCCTCGAGATCACCCCTTCGGCGGCGCGGGGAGAGATAGCCCGCGCCCTCAATCTGGCGGAGGGGAGCGCCGTGCTGCGGCTGGTGCGGGTCAACTACGACGAGTGGGGAGCGCTGGTGGATTGCGATATCGAGCACTGGCGGCCGGATGCCATTCGCATCTGCCTCGATACCCGGGTGTTGCAGCCGCTCGCAGGCAAACTACAGCAAACCCAGCTTGCCGATTAGGGAAATAGCCAGAGCACTGACGGGCACAGTGGCCATTCGCATCTGCCTCGATACCCGGGCGGTAGAACCGGTCTTGGGCAGATCGCAGCCAGTTCAACTTGCCGAGTAGCGGGCCGCCAGCGCCGCGGATCCCGCAGGATCCGCCGGGATCAGTTGTCGATGTTGGGGATCAGATCGTCGAAGCTCTGGTAGCCGCAGTCCGCCAGTTGCAGGGACATGGTGTAGGTCTTGCTGCCCTCCCGCTGGCCGATGGCGGGACGGTTTAGCTTGAGCTCCTGGTGCCAGTACTCCTTCATGCGATCGATCAGCGCCATGGCCTCGGGTTCGTCCAGGTGAAGCTGGCACAGCGCCATGTAGTTGTTGGGCTTGTGCATGTTCTCCACCAGATAGTCCCCCAGCACCGACATGGCCTGGCGCGCCTGCTGGCGGGCGAAGCGGCTGTGCTGCTCGAAGCTGATCCGCTCGCTGATGAGGAAGTGGTAGCTGTTGTCGATGCCGAGCTGCAGGATGCCGAGCTTCTCCAGCTTGCGCAGATAGAGGTAGCAGGAGGCGTCGGTCAGGCCGTACTCCCGCTTGAGATCGATCAGCGTCTTGTCACGCCAGAAGATGTTGGCGAGGAAGGCGTAGAGCCCGGGCTCCTTGTGGAATGCCTCGTCCTGCTCCTGGGTGAAGACGGCGCGCCGGCTCTGGGCATCCTGGGTGCGATCCAGCAGCTCCTCGAACGAGAGCCCCACCAGGTGGCAGATTTCCAGCAGGGTGTCGAATGGCAGGGAGGGCTTGTTCATCATGCGCTTCACGGTGGCGATGGAAACCCCCATGGCTTCGGCCAGGGTCTGGTAGCGGATCCCCTTGTCGGTGAGCGTCTTCTTCAGGGTGTCGAGGATGTGATTGGCCAGGGTCTGGCTGTAGGTCATGCAACTATTCCTTTATCTGCATTTTTAGTCGTGTCAGAAAATGAGTGGTTTGTCTGTATTGGGCTCAATTTTTGACACCTAGAAAAACCAGAGGAGAGTAACCCGGTGATGACGGCTGAAATGGCCTGACCAGTTGTGGTGCAAGGTGGCAGAAAGTGACACTCGGTGGTGCATATCCTTCAACCTTTCAACATTTTGCTGGTGATGCATATTACATCGCACATAATTCAACACGAATCGGATTCAATACCTTCCTGGTTGAGAAAACGATTGTTTGCTTCCAATTTAAGGGTTTTTTTAACCGCAAGGTTTTATTCTTTCCTGGCATTGAGCGGAACTCGCAAGAGGTCCGCTTTTTTTCTTTTCCCCGAATCTGAGCCCGCCGTCAAGAAAGAGGCGCAGTTTTGGAGCTTCCTGCGCCACCGACCCCGGGAGACAGGCCCTTATTCCCCCTTGCAGGGGAACAGCTTGGGGATCTCCCGCACCAGCCAGCTCTTGGCCTTGCCCATGGTGTCCCGCCGCCAGGCCAGCACGACCTGGATCTGGTGGCGATACTCGGGGCTGATCACCTTGAGTCTGCCCGCCTTGATGTCCTCTTCGATCCAGCTCTGCGGCATGGTGCCGATGCCGAGCCCCGCCAGCAGGGCGTCCCGTTTCTCCCCCATGGTGCTGACGGTGAGGCGCGGCTGCTTGTCCAGCAGGCGATAGGTGAGCACCGGCTTGCGCAGCGCCGTGTCGGCCACCGCGATGGCGCGATGGCGGCGCAGGGTCTCGTCCGCCAGGGGCTCGGGCTCCAGGTGCAGGGGGTGATCCGGGTGGGCGACGTAGAGCATCACCTCCTCCTGCAGCGGCTGATGCTTGATGCCGGTCAGGGTGATGTCGGGGTTGAGGGAGGAGATGAGCAGGTCGGCGCGGCCATCCTCCAGACACTCCCAGCTGCCGGCCAGCACCTCGGCCCGCAGTCGCAGCCGGGTATCCGTCAGCTCGGCCAGCCGCTCCACCAGGGGGTAGAGCGCCTGCAGGGGGACCAGGGCGTCGACGGCGATGGTGATGTCGGTCTCCCAGCCCCGGGCCAGGGCCCGGGTCTCCCCCACCAGGTGCTCGGCCGCGTCCAGCAGCACCCGGCCCCGCTCCAGCAGCATGCGCCCGGCCGGGGTGAACTTGGTCCTGTGGCCGCTGCGATCGAACAGCATGGCGTCCAGCTCGTCCTCCAGCTTCTGCACCGTGTAGCTCAGGGCGGAGGGGACCTTGCCCAGCTCGTCGGCCGCCGCCGCGAAGCTCCCACGGCGATCGATGGCATCCAGCACCCGGATCGCCTCCAGAGTCAGCGCCCGCTCCTTGTTCGATTCCTTGGCCATATCCAACCTTCAATTTTTTTGAATGTGTTTACCAGATTATCTCGCTAACAACTTATGGCAAGCCACTTTAATATTCAACCAACGCTTAGGCAGGAAGGCCAAGCGGCCAAATAAAAGGTAGTTCCGGGCTGAGACATCACAAAGAGCGATGTCTGATGTCGGTGAAAGAACAACATAGTATTTGAATGATCTCTTGCATGGATGCATTGATTCGGGCCACAGCGGCCTTGGCAATGACACAAAAACCAAGAGAGTGAAAGAACATGAAAAACGTAATCAAGATGCTGGCCGTTGCAGGCCTGATGACCGCAGGTGTTGCCCAGGCCTCCGTGCCGGCTGACTTCAATGCCGCCCCTGGCGTGCTGTTCGTCAACTGGAGCGCCACCGCCGCGATGGATGGCAAGGCCAACCCCATGCTGGAGGTGCGTGACGAGTCCGGTGATCTGCTGGCCTCCGTCCACGCCAGCCTGATGGGCACACAGCAGGTGCAGATCCCGAGCCGCACCCAGGGCAACCTGACGGTGAGCCTGGGCGACGAGAGCAGCAGCTACCGCATCCCCTTCGGTCTGGGTGACGGCCGCCAGCGTTAATGAACCACTTTGGTCAGTGAGGAGCACACCATGATGAAATTGAGAGCCGCAGAAGCACGGGGCAAGGCCAACTTTGGCTGGCTGGACGCCCGTCACAGCTTCTCCTTCGGTCACTACTATGACCCGGAATGGATGGGGCACTCGGCCCTGCGGGTCATCAACCAGGATCTGGTGGCGCCGGGTGGCGGTTTCGCGACCCACCCTCATGCCAACATGGAGATCCTCACCTGCGTGCTGAGCGGCGCCATAGAGCACAAGGACAGCCTCGGCCACGCCGAGCAGATCCCGGCGGGGGATTTCCAGCTGATGAGCGCAGGGTCCGGCATCCGGCACAGCGAGTACAACCCCTCGCACACCGAGCCGCTCTCCCTGCTGCAAATCTGGATCGAGCCGAACGAACACGGCACGACTCCCGGTTATCAGCAGAAGAAGATCGAAAGCAAACCCGGCATGACGCTGGTGGCGTCGCCGGATGGCGAGGCAGGATCCTTCAGGATCCGCCAGCAGGCCAAGGTATGGCGGCTGCAGCTCGCCGAAGGGGAGACCCTCGAGTGGGCATTGCAAGGACGTCATGGTTACCTGCATATGATTTCAGGGGAGCTGACTGGCAACGGTCTGGCTGCCCGACCCGGCGACGGCCTGCTCAGCCGTGACGAGTCGTCCTGGGTGCTCAAGGCTTCGAGCGAGAGTGAAGCCCTGCTGTTTGATCTGCCTTGATAGATAAATCTCGGCGAAATGAATGAGTTAACAATTAGCTCTTACACTGTTAATACCATGATGGTAAGCAAAGGAATCTGACGATGGACAAGATGAAAGATGTGGCACTGCTGGTGGGTCGTGTACTGCTGGCGCTGATGTTCGTGATTGCAGGCTGGGGCAAGATCGGCGGTTACGCCGGTACCCAGGGCTATATGGAAGCCATGGGCGTGCCCGGGTTCATGTTGCCCCTGGTGATCCTGCTGGAGCTGGGTGGCGGCCTCGCCATAGTGCTGGGCCTGTTTACCCGCAGCCTTTCCGTGCTGCTGGCCGGTTTCACCCTGATGGCGGCCTTCATCTTCCACTATCAGCCTGCGGATCAGATGCAGATGCTGATGTTCATGAAGAACCTCTCCGTGGCCGGTGGCTTCCTGGCCCTGGCGGCGGCCGGTGCAGGGGCCTTCAGCCTGGATGCCCGTCTCGGCAAGAACTGGTAATACCCCGCAAGTTCGAGTTTTCCAACGCCTTTTGGCCGGTGCCCAGCACCGGCTTTTTTATGCCCGTTCGCGGGCCTATGGCATTTGTGTGACGGCGCCCCGTTCCGGGGCAACAAGCGCCTTTTGCATCTTCTCCCCCGATCCCCGACAATCCCGATTTGTGTGAAGTGACGGGAATGCCAGACATTTTCCGGCGCGCACCCCTCTTCATGAAATCGGCGGGAGTCGTCCATGTTTACCCTCTACCACTCCAATCAGCTGGATCTGCTCAAGGAGCTGCTGGTGAGCCGCATCCGGCAGTCCCCCCTCGACCACCCCTTCGATCGGGAGCAGATCCTGGTGCAGAGCCCGGGCATGGCCCAGTGGCTCAAGCTGGAGCTGGCCAAGGCGTTCGGCATCGCCGCCAACATCGACTTTCCCCTGCCCGCGAGTTTTATCTGGGAGATGTTCACCCGGGTGCTGGCGGATGTGCCCCGCCAGAGCCCCTACAACAAGGACGCCATGAGCTGGCAGCTGATGACCATATTACCCGCCCTGCTCGACCGCCCCGCCTTCGCCCCGCTGGCCGCCTATCTGGGGGGCAGCGAAGGGGAGGCGCCGGAACAGGTGCGCCTCTGGCAGCTCTGCCAGAAGGTGGCGGATCTGTTCGACCAGTATCTGGTCTACCGGCCGGACTGGATCGCCCGCTGGGAACAGGGGGAAGGGCTGGGGCTCGAATTGGCCGGGGTCAGCGGCCAGGATTGGCAGCCCGAGTTGTGGCGCGAGCTGGTGGCCCGCACCCTGGCCCTTAGCCCAAGCGGTTACCACAGGGCCAACCTCTACGAGGAGTTTATCCACGAGTTGGCGCGCAGCGCCGAACTGCCGGGCAAGCTGCCCCGACGGGTCTTCGTGTTCGGCATCTCGGCCCTGCCGCCGCGCTATGTGGAGGCCCTGCTGGCCCTCGGCAGCCGCGCCGAGGTGGAGGTGCACCTGTTTGTGACCAATCCCTGCCGCTACTACTGGGGGGATCTGCTGGACAGAAAGACCCTGGCGCGGCTGGAAAACAGGCTCAAGCCCGGCACGGATCTCGAGACCCTGCAGGGCCCCGCCAACCCGCTGCTCGCCTCCATGGGCAAGCTGGGGCGCGACTACCTGCACCAGTTGATGGAGCTGGAGGTGCCGCAAATCGAGGCCTTCGTCGACATCGAGGATCGCGACGATCAGGGCAACGTCACCCTGCTGCGTGCCATCCAGAAAGACGTGCTGGAGCTGGCCGAACGGGGGGCAGGCGAGTTCAGCCTCGACGTCAGCCACCACAAGAGCCCCATCGACCCGGCGGACGGCTCCCTGCAGATCCACGCCTGCCACGGCCCCATGCGGGAGCTCGAGGTGCTGCACGACCGCCTGCTGGCGCTGTTCGAGCAGGATCCCACCCTCACCCCCAAGGACGTGGTGGTGATGATGCCGGACGTCAACAGCTACGGCCCCTACATCCAGGCCGTCTTTGGCAAGGAGAGCGGCGGCGCCCGCGGCCAGATCCCCTTTGCGATCTCCGATCGGGCGGCGAGCCAGGAGAGCCCGCTGCTGCAAAGTTTCCTCGCCCTGCTCAGGCTGCCGAACGCCCGCTTCGGAGCGGGGGAGCTGCTCGCCATCCTGGAAGTGCCCGCCGTGCTGCGCCGCTTCGAGCTGGACGACGACGAGTTCAACGTGCTGCGGCGCTGGGTGCAGGAGACCGGCATCCGCTGGGGACTGGATGACGACTATCCCGAGCGCTTCGCGCTGCCGCGTCTGTCCGGCAACAGTTGGCTGTTCGGCCTGAGGCGCATGCTGCTGGGCTTTGCCATGGGGGACGGGGAGCCGGTAGCGGGGATCCTGCCCTATGCGGACATCGAGGGGCAGCAGGGGCTGATCCTCGGCAAGCTCGCCTGGTTCGTCGACTCCCTGGCGGAGTTTCTGCCCCGGCTGCAACAGGCGCAGCCGCTGGCCGAATGGCACGCCTGCCTGCTGGCGCTGCTGGAGCGCTTCTATCTCGCCGACGAGGATGAAGAGCGCCAGCTCCAGCTCATCCGCAGCCAGCTCATCGACTGGCAGGCCCAGCTCGGCGAGGCCCGCTTCGAGCAGGCCATCAGTGCCGACCTGTTGCAGGACTACCTCGGCAGCGTGCTGGGGGAGTCCCGCTCCAGCCAGCGCTTCCTCGCCGGTCAGGTCAACTTCTGCACCCTGATGCCGATGCGCTCCATTCCCTTCCGCCAGGTCTGCCTGCTCGGCATGAACGACGGCGTCTACCCGCGCACCCTGCCCCCCATGGGCTTCGATCTGATGGCGGTGGCCTCGCGGCGAGGGGACCGATCCCGCCGGGATGACGACCGCTACCTCTTCCTCGAAGCGCTCCTCAGTGCCCAGCAGGGGCTCTACATCAGCTATCAGGGGTTCAGCGCCCAGGACAACAGCGAGAAGGTGCCCTCCGTGCTGCTGGCAGAGCTCATCGACTACGTGCGCCAGGGCTTCGTGCTGGCAGGGGATGAAGATCTCGACGACGACACCTCGGGCCAGCGGCTGCTCGAACACCTGATCGTGGCGCACCCCCTCACCCCCTACAGCCCGGCCTACTTTTACCCCGAGCCCGGCTCCGGTCTCTTCACCTATGCCGCCGACTGGCTGCCGGCCCTGAGCCCGGTGCGGGGTGCCGCCAACTTCCAGAGCGGCGATCTGCCCCTGCCCGCGGAGTGGGGCAGGGAGCAGGGGCTGGAGCTGGCGGAGCTGCTGCGCTTCTATCGCCAGCCCGCCAGGTACTTCCTCAACCGCCGCCTCAAGGTATGGTTCGAGCTGGAGGAGGCGACCATCGAAGACAGCGAGCCCTTCGAGCTGGACGGCCTGCAGCACTATCAGCTCAAGGCGCTGCTGCTGGATGCCCATCTGACCGAAGGGGAGAGCGAGGCCCGTCGCCACCGGCTGCAACTCTCCGGCCTGCTGCCGCAAGGGTGGTTCGGCAGCCTGCTGCTGGAGGAGATCGACGGCGAGATGGGCAAGCTGGCGGCGCGGCTGCGCCCCTGGACGGGGGACAAACAGGCGGTGGAGATCGACATCGCCCTGGCCCAGGGGCAGCTTCAGGGCTGGATAGACACCCAGAAGGGACGAGCGCTGGTGGTCAAACCCGGCAGCTTCAACGGCAAGGATCTGCTGCTGGCCTGGATCCAGCACCTTTGCCTCTCATTGAGCAGCGCCCCCGGCGACACCCTGCTGTTCGATGCCAAACAGAGTCTGCGGCTGCCAAGGCTTGCGGCGGACGAGGCGCGGCCCAGGTTGGCGGCCCTGGTGGCCCTCTGGACCCAGGGGATGAAGCGGCCGCTGCCCTTCTTCCCGAGCACCGCCTGGGAGTGGCTCAAGGGGATCGAGAAGGATCCGGCAAAGCCGGAGGAGGCCGACAAGGCGGCGCTTGCCCGCTTCAACGGCGGCTACATGGTGACGGGAGAGGGGCAGGACGTCTATGTCGCCCGCTGCTTCCCGGAACTCGATGACGAGGTGCTGGCCCAGTTGCAGGGGCTGGCCCGTGAACACCTGACCCCGCTCCATCAGGCGCTGGAGGAGTTGCAATAATGGCTAACCCGCTCAATCCCCTGCGTTTTCCCCTCTATGGCGAGCGGCTGATCGAGGCCTCCGCCGGGACCGGCAAGACCTATACCATCGCGGGCCTCTATCTGCGCCTCTTGCTGGGCCACGGCCCGGTTATCGAACAAGCAGGCGAGGAGGGGGGAGACGCCGGTCAGCCCTGTGCCCACGAGCGGCCCCTGTCGGTGACCGAGATCCTGGTGGTGACCTTTACCGAGGCGGCCACCGCCGAACTGAGGGGGCGGATCCGCGCCCGCATCCACGAGGCGCGTCTCGCCTTTATGCGCGGCCACAGCACGGATACCCTGCTGGCCCAACTGCTGGCGGAGGTGGAGGATCACGACCTGGCGGCCCGTCGCCTGCTGGCCGCCGAGCGGCAGATGGACGAGGCGGCGGTCTTCACCATCCACGGCTTCTGCCAGCGGATGCTCAGGCAGAACGCCTTCGAGTCGGGCGCCCTCTTTGAAACCGAATTTTTGACCGACGACAGCCGGCTCCGGCTGCAGGCGGTGAGTGACTACTGGCGCGCCGAGTTCTATCCGGTGGATCAGCCCCTGGCCCGGGCGGTGCGAAGGCTCTGGCCGAGCCCCGCCGCCCTGCTGCGGGAGATGGGGAGCTGGCTCGACAACGACGAGCTGGAGATCCGCCCGGTGGCGGGGGACGAGACCCTGGCGGCGCGGCACAGCGTCGCCATGGCCCGCATCGGGGCGGTGAAAGCCGGGTGGCTGGTGCAGACGGACGAGATCCGCCGCCAGACCGAGGGGCAGATCAGCCGTTACACCGGCAAGAACTATGAGGGCTGGCTTGCCAAGATTGGCGACTGGGCGCAGAACGAGACCAGCGGCTACGTCCTGCCCAAGGAGCTGGAGCGCTTCGGCCAGCAGGCGCTGGAGGAGAACCTCAAGAAGGGGGGAGCGGTGCCCACCCTGCCGCTCTTTGGCGAGATAGACGCCCTGCTGGCGAGCCGACCCGGCATCCGGGATCTCGTCTTGCAGCGGGCGGCCAGGGTGGTGCGCAGCCGAATGCAGGAGAGCAAGCGCCAGGCCCATCAGCTCTCCTTCGACGATCTGCTGCGGGATCTCGACGGGGCGCTCGGCTCGGGCCTGGGGGAGCGGCTGTGCGAGCGCATCCGCGCCACCTACCGGGTCGCCATGATCGATGAATTCCAGGATACCGACCCCCAGCAGTACCGCATCTTCCATCGCCTTTACGGCGGTCACCAGGACACGGCGCTCCTGATGATCGGCGACCCCAAGCAGGCCATCTACGGCTTTCGTGGCGCCGACATCTTTACCTACATCCAGGCGCGGCGAAATGTGAGCGCCCACTACACCCTGGGGCGCAACTGGCGCTCAAGCCGCGCCCTGGTGGCGGCGGTCAACGGCCTGTTCGAGCGGGCGAAGGATCCCTTCATCTACGAGGCGGACATCCCCTTCCTGCCGGTGGAGGCGCAGGGCAAGAGCCGGGCACTGTTGATCGAGGGGCAGACCGCCCCCGTGCTGCACTGCTGGCAGCTCACCGGTCAGCCCACCTTCAACAAGGGGGAGTACCAGAGCAGGATGGCCCGCGCCACGGCGGCGGAGATCCATCGCCTGCTCACGCTGGCCCGGGAGGGCAAGGCGATGCTCGGCAGCGAGCCGGTCAGGGCCGGGGATATCGCCGTGCTGGTGCGCACCGGCGCCGAGGGCAAGCTGGTGCAGCAGGAGCTGGCACGCCTTGCCATCGCCTCCGTCTATCTGTCGAACCGCGAGAGCGTGCTGGCCCAGGTGGAGGCGCGGGAGATCCTGCTGATCCTGCACGCCTGCCAGAACCCGAGCGATGAGCGAAGCCTTAGGGCGGCGCTCGCCACCGGCCTGTTCGATCTCGATGCCAGGGCCCTGGACGCGCTGGCCTCGGACGAGCGGGCCTGGGAGAGCGCGGTGCAGGAGTTCATGGGATACCGCGCGGTCTGGCATCGCCACGGGGTGCTGGCCATGCTGCGGGCCCTGATGCACGGGCGCAACCTCGCCGCCTCCCTGCTGGCGAGCCCCTACGGGGAGCGGCGGCTGACCAACTTCCTCCATCTCGGCGAGCTGCTGCAACAGGCGAGCGGCGAGCTGGACGGGGAGTACGCCCTGCTGCGCTGGCTCGGGGAGGCGGTGAGCCAGCCCAACGGCCAGGACGGGGAGCAGATACTTCGCCTGGAATCCGAGCGCAAGCTGGTGCAGATCGTCACCATCCACAAATCCAAGGGGCTGGAGTACCCGCTGGTCTTCCTGCCGTTCATTTGCAGCCACCGCGCCGCCGACACCCCCCTGTTCCACGAAACGGGGGAGGCGGGCAATCGCACCGTGCTCGATCTCACCGGTGCCGAGGCGTCTCTGGCCGAGGCCGACAAGGAGCGCCTCGCCGAAGACTTGCGCCTGCTCTACGTGGCCCTGACCCGGGGGGTCTATGCCACCTGGCTCGGGCTGGCGCCGGTGCGCTCCGGGGCGGGCAAGTCTGAGAAGACCGACCTGCACCGCACCGCCATCGGCTACCTGCTGCAAAAAGGCGAAGAAGGGGACGCCGCCACCCTGGCCACCGCCCTCACCGAGTTGGCCCAGGCGCTGCACGGGGTGGCCGTCGGTGAGCCCTCGCTCACCCGCCCGGCCCCGCTGCCCGCCGAAGAGGAGCAGCCGGGGGAGCCCACTGTGCGCGAGTTCAAGGGCCAGCTTGAGCGGGACTGGTGGATCAGCTCCTACTCCGGGCTCGCGGCCCAGGGCAATGGCCACGGCAAGGGGGTGCTGGCCAACCCCGGCTTCGACGACGAGGTGGCCACCGAGGCCGCCGTCACCGTGCAGGACGAGGAGGCGCCAGCCCCTTCCATCTTCACCTTCCCCAAGGGGGCGCGCCCCGGCACCCTGCTCCACAGCCTGTTCGAGACCATCGACTTCCAGATCGCGAAGGGCGAGCCGCTGGCAGAGCATATCGCCGCCCTGCTGGCCCAGGAGGGGTTCGACGAGGGCTGGGCCCCCGTGTTGCAACAGCAGGTGGAGGCGGTGCTGGACACCCCCCTTGGGACCGGCCTTGGGGATCCGGTGCGGCTGCGGGATCTGGCCCCCGAGCGCAAGCAGGTGGAGCTGGAGTTCTTCCTGCCCATGGGGCGGGTGACGGCACCGGCGCTCACGGCGCTCTGCCAGCGGCACGACCCCCTGTCGCGGGGAGGCAAGCCGCTGGGCTTTGCCACCGTGCAGGGCATGCTCAAGGGCTTTATCGACCTGGTGTTCGAGTGGCAGGGGCGCTGGTATCTGCTCGACTACAAATCGAACCACCTTGGCATGAGCCCCGCCGATTACGACCGCCCGGCCCTGGAGTCGGCCATGGTGGAGCATCGCTACGACCTGCAATACCAGCTCTATTCCCTCGCCCTGCACCGGCTGCTCGCCCTGCGGCTGCCGGGCTACGATTTCGACCGGCATTTTGGCGGGGTCTTCTATCTCTTCCTGCGCGGCATGCCCCAGGGGGGCATTTTCCATGCCCGGCCCAGCCGGGAGCTGGTGCTGGGGCTGGATCGGCTGTTTAGGGAAGGGGATGGCTCGGGCGTCATCTCCTCAGACGCATTGAACGAGGCAGAACTATGAGTGGCGGCATAAAGAGCGACGTTGTGATCGAACGGCTGAAAGCCCTGGCGCTGGCGGGGCGCATCCGCCAGCTTGACCTGCAATTTGCCAGGCTGGTGGCCGACCTTGGCGGCAGCCCCGAGCTGGTGCTGGGGGCGGCGCTCGCCTGCTTCGAGCTGGGGCGCGGCCATGTCTGCCTGCCGCTGGCGATGCTATCTGCCGGATCCCTGCGCCCCTTCGGGCTGGATCCGGATCAGGGCCGGGATCTGCTGGCCGATCTCGCGGAGCCTGCCCGCTGGCCCGCCCTGTTTGCAGCCAGTTCGCTCGTTGGCACCGAGCAGCATGATGGGGAAGCCCCGCGCTGGCCGCTGCGGCTGTGGCGCGATCGCCTCTACCTCACCCGCTACCACGACTTTGAGCTGGGGGTGGCCCGCCATCTGCGAGCCTTGAGTGAACGCGCCGAATGGCCCGAGATTGCCCCGGCCCTGTCGCGCCTCTTTGCCCGCGACTACGGCCTGGTGTTCGATGCGCTGCTGAAAGTCCGCCTCGCGCCGGATTTCTCCGTCCGCCACTTCGCCCTGAAGTACCTGGATCTGGTGTTCCCGCACGAGGTGGAGTGGCCCGCCGTCGAGACCCTGCTAAGGAGCGCCCAGGCGGCGAACGAGCTGGAGCGGCTGGATACCCTGGTGCCCGAGGCGCTCTGCTGCAACGGCCAGAAGCTGGCGGCGGCCACCGCGGCGGCGCGCCCCTTCGCGGTCATCTCCGGCGGCCCCGGCACCGGCAAGACCACGACTGTGGCCAAACTGCTCGCCATCTTGGTGGAGACCGGCCTGCAATCGGGCAAGGCCCCGGCGATCCGGCTGGTTGCCCCCACCGGCAAGGCGGCGGCGCGCCTCACCGAGAGTATCGGTTCTGCCCTGCAGGCCCTCGACCTGCCCCCAGAGTGGCGTGATGCCATTCCCACCGAGGCGGGCACATTGCACCGGCTGCTCGGGGTGATCCCCGGGCGCAGCCAGTTCCGCCACCACAGAGGCAACCCGCTGCACCTGGACCTGTTGGTGGTGGACGAGGCCTCCATGGTGGACCTGCCGATGATGGCGCGCCTGCTGGATGCGCTGCCCAGCCAGGCCCGCCTGATCCTGCTCGGCGACAAGGATCAGCTCGCCTCGGTGGAGGCGGGAGCCGTGCTCGGGGATATCTGCAGCTTTATCGAACAGGGCATCAGCCCGGCGCAGGCGGACTGGCTCTCCCGCCAGACCGGCTACCGCTTGCAGGGCTCGCCCGTCGGTGCACCGGTGCGCGACAGCCTCTGTTTGCTGGCCAAGAGCTGGCGCTTTGACCAGCATTCGGGCATCGGCCAGCTGGCGCGGGCCTGCAACGGCGGCGACGGGGCGGCGGTGGAGGCGGTCTGGAGCGCAGGATTTGGCGACATCAGCCTGCACCCCTGGGCCGGGGAGGCCTATGACGAGTTGATTGCCCAGGGGGTGGCCGGTTACGGCAGCTATCTCAAGGCGGCCCGGGCCGGAGAAGATCCGGCGGCGGTGTTCAAGGCGTTCAACGGCTTCCAGATCCTCTGCGCCCTGCGGGATGGCCCTTTCGGAGTGCAGGGTCTCAACGAGCGGCTCGAATTGGCCCTGTCACGGGCCGGGCTCATTGCCCGGGATGGCGACTGGTATGCCGGCCGCCCGGTGATGGTGGTGCGCAACGATCACGGGGTCGGCCTCTACAACGGCGACATGGGGCTCTGCCTGCCCGATGAAACCGGGCGACTCAAGGTATGGTTCGAGCAGCCGGACGGCACCCTGCGGGCCCTCTTGCCAAGCCGCTTGCCGCCCCATGAGACGGTCTACGCCATGACCATCCACAAATCCCAGGGCTCGGAGTTTGCCCATACCGTGCTGGTACTGCCCGACAGCCCCAGCCCGCTCCTGACCCGCGAGCTGGTCTATACCGGCATCACCCGCGCCAAGGCCCGCCTCGATCTCTACGGCGATCGCGCCCTGCTGGCACAGGCCGTGCGGAAAAAGACCGAGCGTTATTCCGGATTGGCGGAGCGGTTGGGGGCGTGATTTATTGGATGGCGGTAAAGGAATTTGCCGCTGTTTGAATACGTAGTAGGAGTCCTACTGTGGGCTTCCTTACCCGTCATGGGGGGGAGCGTTGAGCGCTAGGTTTTCATCGACCGTGACATCAAAGTAAGTAACCTCTCGAAATCACGTTGCAACCATATGATAAATATGAAGATTATCTGTTGCTGCTTTTGCGGGAGGGTTGAATATTATTTTTGTTTTATAAATAGCGCAGTGTGACAGCGATTTATGAAGGAGAAGACGGTGGTTGAAGAAGCATTGTCGTACAAGGAACTTGGTCCGTGCCTGAGTAGTGAGTTGGCAGCGCATCTTGTGGATGCATATGGATTGTCAAAAGAGGCTGCTCGTCAACGAATCAGCAGGGCAAGTGATAAAGTCAAGCAGCTCTCACATTTGAAATTTTCTAGAGGTACTCGCTTTACATATTTAGAAAAAGACTACGGTTCACCTATATTTTGGGATAATTTGTTTCGAGTGATTTATAGCCAGAAGGGCGCATATGCATTAGCCCTTAGAGCTGTGGAAAGTAGAGGCATTGTCCCAATTGAACATTTTAAAATAGCTTGTGGTTCACCAAAGGCTCAGCAGAAAAAAAATAAGTTTATTCAGTGTTATGGAAAGAATGCTTGAGGCGAACATCTTTGTAAAAGATGAGATAAATGGTATAGGAGAATGCATTCTTACTAAGAAACTACATGATAATAATGTTTTAAAAGAACAAGTGGTAAACTCTATTAGATCAAGGCTCCTCGCAGAACAGGTATTTATTGGCGCGATTAAAGAGTGGCTTCGTCGTTTATCTATTGCAAGTTATGACAGTATTAAAACCAGGGAGGATTTTTCAAATCCCCCTTTGGTTGGGCCATTCTTTTGGGATATTTCATCACCTAGTTATCTAGCCCCGCTTGTAGAATGGAAGACGAAAGATAAACCAACGCCTGGTTTTGTTGTTTGTGATGTTCTATTTAGTACGAATGTCAATATGGGTGATTTGGAGCCATTCTTTAACAAGGTCCAGTCATTGCAATCACTTAAAAATATAAAAAGGACGCTTTATATTTTTGTGGCGCTTAGTTATGAGAATGATGCTTATAGAAAGTTAAGGGAGAAAGGTATAATACCCGCAACACCGGAGAGTCTCTTTGGTAAGGATATTGCTGAAGCATTTATTTCTCTAATTAAAGTTACTGAGAAGTCAATTTCTGGCAATCTAGAAAGCAAATGTCTTGATGAAGTCATGGCTAAGCTGAACCGTTTAGAGGGGGTGATGGGTAATATGCGGGGAGCATTTTTTGAAATGCTTGTCAGTCATATAGTTAGAAGCTCTACAGCTGGGATTTTTGAACTAAATAAGATATGCAAGAATAATAAAGGAGAAAATGCGGAGGTAGATGTCTATGTGATTCCTCAAATTGGAAATCCTAGGATGATAGAGTGCAAAGCAATGAAACCAGGCTCTTTTGTTAGTAATGAGGAAATTGATAGATGGTTGAATGTTAGGATTAATAGAGTAAGAGAGCACTTAAATAGATTGGAGATAGTCAAGCCAAACAGAGAAATTCCTATATTTGAATTGTGGACAACAGGAAGAATTTCAGATGATTCTATGGCTAGAATTTTAAAAACAAAAGAGATAAACAAACACAAATATAACCTCATTGTCGTTGGCCCAGTCGAAATTAGAGATGCTGCTAAGTCTGATGATGCAGCGCTGAAAGTGTTGAATGATTATTTTCTTCCGAGGATTTAGATAATTTCATCACATGATAGTTATTACTTGTTAGTGGTGTTATATATATCGCGAAATATTTTTTTCTTTCCCTCATCCCCACCCTTCTCCCGCAAGGGGAGAAGGGAGCAAATACGTCGTCCGATTACGCTTCGCTAATCGAACC
>NZ_CDBN01000012.1:40440-40930 GCF_000820085.1 Aeromonas sanarellii
CGGCAGATGGAGATCTGCCGGGCGCAGGGTGGGGATATGCATCAGCTCCAGGCTGGCGCCCCCCTCGAAGCGCACGAAGTAGGACGAAAACTGTTTGGTCGGGTTGTGGTAGCGCTCATTGGCCTGCCCGCCAAACAGGGTGCAGTAGAATGCCTTGAGTGCCTCCAGATCCTGCGCCCAGATGGCGACGTGATGGATGTGCAT
This sequence comes from Aeromonas sanarellii, assembly GCF_000820085.1. Taxonomy (GTDB): domain Bacteria; phylum Pseudomonadota; class Gammaproteobacteria; order Enterobacterales; family Aeromonadaceae; genus Aeromonas; species Aeromonas sanarellii. Next base: position 40,645 of record NZ_CDBN01000012.1, read on the forward strand.
GGCTGGTCTCCTGTGACTCGATGCCCATGATGCTATGCTGGGGCCCTGATCCTCGACATGGCTGAGCCCGTCCTGATGATGTCTGAAACTGCCAATTCCGATCTTGTCGATGTCTCCCCCGACTGCCGCGAGCAGATCTGCTGCGACAGCCTGCTGCCGGCCCTCGCGCAGGAGCGGGTGTGGCTGGCGGGCTACTCGCGCCTCAAGACCCGTTACCGCATCGCACGCCGCTTTGCCGATGTGCACTGTTTTCTGCTGACCCTGGGGGGCGAGGGGGAGGTGCGGG
>NZ_CDBN01000013.1 GCF_000820085.1 Aeromonas sanarellii
TCGATTTGGGCAACAACGCCCATCCAGGGCCAACAGCTCCCCCTCCAGCTCGATCTCGATGGGCTTGTCGCTGAGGAAGTCCACCGCCTTCTTTGGGGCCAGGCTGGCGCGGGGCACCGTCAGCAGGATGGCCTCCCCACTGATCACGCTGCGCCCATCCAGGGTCAGCTTCGCCTTCACCTCCGGCTGCACGTTGCCGGCGATGCGGGTGCCGGTGATGGCGTTATAGCTGGCGCTGACGGTCACCGGGCCGCCATCTGCCACCGCCCCCGCCTTGGTGGCCCGTAGCAGCCCCAGGGCATAGTTGATCTCGAAGTCGGTACCGAGCACCAAGGAGGTTGCCCCTTCCTTCACCACCAGGCCGGTGGCCGAGAGGTTGCTCTTGCCCAGGCTCACCCACTTGGGGTGCGCCAGCAGGGTCACCGGCAGTTCGGTGAGCGTCCCCGCCCCCTGATTGATCGGGCTCTCCAGCCCCATAAAGGCGGCAGCCAGCAGCACCGGCGGGATCTCGCTGGTCTTGATGTTGACCGTGGCGGGCTTGGGCACGAAGTAGCTTTCTCGCGCCTGGCCCAGCTTGTGCTTGCGCTTGCTCGGGATGCTGATCTTCTCGCTGTCCGGTTTGACTTCCAGGCTGTTGACGTCCACCGGGCCAATCACCCCGTTCGAGACGTTGTTGGTGAAGGTCTCGATATAGAGATCCCCTTCCAGGTGCAGTGTTTCGCTCATGACCGTTCTCCCTTGAATTTCACTGTCGTCTTGAAGGCAAGGGGCAGATAGACCACCCCACCCTTGTAACTCGGCTTGACTGGTGCGCTTTCACGCCGAAAGGTACTGTCACCGCAGGCCCGACCGGCCACGGCCTGCAACATGCGCCCCAACCACACCCCGGCGCTGACCTCCTTGGGGGTGGCACGGTGCACCAACACCAGCAGCCAAACCTGATCGAACGCGCTTTGCCGCCCGCTTTGGCTGGTTTCGCTCTCTCGCTCGCCCTGGTAAATCACATGGATGGCCGGGGTGTGCTGCCCCAAGTTGGCCACCGCCTCCAGGTCGGTGGCCACAAACACCTCCTTGAGCCCTTGCCCTTTCAAGGGCAGCAGCAGCTCGCGCAGCCGCTCCCCCGCCGCCAGGTAGTCGAGTTCAGGCGTGGGGGCACTCATAGGAAGCCCCCAGTTCCCCGGCCAAAGACCCGACCATCGGACTGCAACTGGGCCAGGTTCTGGCTTTCCACCTGCTCGCCGTCTGCCGCCAGCCCCAGCGCCAGCTCCCCCTTGCCCACCGATTTGAGGAAGGCCAGGGCCGCCTCATTGCGTTTGGCTATCTGCTCCGGCGCCTGCTCGCCATAGAGGCGGTGGCGGGCAATGTCGGCGCAGATGGGCACCAGGGCGCTCGGTACATGGGCCAGCGGCAAGGGATAGCGCCCCGCCAGGTAGCCGTCGATCAAGGCGCCGGCGTCCTGCAGTGCGATGGTGATGGCCGCGCTATCCAGCTCGCCGGCCGGGTTCATGGCCAGGCGCAACAGCTCCGCCTCGCCAAAGCGGGTCACCATATCGCTGACACTGGCGTACATATCAGGCGCCCTCGGTTACGGGATCGGCAGGCGGTTCAGTGGTGACGCCAGCCTCGTCCTTGACCGGGTATTGCACCTCGGTCGCCGCAATGGCAGCCACCAGCTCGGCCTTCTTCATGCCGGCGGCACCCGGGATCGCCATCTCCACGGCCAGTTCGCGCAGCTCATCGACCTTCATCTCGGCCAACGGTGTGACCTTGCCATCCAACGTGGCGACGCCCGCCAGATAGCCCGAGCCAGTCAGGCCGCCCACTGCTGCGTCCAGATCCCCGTTCGTCTGCGGTGCATCAGCCGGCGCGAGGGCGACGTCTTCACCCAGGCGGGTGACCACCAGGCGCGGATCGGCCTCCAGGATCTCGCACTGTACAGGCGACACAGCCAGCTCAGACTTGCCAGGTGCAATCGCCAGGCCCGCGCGAAAATAGACCTGACGAACCGTTGATGTGATGCCGACTCGAATAGCCTGTTCCATCTCGTGTTCCATCTCATGTTTCCCTCTGTCTCGTTCAATCCAGGATCCGGCTTAAACGGGGGTTAAACGTCCACACTGTGCTCGATTAACCCCGCTGTTAAACAGCTCGGTGTCGCTTACGGCTCTGGTTTACAAATAATCAGCCACCACCAGCTCCAGCTTGCCCTTGAGCTCGTTGCTGGAGCTGCTTTCCAGCTCGCGCTTCAGCATCTGGGTCGCCAACTTCTCAAGCGACGCCGGCACCACCAACAGGGTCGGCTTGATACCGAGCTTGCGGCCGCCATCGGCCTGGAATTCCCGCATCCGGCTGTAGGCATCCCACAGGTTGTCGGGAGTCAGCGCCCGCTTGTTGGCGAACGCCAGCTGCCAGAAACCGAAGCCGGCGGCGTCGCGGCAGTCCACCCCGTAGCGGAACTCCTTGCGGGTGAACACCGCCTCGTCGTCGATCTTGGTCATGGCGATGAGCTCGGGGGACTTGCGATCCTGGAAGATGATCGGCTTGAGGGCGCGGCTGGTATCGAGCAGGAACCAGGGCTCGCCGGTATAGGCGCCATCCACCACCAGGTTGGCAACCAGCGCCGGGGTGCCGGTGCCATCGACCTTGGGATAGACCGGGTGATCGGTATCGAAGAAATACTGGGCGTCGTAGCAGGGTGTGGTGAAACCGGCGCCCAAGAGGCCGAAGCAGAGCTCGTCGGGATGAACCCCGGCCGAGCGCCCCATCTCGGCGAACAGGGGGGCATAGATGCCCAGCTCGTCGTCCGCGATATCGTTGCGATCGACGGCCACAGTGGCTTCGAAGTCTTCGTTGACGATCTGGTAACCGTGGGTCTTCATCGACTCGATCACCCGATCCCCGACCCACTTGCGCAAGCTCGGGAACTTGCCGAGCCAGCCATAGGTGTTGGACTTGGTGGTCGATTTGATCACGGTGGCGATCTTGGTGTACTGGGTCGGCGCCTCGCTCTTGGCGTCTTCAAAGTTCTTCTTGAAGCCGGTGAAGAGGGACTGCAGCAGCGCGGGTGTAATCATGGCCATGGTCTATTCCTTCTCTGGTTATACGGAACTGCCTTCGCGTGAAACGGGGCTTGCTCAGGCCTTGGCCTTGGCAAAGTCCTCGTGGCTGATGCCGAGCTGGTCGGCGGCGTACTTGTCCTCGGCCGAGAGCACCGCCTCGCCCTTCTTTTCCGGCAGGGTGACGGCGGCGGTCTGGCTCGCCGTGAGCGCGGCGATGGCCGGGCGCGGCTCCAGCAGCGCCTTGAGGGCAGCCACCCCCTTCTGGGCGGCGTAGGCGGTCAGGTACTCCTCTTCGGCCGCCACCACCTTGCCTGCGGCGCGAGCCTCCTTGATGAGGGTCGCGGCGTCGGTGGTGTCCACCTGGGCGGTCAGGGCCGCCACCTGGGTGACCAGGGCGTTATAGGTCGCCACCGGCACGTATTGCGCTAGGTCAACCTGGGCTCCTTGTTGTACTGACGTCGTCTGTGCCTTGAGGGCGGCCAGAGCGGTCTTCTCGGCCGAGAGCGCGGCCTCCAGCTCCGGTGCCTTCTTGGCGCTGGCCTGCAGGGTATCCAGGGCCGCCAGGGCTGCGGTGCCCTGCTCGGCGGTAAACTGACCATCGGCCCCCGGCTGGATGCCGAGTTTGCCGAGCAGCGCGATCAAGTGTTCGTTCATGGATTTCTCCTTGATTGAGGTGGCCAGCTGGCCGGGTTGGATAGGCATAAGGCTTGAAGCAGGCAACGCACTCAAAGCCGCCAGCGCCTGCATACCCACCACCCCGGGATCGTTGGTGATGGCGGTCATGCGCAGTTCCAGGGGGCGGCCCTGGGCGTCATAGGGGAAGACGGCTGAGAGGAAGCGATACTCTTTGGCGGCGACCAGGGCGGCGGCCCGCTCGGTCCAGCGGGGCTTGATAAAGAGGCCCTCCCCCTCGCGCCACTCGATTTCGTCGCCGTTGTACCAACCAGCCGCCGGAGCGGGCTGGCCGTTCTGATCCACCTTGAGGGTCTGGTGGTCGTAGTCGATAAGGATGTCTTGGCCGAGCGCCTTGGCCCGATTGATCAGGGTGGTGGCGATAGTTTTGTCGAGCTGCCAGTGGCCACCAGGCACATCGAAGGGGCGGCCATCCCTGGCCTTGAACGGGCCCACCGGCAGTAACTGGTGCCAACCGTCGTCGCTCGGGCCAAGCGCCGCATCGAGCACAGCCAGCCCCAGGGTGGTGGGTCTGGCACTCAAGATGTCCACGGCAATCGCAGATGGGGGCATCACTCTCACTCCGGCTGGTCACAGCAATAATCACTGGTGCCAGTGTCAGGGAGGTGAGCGAGGGGTGGGGTTTATGGTGGGTTAGTGCAGATCCAGGTAGAACGCTAAAACACGAGCGTTCCGGAGGGGATATTTGGACCTATAGAGCATGCTGGAAGCTACTTTACATACGACTAGATTACGGCTACAACTTGATTGCCGCTGTACCTTCAAGGGAGCGGTGCAAGGCTGATCCGGTTACCCCGGTCAGTACCCGTGCTGAGCCCCTAAAGGCCGACGGGACTTCAACTAAAACCGAAGTCCGTCCGGCCATAATCCAATCAATACCGTTACGGACTTCAATACATCACTGATTGAGGTTTCGTCTATGTGTTCCATCGCCAAACAACGCCACCAGGCAGCCGTTCGCCAATCCTTTCACTGCTTCTACTGCGGGTTCCCTATGTGGGAATCATCCCCTGCACAACTGATTCGCCACTACGGCCTAACCCCTACCGAAGCTCGCTCCCTGCAATGCACGGGGGAGCATCTTCATCCCAGAAGTGACGGAGGCTCGGATCATGCCAGCAATATCGTCGCAGCCTGCAAGCACTGCAACAGTACCCGTCACAAAACACCCAATGTATTAAGCCCCGGCCAATACCAGAAGAAGGTACAAAAACAGATCGACAAAGGGCGCTGGTTCTCTGAGAGCCTCATTCGAAAGGTAAAAGCCAAGGAGACAATGGCTGTTTAATGGTGTTTAAACGCGCTTTTGCCGTGTGAAGAGCGGACGGGCCATACCATCGCACCGGCCCTGTCCCCGTAAACGCGCCCAGAGGCTTAGGGCGCGTCCGCCGTCAGATAGCCTTCTAGTGTCTCCAGCACGCTCTGCTGGTCTGCTTCCGACAACCCCAGATAGGGGCGCTCGGGCAGGTTGATCTCGGGGCGGCCGAACTGGTGAGCGGCACCGTATTCCAGCGGAGTGCCGAAGTAGAGGGCCTGGGGATCGGCCTGATAGTTGAGGGTGTCGCGCAGATCGTCGTTGAGGCGCAGCACCTCGTCGGCATGGCGCGGCTTGCGGGCGCGGTACTTGTCCGAGAGGGGGGCCCAGGGCTCCCCTTCCGGGGTCTCCTGCGCATCCCAGCGATCCCGGTGGGAGAGCGCCAGCCCCTCGCCGATATCCGCCAGGGGCTCGCTCAAATCGCCGGTGCGCTGATAGAGCCGGGCCAGCAGCTCATGGGCATCGGCCACCCCGTGGTGGCTGATGGCGATAAAAGTGCCGGCCATCAGGCGTTATTCTCGAAGGAACTCATAAAGTGCAGGGCCTCCTCATCAGCCACAGCCATGGCGGCCTCCCAGAGATCCACCAACATGTATACCTCGTCATCACCAGCCTTCAAGGCTTGCTCACACAAGGCATCCAGCGCCTTGGCCTGGCGCAGGGTAAAGGGGCCATCTTCTGCCAGCAGGGCGCTGGCTTGCTCCAACAGGGTCATCCTTTCTCTCCTTTACGGCTGGCGGCCGTTGCCTGGGCGAGCATGGCCTCCACCCGTTTGGCCAACTCGGGGAAATGCGCCACCATGGCATCCCTCGCTAAGACCCAGACGGCAAACGCCTCGGCGGCGGCCTCCATCCTGGTCTTGCCGGCATACTCCGTCAGCAGCCCTACTCCCGTCAGGTCTGGCTCCCCGGCCCAGAAGTGAACCTGGTGACCGAGTTCGTGCAACCAGGTGGAGAGCCGCTGGGCTGACTCTCCCTGCTTGCCGCCGACGTTGGCTGATACACTCCAGTGACGGCGCAAGGTCTCGCCACTGGTGCCCCTTGGCTGCCACTGACGGGGCCCGGTGTTGGCATGGGCATCGGTCACCACCTCGGCCGCCGCCGCTTGCACCGCCTGCATATCCAACGCTTTGAGTGTATCACCCGCCTTGACCTTGATAACCAGATGGCCCCAACTTTTGGCCGTAAAGCCATTGGTCGCGCTGGCCCGGCGCGAGTTATAGAGGGACCGCACCAGGTAAGGGTCTGTGCCCAGGTACTCGGCAATGGCCGGCGCGACCTTGAGCCCTGCCGCCCCCTTCCCCATCTCGGTCTGCTTGATAAACAGGGTCTTGATTGGGTGCGCCTTGAGGAAGGCCGCCAAGGGCTCGCGCTGGGGTGCGGGTAGCTGGGCCAGCAGATCGCTGACCCCCTGCGCCGTCACACCCTTGGCGGTCGAGAAGGCGCTCTCTACCAGGCGTTCCGGAAGACGCTCGGCCAGCGCGGGTTTCGCCACCTCCCGCTTGGCCATGGCCTCAGTCAAGGCGGCCGGGGTCTTCGGCCGGTAGTCAAATCCCGGGTCGATGCCACGGGGGATCCGGTGTATCTCCCCGGTCGCCTTGTCTACCCACTCATAGTCGCCGTCATCCGGTGCCTGGCTCACCGTCAGCCCCCGCCGCTTGAGATCAGCTTCTTCGATCAGGAACTTCTTGCACTTGCAGCCAAAGCCGTTGCTGGGGCTGTGAGTATCCCACCAGGGATGGTCCACCGGCAGCACCAGGTTGTTCCACTTGAGGTGCAGCTCCCTGGGGTGCTCGGAGTCGCCGTGACGATAGAGCGCATAGGGGCGCTTGTGCTTGATGCGCTCAATCTGGTCATCCCGCCCGGCGTTGTAGCTCTGGCGCAGGTTGGTCTCGAAGATGACGCGAGAGCGCCACGATGCCGGGCCGGTGTGCTCCCAACCGTGGCGGGCCACGATATCCTTGAACGCCTTCTGGAACGCGCCGAGGGATTGCCCCTCGCTGATCGCCTTGTCCACCGCCCCACGCAGGTCAGCCAGCAAGTCCGTCTTGGTCGCCCCCGCCACCATAAAGGCGCGGTTATGGGCATCCCGCCACACATCGGCCCAACGCTCGCTCGGCATATTCAGCTTCTGGCGAAAGAAGGCGATCGCCTCCTCGAACGGCAGACTGCCGTAACGAACGGGCATCAGTTGCCCTCCTCCATCTCCAGCATGCCGAGCAGTTCGCTGGCGGCGATGGCCTGGGCCAGCAGGGCCCCCAGCTCGTCATGGCTGAGGTTGGGCTCCAGCGCCAGCAAGCCATCCCGGATCTCCTCCAGGGTGGTGGCCTGCATCACCAGTGCCTGGACGGCATCGGTCATGCTGGCAAGCAAGGGGGCGACCTCCGCCTGCAGCCTCGCCAGTTGGGCGTCGTTGTTATCACCCTGAACAGGATTCTTTGCCGCCAAGGCCGCCAACCCTTGCGCCCTGAGAGCCGCCTCCCCGGCCCCTGCCTGCTTGTCGACGATGACCAGCACCTCTTCCCCTTCCTTGGGTGCCGGGATCTGCAGCTTGTCGCGCACCCACTGCGCCGGGATCTGCATCCCCATGCCCACCAGGGCCCGCAGCGGATAGGCCAGATCGCGCATGTCCTCGGGCTCGGTCACGTCGAATTCCAGGCGCGGACAGCGGCGCGGCCCCTGGAAGCTCTTGCCGTTCAGGGCAAACAGCGGATAGACCAGATCCCGGGTCAGGGTGGCGGCGAGCTGGCGAAGGTCCGCATCCCGCACCTCCTGGCGCACCTCGTTATGCACGTTGCCGAGCGCATGGGTCGAGCTCTTGCCATCGGCCTGGCTGGTCAAGGTGCCCCCCAGGATGGCCTTGCTCATGGAGCGCTCGCACCAGTCCATCATCACCACAAAGGGATCGGCCTGACCGCTGGCCGCGTTCTGGAACTCGATCTCCATCCCCCGGGGGATGATGCCGCCCGCATTGTGGCCGATGGAGAGCACCGCCTGCAGCAGGGTCGCCTTCTCCTTCTCGGTGGCCCCTTCCGGGTATTTGCCCAGACGCACCGGCAGGCCATAGACCTCCAGAAACTCGGCGAGATCCCGCACGCTATAGTTCTTGAACAGGAATGGCCAGACCAGGGTGCGGATAAGGCCGGTGCGGGCCAAGTAGCCGGATTTCGACTTGGCCTTATGCATGATCCAGCCGAACGGATTGAGGGCCGCCCCCTCCTTGCTGCCGTCCCGCAGCCGCAACTGGTTCCAGTCATCCGGGTGGGTCTGGAACCAGGCGGGATCGCGCCAGACGATGCCCTTGGGGAGCTGCAACCCCTCCACCATCTCCCAGCCGCTGAACTCCTGGGCACTGAACCCCTTGAGCACCGCATCGGTGGCGTCAAAGATGGCGTCGTCCAACCAGGTAAAGTCCTCCAGCAGCTCGCGGATCATCTCGCAGTCGCGCTGCTCTGCCGCGCTGGCGTTGCGGGGCGGCTCTATGGTCCAGCTCACCCCAAGCAGGGACCGGCGCCGTTTGCCGAGCTCGCTCTGCAGGTGGGCGTCCTTCTCTTCCATGTCTTCGGCCAGCTCGCACTGGGCGATGAGGCTCCCCTCCTCCGCCTCTTTCAGCGATGCCGCTGCCTTGCCCGGGGTGAGTCCCACCGTGGGGTGTTCGCTGTAGTGACGGCGCAACTGGGCCAGCTTGGCGTCGTTCTCGGTTTGAGGCTCCTTCTGCAGGCGCAGCGCGTTGCCATGAATGTCGATGAGTCCGGCCATTACCAACCCCCTCTCTCACTTTTGATCAGATCCCTCGTCCCGAGGGATGGGTGATAGTCGTCGTTGCTGTCGCGCCCGTGTTTACCTGGTAAGGGGGTGAACTCGATGGCGCCCCCTTCCATCCAGCTGGCTCGCACCGCCATGGCCAGGGCCACGGCAAAGTCGCCGTGGCGCTGCTGGCCGCCCTGGCCGGTGTTCTTGCCCTTGTCGATCTTGGGCACCCCGTTGATGACCTGGATCTTGCCCAGGTCGTCCTGCACATCTGCATGGCGCGGGATGATGAGGTTGCCATCCTCAAACTCGGCCTTGAGCTTGGGCATCCACTCCCGGTACCAGGGGTCATTGAGCATCACGCACTCGATCATGCTGGCGCCCCAGCGCAGCCGGGCAGCTTCTGCCAGATAGCCGCCGTTGCCGGTGGCATCGAAGGCGGCCGCCGTGAAGCGATGCAGCCCCAAGAGCAGGGTGAACAGGATCTGGCGCTGGGTCTCATAGGGGGCGTTGACCAGCTCCACCACGAAGGGCACGGTCTTGCGCAGGCTGGTCGCGATGGAGAGCGGGACGAACACCGAGAGATCCCCCTTGCGGGCGAAGTCCTCCCCCAGTACATGACGGCAGCTGTGATCGAGCGCCTCCAGGTGGGGCTTGAGGTTCTCCTCACACCAGATCTCCGCAACCGCCTTGCGGGTCTCCTCGCTTTGCAGCTCGAAGTCCGCAGGGGAAGTGAAGCGCAGGATGGGGATATCCGGCTGCATGGCCCGCTCGATCAGGGTGCGCTTGATATAGACGCCACTGCTCTGCTTGGGTACGCAGAAATACTCCTCAAGGGCATCCTCTTCGGTGGCGGTGGCCTTGAGGAGGCCGGCCTTCCAGCTCTCCTCGGCCTCCGGCGTCCAGGGCGTGCCCTTGACCTGGCAGATGCGGCGATAGAGCCCTTGGCGGCAGGCGTCGTCCAGGCTGATGGTGTGGATGGAATACTCTTTACGGCCCGCCCGGCTGTCGTTGATGAGCTGGTTAAACAGGTTGTCCACGCCGTTGTGGGTGCTGATAAGCCGCACCTTGGCCCCCCACATGGTCAGCGCCATCGCAGCCTTGAGTACCTCGGCCAGCCGGTCGTGGAACGCCGCCTCGTCGATGGTCACATTGCCCTGCATCCCCCGCAGGTTGGAGGGGTTGCTGGAGAGGGCCTGTACCTTGAAGCCCGAGGCGAAATAGACCACGAAGGTGAGGATCGCCTTGTCCTCGTCGTCGGTGAACACCTCCTCCTGGATCTCGCCTGCTGCCTTGTTGTACGCCTTGGCCCACATGGCCACGGCATCGATAAACTCTCGCGCCATCTCCTTGTTGCTGCCTACATAGAAGTGGTGGCAGCCCCCGGCCGTCTTGGCCTTGGAGGCCGTCAGGGCGGCGTCGGCCGCCTCCGCCCAGGTGATCCCGGTGCGGCGGCTCTTCTCGGCGATCTTGAGCGGGCTCTCGTCGGCAATCCAGATGCGCTGGTAGGGCAGCAGCACCTCGTCGGGGCTGTATTCGGTACCGAGGGACTGGGCCAGTTGTTGGGCGATCGTGGTCATCAGGCAATCCCCAGGATTTCGCGGCGAATGGCTGCGGCGGCCTCACCGCTCAGGCCCGCCTGGGTGACGATGGCCTCGGTCCTGGCGGCCACTTCCTCGGCAAAGGCCTGGCGGATCTCCTTCTCCCGCTTGTGGCTCTGCATGGCGGTGGATTCGAGCCGCTGAGCCGCCAACATGGCGTTTTTCAGCATGTCGATATCCACCGCTTCCTCCGGGTTCTGCACCTGGGCCAGCATCGCCTTGAACAGCTGGGAGCGGCCGAGCTCCAGGATGAGCTTGGTGGTCTCCCCCATCGGCTTGTCACCGAGCTGGGAAGTGAGCGCCGCCGTAGTCTCCCGCAAGTCGCGCAGATGCTGGCCCACCTGCTCCACCTGGCTGGCGTGGCGGCTGAGCCCTGAGCGGGAAAGCTTGAGATCATCGGGTAACCCTGCGCCCTCGATAAGGCCATTGATCTCGTCCAGGATGGCGGCCTGGCTGTTGCCCTTGTCGCGCAGCATCTCGTTGAGGGCGTTGCGGATAGCTTCGGGCAGCAGCCACACCTTGCTGGCCCGGCCCCGGGTCGGTTTCTCGGCCATGGTCATCCTCCCTCAATCCTCGGCACGGGGCTTCTTGACGCCAGGCACGCTGGATCGCCCCTCGGCCACGTCCTGGCCCCGGCCGGTCAGGTGCGCCACCTGCACCTGGGCCAATTTCTCGATGCGCACCAGCCCCTGCTCATCCAGCCAGGCCAGCAGGGTCTTGACCCGATCCCGGGACACCCGGCCGGTACCCAGCTGGTCGAGGCAGTCATTGAGGATCGACTCGTTGGCCGCCCCGCCGATATCGAGCAAGGATCGCAAGATCACCAGGCGTTGCTGGGCGTCCAATATTCCTTGAATGCTCATGGTCTCTCCTTGAGTTCATTTTCCAGCAGCAGGTCGGCAAGACGGCGGGCCTGGCGCAGTTCCGGCGCCAGTGCCCGCAGCTCACCGCGCAATTCGCTGATCTCCAGTTGCAGGGTGTGCAGCTCCTTCTCGGTCGGCAGATCCGAGAGTTGCTGCTCGACCCTAGCCACCCTGGCGGCCAGGCCGGTGACATCCTCCCGTTTGGCGTAGGTCTTGGAGAGCAGGATGATGACCACCAGCCCCACCAGACTGGCCAGGGCGTACAGGGGCCCCCAGTTCTTAACGATAAATTCCCACATCGGTGGCCTCCTTCGTCTGGTTCGGCAATATCGGGCCTAGCAGCGGCCTCCTGTTCCCCTTAACGATGAAATCCCACACGGATTGCCTCCTTGCGCTCGAATAGGGTCTGGCACTCGATGCAGCGCGGCGCATCGGGTTCGGCATGCAGCCGTGCGATCGGGATGGGCTCATCACAATCGCAACAGATGCCATCGCCACGGGGTTTGGGCCTTGCCCGGTGGGCGTCAATAAGGCGCCCGGTCCGCTCGGCGTCGAGCTGCTGGGCGCGGTCTATGGGGTCGCTCAAGGGTGTCTCCTGCCCTGCTTGATGGCTTATTTGATGACGTGGGTCGCCTTGAGGCGCCCCCAGATGGCCAGCAGGCCGCCGATGGCACTGGCCAGATCCACGATGGTGGTGGCCAGGCTGGCTTGGGTGCCGGCATCGACCGGTACGCCGAACAGGCCGGCAATACCGGCCCCCACGGCAATCACACCGCCGATCACGGCGCGGCTTTTGAGCGCAGGCTTTGCTTGGGGTAACAGGGAATCAGGCATGATGGGTTTCCTTCTGTTGAGGTGGGGTAAGACGGGCACGGGCCCGCAGGCGATCCAGCTCCCCTACCGACCGCCAGCCCTGCTCGTACAGGGATTGGCGGGTGGCATGATGGCTGTAAAGCGGGATCGCCTGTGGGTCGGTATTGCTGGTCAGTGGGTCGGCCAGCCAGGCCTTGAGATGGGCATGGCGCCCATCCTTGAAGCAGGCCAGATAGCGGGGATTCTTGAGCTCGGGGATGCCGAAGTAACCGGCCACCTGGATCCGCTGCTGTGCCCGTTGGCGCTTATTGGTGAGGCTGGGGCTGCTCATGGCGCCACCTTCTCGAACTGGGAGAGCAGGTAGAGCTGCAGACGCAGCAGGCGGTTGATCCAGCCCCAGGCGTTGACCCACTGGCTCGGGTCTTTGCGCACGATGCCGAGCATGAAGCCGGCGCGGATCTCCAGCAGCGTGAGCAGCAGGGCCCGACCACCATCTCGGCCGGTCTTGGCGGCCAGCACCCGCAAGGTATGGGAGCCCAGTAGCCCATCGGCCAAGACGCCGAGCGCCTGCTGCAACTGGCGCACCGAGCGACCAGGGCCGTGATGCACGGCGCCGTCGAACAGGGCGATGGCAATCAGCGGGCAGACGCTATCAACCCGGTCGCAACGGGCCGGCAACCAGTAGTTCGCTCGGTAAAACAACTCTGCATGGGCAGGGGTCGCATCGCCGACGGCAATGTCCGGCCTGCCATCGCGATCGAGATCGAGCATGCCGTCTTTCTTGCCGTCGGCGGCATCGGCCATGCCGAACTTGGTGTGGCCGCCACGGTCGGCCGGATGGTTGACCTCGCCCCCTTCCACATCGGGACGGAGCAACCAAGCAAGCGCTATGGGATAGGTATCAGGCAACATAAAAGGCCCCTCGATTAACTGCGTTATCGCAGCGTACCGAGGGGCCTCAATAGGGCGGGTTTATGATGGGTTACATGAATGCAGCTATCTCAAAACTACCCTTTCGATCTGTGATGTTCTGACGTTGTACCAACATTGATAGTACATTTCTTTCCAGGCACCGAATCCATTTTGGGCCTTCAAAGCCGAACCGTAATACACAACAACATTAGGAGGAATCCCCCACATGTAATCAAATTCAAAAAGCGGTTTGCCAAATAGGCTGTCCGTCCATTCAAAATCGTACCGAGCCCTGCTTTCAATACTATGTTTGCAAGGAATCAGAGCATCAGACCTGGCTTTGTCAGCAAAGCACTTCACATCCTCACTATCGCAGCCGTTCGCTAATGCCGAGGTGTTAGCAGTAGTATCCATATCCGGCTCAGGTTCTGCGGCTCTAGCTGCGAACTGGTCTTTCATTGCTTGGATGGCCTTATCCGTATCAGCCCTGTTATCCGCCTGGCCCTTATCACACGGCCAATAATCTACCCACTCCCCATCGCATTTATATTTTACCGACCCAAAGGAAAGCCCCGACCACATGATCGAAGCAAGCAATAGCATGTACCTTGCCACACACACCTCCATGTTTCGTGCGCTGAAATATTAAGCTATGACATCGGAGCCAAAAGAAAAACCCCGCCTGAGCGGGGTTTGTTCGTAACGTGAGGGCCATCGCTATTGATATCCGAACAAGTCAGGCTGATGGCGGCGCCGTGTCAGCTCCCGCTGTTCTGCCACCACCGCATAGGTCTGAGGCACAGAAAGCCCATGTTTGCGAGCCAGTTGGTCGATGTTGCGGCCATTGAACTCATCCCAAATGGCTCGGTCCCGCAGCGCCGCCTTGAGATGTTCGCCGGTGGGGATGTAATAAGCGCGGCCCCCCATATAGTGGGCCTGCACCAATGCCAGCTTACGGGCCTGGGTCAAGGCCTTATCTGCCGCCATCCCGCCGCGCCCCAGCTCACAGGCAAGCACATCGACCAGCTCGGCCAGTGCCTTGGGCCATTTGGCAGTCAGCTCGGCCGCCGGGATCTGATCCAACCGGTCCACCAACTGTCCCAAGGATTCATGGTCATCGGCGAACAGGTCCAGATTCTCTTGGCTGCTATCCATGTTGCACCTCCGCCTGCATCTGCTCAAAGGCCGCCAGCACGGCTTGATAGCCCACCACCCGCCCGGTCTTTTCATTGATGGGGATAGTTTTATTGGCCGCCTGCAGGGCCTTGACCATCTCCCGCTTATGCCAGTGCTTGAGGGATTCCAGCACCGAATAAGCCAACGCACCATCGAGCCAGGACACCTCGGCCACACCCACCCCGTTATTGATCCGCACCGTCTGACGCTCAACATAGTGATTGAGCGCCGTCTCACTGCCATCACGCAGCAGGCCGTGTTTGGCCATGGTGATCCAGATAGCCCGGATCACCCCTATCTCAGCCGTCCGAACCGGGGTACCGCTGACCGGGCTTAAACGCTTCTGCTTGCCTCCTTTTACGCCACGTTTAACAGTCGGTTTAAACCCTGCCCCCTTCATGGCCACCAGCACCTTGTCCAGCTCCTGGAGCGTCAGTTCTGCCGCCGAGCGTTTGCCACTCTGCTGGGTCAGCAGCTCACGATAGGTTTCGTCATCCAGCCCCAGGGAGCGGCGGCCCACCTGCACCAGCCGGATCAAGCGGGTGCGTTCATTGCTTACTGTCATGACTTCTCCCCACTTTTGCCACCCAGATTTGACCGGCAGGCACATCGTTTCCATTGCGCCACTCAGGGCAATGACTATCGAGCCACTGCTCGGCACCTTGCTGGTTCAAGGGGCCAAACTTCATCACATAGGCCAGCAGAGCCTGCCAATTAGACGCCGCCATGACTGACCTCTGCTGCTCTGGCTTGCTGCAGTTCCGCTACCAGTTGCCAGCGCATCTGGCTGGCTTCTCCTGCCAGAGCAAACAGCCCTTGGGCACGAGCCTCTCTATCAAACTGCTTGAGCTGTCTGCACACAGCCCGTTTATCAGGGGTCGCCTGTGCAATGGCGGCCGCGCTGAATATCTTGGTAAGCCGAATATCCATCTCTGTTTTGGTCATCGCCGTGCTCCTTTATTGGCGGTGAACGCCTGGGCCGCTCTTTTCCACACATAAGTCGGCTGCTCATCAGTGCCCGGCCACCACGCCGGGCAGACAGGGCGGTGCGGCCGCCCTGTTTCGCATCGTTACTGCTCGAACTGCAGCGGCATCAGATCCTGGTACTCCTCTTCGCTCAGCGGAGCCGGGCCCAGCCCCAGCACCCATAACAACGCGGCCTTGATGCCATCCTCATAGGTGTCATCGGGATAGCAGGTGCCTTCGGTCTCGCTGATCTGTTCACAGAGCTGCAGTTGCTCTTCGGCCTGTTCTACGTTGATATCCATCGCGCACTCCTCCCTTACAACTTCGCCAGATCCAGGCTCATCTGAACGTAACGCCCCTGGGCGTCCCGCTCGTAGAGCCGCAGATATTGGCTGGTACCGGTCACCTGGATGGCGTCGGCGATCGCCTGCATGGCCTGCTCCCAGTCGGCGTCGTCGATGTTGAGCTGGCGCAGGGAGAGTACCTGGTTGACGTCGATATGACCGGCCTTGGAAACCCGAAAGGCGTGGTCCACTAGGGCGCGGATCTCGGGGCTGGCACCATCGCTCCAGCGGGCGATGCACTGGTCGATCAGTACCTTGGCCGCCTGGATCCGTTCATCAAATTTGCGGTGCTCCCCCACGGCCCGGATCAGCTTGTAACGACCGTCGAAACTGAGCAGGGTCACATTGCCCTTGGTACCGCCCCAGGCCACCCCGTACCGCTCGGCCGAGAGGTCCACAAAGTCGGTGATCTGCTGCATGGCGCCGATCTTGAAAGCAGCCAGGCGGGAGCGCTCTTCCTTGGCAGCCGCGATAATGCCCATCACCACCTCATCGCGCAGTTTGTCGGCCGGGGCGATCAGGTTCTCCGGTACCCAGTGACCCTGGGCGTTCTGCCGCATCGGGGTCGTGTTGCTGGTCTGTGCTTCTTGCATAAGGCTCTCCTTGATTTATCCCGTTGTTGCTCGGTGGTCTCTTACTGGCGCCAGTGCAAGACACAGCCGCCAAAGCGCACCATGGCCACCTCGCTGACCACGCCAGCCAGGTACTCGCGCCCCCACACGGCCCGCCGGGTCATCTCCGGCGGCAAGGGACCGGTCACCATCAGCAGCGGGGTATCGCGCACCTGGCCGGTGCGTACCTTGCAACCGTTCGCCGTCAACCAGAGACGCAGCTGGTCGGCTGTGTTTTGCAGATTTCTGTTCATCCCGTTCTCCTTGTGATGTCTCACTGGGCCCACCGCACACCCCGAGCCCGCTGGTTTATTGGCCGTGCTTCTCAACCTTGTCGAGCAACCGGTTGTATTTGATGCCAAGGATCTTGAGCTCTTCGGCCAGCAGCTCTGCCAGAATGCGCAGGCTGTTGCTGGCGTTCTCACCATCGCTTTTTGCTTGGCGGCGCAATCTGGAGAGGGTGGCTTCGGCGTCATAGCGGGTGCTCTTCTCCACGCCTTTGCCAACCTGTTCGACGGCGAGACGCATCGGCCGGCGCAGTTGCTGATCCTCGCTGAGCTGGCTATGGGGGCAGCCGCTGTGGCACGCCTTCCAGAGCTTGATATCCATTGGTCTGGTTCCGACCTCATCCGCCCGTCGGCGCTGATGAGCCAGGCACTGATGCACCGGGATCTCTCCCAGAATGGGGCAGGTCACCTTGTGGCCCATCAGGTTCCCCTCCACCAGCTTCTGTACCCGCGCCAGATCGCCCGGGTACTTCTGGTTGCAGACCTGGCTGATGGTGGTGCGGGACAGACCAAGCTTGTCGGCCACCACAGCCAACGAGCTGGCCGCCACCTCGGCTTGCAGAACCTCAAGCCACGTGTCCATGAGGGGCCTCCTTCACATCGAACTGGTAAAAACGCTGTTCGTTTTGATCCCAGCATCCCCCCTGTGTGGCCCTGACCATGGGGGCAAATCGCCCTGTATCCCTGACCAACTGGTAGCGATTCTGGTCACCCTTCACTTTGAAACGCTCAATCTTGTCCACCAGCCGGACATAACCAGCCCGGACCAGGAAGGTGGTGAAGGTACTCGCGCCGCTGTCATCTATCCCAGACGTGATCGCGAGGTCATTCAGGGTGAAAAAACGGCTGATTTTCATGGTGTTCCACATCTTTTGTTGAACCGTTTTGCGCCGTATCCGCCGCTTCTTGCGGTGCTTGGTGCTGCGGTTTCCTGACCCGAATTGAGGTGTTAGCGCTGCATCCACAACCTGATAACGACTGCCCCGGAACGATATACGGCGACCAAATGGTTTCTGGTAGACACAGCGCAGATGGCCACTTGCCAACCAGCGCCGAACAACCAGATAGACATTCCCCAGCTTTAATGGGCTGGCAGCCGCTAACTCCAAAAGATCAAAGGATTCTTGCTGGCACATCCACTGCCAAGCCGTCTCTGCATTGGTGTTTACACTTTTCCCGACCACTGGTATCCCTCCCGTGCTTTGTTGTTATTTGCTAGTTCAGGGCTACCGGCTGCGGCGCACGTCATGCAGCAGTTCGCTGGCGTCCACGTCCTCCAGCCGGATAATCCGGGCATCGGAGGCCATGGCCATCTTCTCGATCTTGTCCAGGGCCGAGACGATGGTGCGCACCACCCCGTTGGAGCGCTTGCGGATAAGGTCCAGCAGGGCGTCGTCGATCTCCACGTCCACCTCCAGCATTTCGCTGGCAATCAGGGAGACGTCTTCCAGGTCGGCGGGCTTGAATTCGATCCACTGGGAGATGCGGTTGAACAGTTGCTTGCGTTGGCTGATGCGGCGGGCAATCTCTTCCATCCCCACCAGGATCAGCGGCTGCTCGGTGGCGTCGTAGATATCGCGCAAGGTCTCCATGATGCGGGCATTGCCGACCACGTAGTCCGCCTCGTCCACGAAGATGGCCAGCTCCTCGGCCCGCACCGCCTCGACGATGCTGTCCACCTGTCCCCGCAAGTTGTGGCGCTGGGGAATACCTATCTCCTTGGCGATCTGCTCCAGCAGGCTGGTCACGGTGTCGGCCTTGTAGCAGCGCACGTAGATGCCGTTCACCTCGTCCTGGTTGAACAGCCACTCCACGGCCGTGGTCTTGCCAAAACCGGATGGCCCGTGGATCAAACCAATGCCCGGCACGATGCTGGAGCGGTTGAGCAGGTTGTCGAGCAGTTGCTCGGTCTTGATCATGTTTTTGACTTCGACGATCTTGTGTTTCATAGTGTTTTTGTCCTTTTAAAGTTGATGTACAGGGCCGCTCGTTAGCCGTGCGCATGGGTATTGCGGGCGGACCTGATTTTTTCCAGATGGCGGTGGATCCGTTTCGCCATCAGCCTGTGGCTATAGAGGTACTTGGTCAGCCACTCCTTCTCCCGCTCAGTCAGCGGGGTATCCAACTCCTTCTCGGCCAGATAGATGGCCTGTTCGTATTCGGTCTTGAGTGCCCTGGACTCCTGCCCGGCCGCCGCCTGGGCACGGGCCGCTTTCTCCTCACGGCGGGCTTCTATCGCAGCCAGTTCGGCGGCGCTGAATTGCGCCGGTTCGCGGGGAGCGGCAATGCCTGAGAGTGCGGCCAGTGCCGGGTTATCGAGCCCGAGATCGCCGCGCTGGAACTGGGCCACATCACGGGCCTGGTCAACGAAGTGACGCACCACATCCTGATGCAGCTCGTTGATGCCGAAGGTCTTGGCGAGACTGCGCATTTCGCGGCGAAAACTGGCCAGCGCCTTGGCATCGGCACGTTTGGCGGCACGGAAGGCATCCGGACTGACGCCATTGCCCAGCAAGTCGAGGTTCACCGCCTCGATCCGCTCGTTCCAGTCGCCAGTGCGGTACAAGATGGCCCGGCCCACGTCGCTCGGGTCGAGGAACACGCTGACCCGCTGGCTCTTCCAACTGTTCTCCAGCAGCTCCGGGGCGCTGTATTTGAGGCCGCCGGCCTTGATAAAACCCTTGGAGACCGTGGCCTCCCCGATATGGTTGAGCAGCAGATCCAGCGCAGATTCATCGACGATGGCGCGGCGCTGGTAACGGGCGCTCTGGTACTTCTCGTTGGGGGTCATCCCGAGCGAGCTGTGTTTGCGGTTGTGATAACGGGCATCCAGCCAGTCATCGAGAAGGGTCTGCAGCTCGGCTGCGGTCATGGCCAGCTCGTAGATCTCCTTCTCCGCATTGGGCTTGCGCTTCTCCTCCAGCCGCTCGGCAAAGCTCTTGCGAGCTTCGATCACCTGACGGTCAGCCACGCAGTGCCCGACATAGCCAGGCAGCAGCTCGATCAGGCCGTGGGAGAGAGTGCGGAAGAAACGCTCGATATGCGGCTTCTCCCATCCCGAATAGGCGTTGGAGCGGCTGACGTTCATGCCGAGCAGGGTGCAGATGGACATGACCCGCTGGCTCACGTAATCGGAGCCGTTGTCGGTGCGCATCACCCCGTTGTCGTTGAGGGTGCCCCAGGCCAGCAGGGTCTTGCGCAGCAGCAGGCAGATCCCCTCGCTCGACGAGGTTTTGGCCACCAGCAACCGCACCCGGCGGGTGAACAAATCGATCACCGCGATGATGCTGTGACGACCGTCCACCAACATGGCATCGACGGGAGTGCTGTCGAACTCCCAGACGTCGTTGGGCTGACCCATCCAGGGGTACATTTCCTCGATGGCGGTGCGGTACTTGTTGTTGTAGGCGTCGGGGTTGGTGGCATAGGTAAAGGCCACCTTGTTCTCTGCCAGCCACTTGACCAACCAGCGTCGCAAGGAAGACTGGCTCGGGATCAGCCAGCCAAGCTGGTTCATCTCGTTGTACTGGGTCGCCAGCTCATGCAATGCCCCCCACTTGTTGGCCAGATGCGGCTTGGCAGTGATCAGTGCTGTGAGGAAGCGGGCCAGCTCCGGGCTTTGCTCGACGCTGGATGGCCGCTCCCGCTGGTAGTTGCCAGCCAGCGCCGCCGGACCGGCATCCGCCAGGGTGCCTTGCCAGCGGCGCAGGGTGATCAGGCTGAATGGCTTCTGTTGCTCATAGACGCTCGCTGGGAGTGACAGGCTGCGGGTGCGGTATGCCTCGATAAAGGCGCGGCGCCCCACCTCCCCTTGCTGGCAGGCTTGGTAAGGGGTCAGGAAGATGTCGGCGGCCTGCAGGATCAGCAGCCGGGCATCCACCTTCTTGCGGGCGGCAGCGCCCAGGGTCAGCAATTTACGCCCCGCATCCGGCTTCACCGGCACCTCGCGGGCAAGCAGCTTGGCCATCGCCTTGCCGCCGGCCGCATGATCGGTCACCGCTTGCCCCTGCAGGGCGACGGCCTGCTCTGCCAGATAGCGCCGGGTTTCTGCGGGCAGCGAGCTGATGTGGTATTCAACGCCCTTGCCTTTCTCGCGCTTGCGACTTTGCCACTCTTCACGCTCAGCCTTCTTGCGCACACCATCGGGATAGGTTGGCATGCCAATCAATCCGGCCAACCCTTGGGCGGTGAACCAGGTACTCATTGGCCACCTCCCAGCAAGTCGATGCCCAGCGAGTCGGAAAGCTGCGCCATGATGGAACGGCTTTCCCTGCGCTTGGGGCTAACGCCCATGGAAGGGGCATATTGTTTGATGCAGCGCTGCACTGCTCTGGGATGCAACCCTTTGGCGCGGGCCCAAGCAGCCTGGGAATATCCGCGTTTTATGAGCTCAGCCCTGATCCACTCTGTTGTTTTCCCTGACATACTCACCCCGTTTCGGTATCATCAAGTGTCGCGGCGCGTATCTTTATCATTCATAAAAGAATGATTTTATGTCGCAATGCGTCACATATGAATGATTGATCACCCCAAAAAGATTGACAAGTCTTTTTGTGCGGAATTTTTTGTCTATCGACTCACCAGCAATAGCCACTAGCCGAGAATTCCTTGTATGTCAGAGCGTTATGAAGAAAAACCACAATCAGCACAAAAAGACGGTGAGGTATCTTTTCTGACGGTTGGAATGGATACTCTGAGTGACCGCCTGGAGGAGCTACGTGGGAGTCTGAGCTACAAGGCATTCGCCGAGTTGGTGGGGATGAGTGAGTCGGGGATGCGCAAATACTTCCCCCCGTTCAATTCGCTGCCCACCATCGACAAGGCGCTGCGAATTGCACGAACGTGCAATGTGAATCTGGAGTGGCTGGCCACGGGTCAGGGCCCGAAACATCCCGATGGAGTTGCCGAGCAGGCGGTGCGTCGTGACGAGTTTGATGAGGAGTACGCGCTGATCGATGGCTACCATGTCACCGTCAGTACCGGCCATGGCGCGTTTAATGATGATCATGAGGTTAAACGCAAGCTGGCATTTCGCCGCAAGTGGCTCACGTTCCGCAAGTTGAGCCCGGATAACCTGGTGGTGGTCTTCGCCAAAGGCGACAGCATGGAACCCACCATTCACTCTGGCGACTCCATCCTGGTCGATATCAGCAAGAATCAGATCGAAGACGGATCCATCTTCGTGTTGCGGCTTGGAGAGGAACTCTATGCCAAGCGCTTGCAGAAGAACTTCGATGGCGGGATCACCATCATCAGCGATAACCGTGTTGATTACCCCCTGCAGGTCGTTCCAGCCAACCAGTTGGAGAGCCTGGCCGTGATCGGCAAGGTTGTCTGGGCAGGGCACGATTTTTTTTAAATGACGGCGCTACAGACAGTCGCTTAAACCCGGATTTAAACCAGTAGCTGTAATCACAAACGGAAAAAACAGGCGGTCAGCCTGTTTTTCATTTTCAACGCACCACTCCCGAATATCGTCCGTGTTCTTTCATTTTGATGCCGCCCGCGCCTGGCACCACAGAAACCCCTCTAAGCCTTGTCAGCCTTGAGTTTGTCCCACGAGATCCCACTTACTTTCGGCTGCTCCCGGTTTTTTCATTCTCAATGGTCGGTTACATGAACGGCGGGGAAAACCGGTCGAGATCCGCCGTTTCGCACGGCAACTGGGCACCCTGTGTGCAGGATATGCCGCCCCGTTCGCAGGTAAAGAGGACGCTGCGACACGGGCAACCCCTCGCTTTCATCGCGGATGACGGGAGCAATTGTCTGACCCGGCACCATGTACTAGTGTGCAGGGGGAGGATTCAAGGAGGAGTCTATGTCACGCACCCTGGTCATCTGCCTCGCCCTGCTGGCGGCGGCCACCCCGCTCTCTGCCGAGGTCTACAAATGCACCGTCAACGGCAGCATCACCTTCAGCGACATCCCCTGTACCGGTGACAGCGAGCCGGTGAGGATGAACATCTTCACCCCCTCGGCCGAGGAGGTCGAGCGGGCGAACAAGCGAACCCGGGATATCGAAGAGAACCTGGCCAGCGGTCGGAAGCAGCGCCAGCTTGAGGCCATGCGCACTGAACTGGATGCCAAGGATCAGAAGATGAACCGCGAGATGACCAGGTTCAACGAGGGCCAGTCAGACACCATCACCACCGAGACCGGCGACACCCGGCGCCTGGATGTGCAGGCCGTGACACGTCCATATCAGGACGAGATGGAGGCACTGAACAAGCGGCTCTCCACCCTCAAGGCAAAATAAGCGCCCTCCCCGTTTCATCCGGGTTCATAAGGATGCTGCCGAGCCGGGAATATTGCGCTTCGCCTGTGTAAAAGGGTTATCGGGGGATCACTGGCATGTGCATGGGGTTATTTCCCACACAATCAATACCGATTCATCGTCTGTTTCAGCCGCCCTGCCGGCCGCTAATCCACCAGCCGATATCCCGGCGCCTCAATGCCATGCAGCCCTCACCGGCATCGGTCGATATTCATCGACAGCCGAAGCGATGAAATAAAAGCCTCCAATGTTGAGACGACAATATCAAGTGTCAAAAGAGACACCGTCATGCCAATATCAGATGCAGCCAGAGAAGGGTAACAATATAAAAGAGCCTTATTCGAGACCTTATTATCCAGCAGTCATAAAATCAGCATTGAAAATTAAAAAGTTAACCCAGGTCCGATGATGATTCATCAAAGAGCAATGCTATTGTTAATTCACTCAGATTAAGGTCTGTCTGTCATTCAAGGGTCTCATGGAGGAGCTCCGTCATGTTCTGGAATCAAAAAACAAGCAAGGAAGCCAGTGAGCAAGCGGCAAGGATGGTGGAGCTGGACGCGTTCGAGCGGGCCATCCAGTCCCAGGTGCCCTTCGTTCAGTTTACCCCGGCAGGAGTGGTCACCTTCGCCAACGAGCTGTTTCTCAAGATCGTGGGATTTGAACGTGAAGAGGTGATCGGCAAGCATCACAGCGCCCTTTGCTTCCCGGAAGACGTCAAGGCACGCGATTACGAGGGGTTGTGGCAGGATCTGCGCGGCGGCGTCTCCCGCAGCGGCCGCTTCATCCGCCAGTCGAAATCGGGCAAGGCCGTGTGGCTGGAAGCCACCTATTTCCCCATCGTCATCGACGGCAAGGTGGTGCGGATCGCCAAGGTCGCCTCGGACGTGACCCAGCAGCAATCCTCCCTGGAGCGCACCCAGGCCCTGCTGGCTGCGCTGGACAAGTCCCTGGCGGTCATCGACTTCCAGCCCGATGGCACAGTGCTCAACGCCAACCAGAACTTCCTTCACTGCTTCGGCTATCGGCTGGAAGAGGTAGTCGGCAAACATCATCGCCTCTTCTGCGATCCCGAGTTCTACCAGAAAAATCCCAACTTCTGGCACGATCTCGGTTCGGGGGACATCAAGTCCGGCCTCTTCATGCGCCTGGGCCACCGTGGCGAGAAGATCTGGCTGGAAGCCACCTACAACCCCATCTTCAACCACGAGGGCAAGGTGGTCAAAATCATCAAGCTGGCGAGCGACATCACCGAGCGGGTAGAAAAATCCATCTCCACCCGGGAAGCGGCCCAGAAGGCGTGCGCCATCGCGAGCGAAACCGTCGCCAGTGCCGCCAAGGGGCGGGAGGTGATCGATCGGGTGCTGGAGACCTCCTCCCACATCAACCACTCGGTCAACGCGGTCAGCAGGCAGATAGAGCAGCTCAATCAGCAATCCAGGAGCATAGAGTCCATCATCTCCACCATCAGCGGCATCGCGGATCAGACCAACCTGCTGGCCCTCAACGCCGCCATCGAGGCGGCCAGGGCCGGCGAGCAGGGACGGGGATTCGCGGTGGTGGCGGACGAGGTGAGACAGCTTGCCGCCAGGACGTCGACCTCCACCAGCGAGATCGTCTCCGTCATCAAGCACAACTCGGAGATCACCTCCCAGATCACCCAGACCGTCTCCGTCGTCTCCGACAAGGCGGTGGCCGGGCAGGATCAGGCCAACATCATCGCCGACGTCATCAAGGAGATCATCGAGGACGCCAACTCCGTCTCGGACACCGTCAAGAGCCTCTCCATCTAGTGCGATGCCCCCATGACGACGCGGGGCCAAGAGCCCCGCGCTTTTATGGGTCATAAAGCCCCTCGGGTACGGATCACTCCTCCCCAAGCAGATAGTGCCTGGCCTCCTCGTCGGCCTGACCGAGAGCCGCCTCCCACAGCTCGGCGATGCAGAGCCCCTCCTCCCCCACGGCCTCCTCCTCCAGCGCCTCCAGCGCCCTGGCATCGGCCAGGGTAAAAGGGTGGTGGCTCAGCAGTGCCTTGGCCTCGGCCAGCAAGATCATGTCGCTCATGGTGTGGCTCCTTCATGGCCGGGATGCTCCCCTGTCCAGACTGTAGCCCAACGGCGGCGACTCATCCCCCCGTGGTGATGGCCTGTGGCCGCGGCTTGCCCGAGGGCAGCTGGCCCACCCCGATGCCGGCCAGCACGGCGGCGCAGGCAAGCCATTGCAAGGCACTGAGGGTCTCCCCCAGCAGCAGATAGGCGAGCAGCAGGGTAAACACCGGGATGAGGTTCACATAGGCCGCCGCCAGGGTCACCTTGACCTGGGTCACCGACCAGTTGTAGAGCAGGTAGGCGCCGAGCGTCACGAAGGCGCCGAGGAAGACGATGACCGCCATGTCCTGCCAGGCCCAGGCGGCAGGCCAGGGGGAAGAAAAGGCAAAAGGCGCGAAGAAGAGGGTGCCGACGAAGGCCTGCAGGGCCGTCAGGGTCATCACGCCGTAGCGGCTGGAGAGCTTCTTGAACACCACGGAATAGGTGGCGGCGCAGAGCATGGCCCCCATCTCCAGACTGTTGCCAAGCAGGGCGTTGGGGGCAAACTCGTCGGCCCCCTCCCCCAGTCCCAGCAGGGCGATGCCGGCGATGGCGATGGCAAAGCCGAGCAGCTGGCGGCGGCTCACCCGCTCCCTGAGCAGCACGAAGGCCACCAGAGCCACCATCAGGGGCAGCAGGGCACAGACCATGCCCGCCTGGCCGGCGCTGGTGTAACGCAGGGCGTTCACCTCCAGCAGGAAGTAGAGGCAGGGCTCGAGCGCCCCCATCAGGGCCAGCCAGCGCCAGTCCCCCTGTCGATAGTGAAAATTGCCGAGCCGGCGGTAGCACAGCAGCCAGCAGCCCGAGGCCACCCCCATCCGCATGAAGAGCACCTGGCCGAAAGACCAGACCTCCAGCACATGTTTGAGGGCGATGAAGGAGCTGGACCAGAGCAGCATGGCCAGGGTCAGGGTCAGGATGGGTAAAGGGCGCACTATGCCTCCATGAATTGGCCAGTCGAATAATAACCATGCGGCCTTGCGGTTGTCTAAAGGCACCTAACATCAGATAATACCGCCGCCTTCATACCGGATAACCCATCGTCAATGACTGAGTACCTGCTTTTACTGGTCGGCACCGTGCTGATCAACAACTTCGTGCTGGTGAAGTTTCTCGGCCTCTGCCCCTTCATGGGCGTCTCGGGCAAGCTGGAAACCGCCATCGGCATGGGACTGGCCACCACCTTCGTGATGACGCTCGCCAGCGCCTGCTCCTACCTGATGGAGCACTACATCCTGATCCCGCTGGACATCGCCTACCTGCGCACCCTGGGCTTCATCCTGGTGATCGCCGTGGTGGTACAGTTCACCGAGATGGTGATCCGCAAGAGCAGCCCGACCCTGTATCGCCTGCTCGGCATCTTCCTGCCGCTCATCACCACCAACTGCGCCGTGCTCGGCGTGGCGCTGCTCAGCATCAACGAGCGCCACAACTTCATCCAGAGCATCATCTACGGCTTCGGTGCCGCCGCCGGCTTCTCCCTGGTGCTGATCCTGTTTGCCGCCATGCGGGAGCGCCTGGTGGCCGCCGACGTGCCGGCCCCCTTCCGCGGCGTTTCCATCGCCATGGTCACCGCCGGCCTGATGTCGCTGGCCTTCATGGGCTTTACCGGCCTCATCAAGATATAGCGCTATGACTCACATACTCTTTGCCATTCTGGTGCTGACCCTGCTTGCCCTGGCCTTCGGCATCATTCTGGGCTTTGCCGCCGTCAAGTTTCACGTAGAGGCCGATCCCATCGTCGATCAGCTCGACGCCCTGCTGCCCCAGACCCAGTGCGGCCAGTGTGGCTACCCGGGCTGCAAGCCCTACGCCGAAGCCCTGGCCAATGGCGACAAGATCAACAAGTGCGTGCCAGGTGGCGACGCCACCATGCGCAAGATAGCGGACCTGATGGGGGTCGATCCCCAGCCGCTGGACGGGGGCGAGGAGGCGGCAACCCCGGTCAAGAAGGTGGCCTTCATTCACGAGGACATGTGCATAGGTTGCACCAAGTGCATCCAGGCCTGCCCGGTCGATGCCATCCTCGGCGCCACCAAGGCGATGCACACCGTCATCGCGGCCGAGTGCACGGGGTGCGACCTCTGCGTCGACCCCTGCCCGACCGACTGTATCGAAATGATCCCGGTGCCGACCACGGTCGACAACTGGAAATGGGATCTGGCCAAGGTCGCCATTCCGGTCAAGATAGTGGAATAAACAGCGGAGTAACCATGCAGCATCTGCTCGAACGCATCAAAGCCGGCACTCTGTGGGATTTTCACGGCGGCATTCATCCCCCCGAGAACAAGCACCAGTCCAGCCTGACCCCCGTCGTTGACGCGGGCCTTCCCCCCCAGCTCATCATCCCGGTGCGCCAACACGCCGGCCCCGCCGGCGAACTGCTGGTGCGGGTGGGGGACAGGGTCAAGAAGGGCCAGCCGCTGACCGGCTTTGACAAGGGGCGCATCGTGCCGGTGCACGCCTCCACCTCGGGCACCGTCACCGCCATCGAACAGCACACGGTGGCGCACCCCTCCGGCCTCGACGATCTCTGCGTCATCCTCACCCCGGACGGAGAGGATGCCTGGGGGCCGCGCGACGGCCGCCCCGACTACTGGAATCTGGAGCGCGGCGATCTGCTCGCGCGCATTCAGCAGGCGGGCATCGCCGGCCTCGGCGGCGCCGTCTTCCCGACCCACAGCAAGCTCGACGGCCGCGGTCAGCTCACCGAGATCCTGATCGTCAACGGCCTGGAGTGCGAACCCTACATCACCACGGATGACCGCCTGATGCAGGAGTATGCCGACGAGATCATGGACGGCATCCGGGTCCTCAAGCACCTGCTCAAGCCCAAGCTCACCCTGATCGGGGTGGAGGACAACAAGCCCGCGGCCATCGAATCCCTCAACCGCCATGCCACAGACCCGGATGTGCTGGTCAAGTCGGTGCCGACCAAGTACCCCTCGGGCGGTGCCAAGCAGACCATAGAACTGCTCACCGGACGCCAGGTCGCCAAGGGCGGCCGTGCGGTAGACATGGGCATCATGGTGCTCAACGTCGCCACCGTGTTCGCCATCAAGCGCGCCATCATCGACGGCGAGCCGCTCATCTCGCGCATCGTCACCCTCACCGGCGACGCCTTCAAGAAGCCCGGCAATGCCTGGGTGCGCCTCGGCACCCCGGTGCGCTGGCTGTTGCAACGCTTCGAGCTGCAACCGGAGGCGGATCAGCGGGTCATCATGGGGGGCCCCATGATGGGCTTCACCCTGCCCCACGCCATGGTGCCCGTGGTCAAGGCCACCAACTGCCTGCTCTCTCCCACCCGAGCAGAGCTGCCGCCGCCCGGCCCCGAACAGGCCTGCATCCGCTGCAGCGCCTGTGCCGACGCCTGCCCCGCCACCCTGCTGCCCCAGGAGCTCTACTGGTACAGCCGGGTCAAGGAATACGACAAGGCCGAGAAGCTCAACCTGTTCGACTGCATCGAGTGCGGGGCCTGCGCCTGGGTCTGCCCGAGCGAGATCCCCCTGGTGCAGTACTACAAGATCGCCAAGGACGACATCCGCGAGGCCCGTGCCGAGGCCGAGAAGGCCGAGCGGGCCAAGCTGCGCTTCGAGGCCAAGCAGGCCCGTTTCGAGCGGGACAAGGCCGCGCGGGAGGCACGCCATGCCGAGGCGGCGGCCCAGCGCCGTCAGGCCATGACGGCCGCGGGGGGAGAAGATCCCGTCGCCGCTGCCCTGGCCCGCCTCAAGGCCAAGCAGGAGACCGCCCAGGCAGGCACCAGCGAGCCAGCACCGGACAACGGCGCCATGATTGCCGCCAGAGAGGCGCGCAAGCAGGAGGCGCTGGCACGTCGCGCCGCCAAGGCGACTGAGGCCGCTGATGGCGTGGAGAGCGGCGCCGTCGAGGTCGATCCCAAGAAGGCGGCCGTGGCTGCCGCCCTCGCCCGCGCCAAGGCCAAAAAAGCCGCCCAGGCTGCCGGTGGCGACGCCGTGAGCGAGACCGCGCAGGGGCACCGGGACGAGGCATCACCCGCATCGACCCTGGCTGAGCCTGCCGACGCCGATCCCAAGAAGGCCGCCGTGGCCGCCGCCATCGCCCGCGCCAAGGCCAAAAAAGCCGCCCAGGCTGCGGGGGACGACGCCGTGAGCGAGACCGCGCAAGAGCACCGGGACGAGGCCCCCCCCGCATCGATCCTGACCGAGCCCGCCGACGCCGATCCCAAGAAGGCCGCCGTGGCCGCCGCCATCGCCCGTGCCAAGGCCAAAAAAGCCGCCCAGGCTGAGGGGGGCGACGCCGTGAGCGAGACCCCGCGGGAACACCGGGACGAGGCCCCACCCGCATCGACCCTGGCCGAGCCC
>NZ_CDBN01000014.1 GCF_000820085.1 Aeromonas sanarellii
TGAATACCATCTCCATACAAACAAGGAAATAGAAAAGGGAGCCTGTCAGGCTCCCTTTTAAGTGGTTATGTAAACCGGCAGATCCGGGCTACAGACAGCCGACCCCATACCCGACCTTATCTATTGGTCGCGGCCTTCATCCCTTCCACAAACTCTTTCAGGCGCACCAGCATATGCTCCGGGTTCTGGTGGTGGGTCTCGATGATCTTCACCACGGCGGAGCCGGAGATGGCACCGGCGGCGCCAGCGGCAATGGCTTCACGTACCTGGGCCGGTTCGCTGATGCCAAAGCCGAGCAGGGCGGGGGGGGCGTTGAACTCGCGCAGGGTATTGATCAGCCCCTCCACCGGCATGCCGGCCTTGGTCTCGGCACCGGTCACGCCGGCGCGGCTCACCAGATAGGTGTAACCGGAGCCCAGCTCAGCCACTGCCTTGAGCGTCTCGGTGTCACCGTTGGGCGGGGCGATAAAGATGCTGTCGATGCCGAACTTGTCGGCGGCCGCCTTGTAGGGCTCGCACATCTGCACCGGCACGTCGGCCACCAGCACGGAGTCCACCCCCGCCTGCTGGCACTTCTCGTAGAAGCCGTCGATGTGGCGCACATAGACCAGGTTCGCGTAGACCAGCAGGCCAATGGGCAGCTCCGGGTACTTGGCGCGGATGCGGCCAAGCAGGCCGAAGCAGTCGTCCGGGGTGGTGTGGCTGGCAAAGGCACGCAGGGCGGCACCCTGAATGGTGGGGCCGTCCGCCACCGGATCGGAGAAGGGAATGCCGAGTTCGAGGGCATCGGCGCCCCCTTCGACCAGGGCATCGACGATGGCGAGCGACAGCTCGGGGGTGGGGTCACCCAGCATCACGAAGGGCACGAAGGCGCCCTGATTGGCCTTGTCCAGACGGGAGAAGAGTTGTGCGTAGCGGTTCATGACAAGGTTCCTTCTTTTTCAAAGATGTCGGCAACGGTGAAGATGTCTTTGTCGCCACGGCCGGAGAGGTTGACGATGAGTACCTGCTCTTTTTCCGGTTCGCTGCGGGCCATCTTGAGGGCGTGGGCCAGGGCGTGGGAGGATTCCAGCGCCGGTATGATGCCCTCGGATTTGGCCAGCTCCTGGAAGGCGTCCAGCGCCTCCTTGTCGGTCACCGAGGGGTACTCGGCGCGGCCGATGGCGGCCAGGTGGGCGTGCTGGGGGCCGACGGAGGGGAAGTCCAGCCCCGCCGAGACGGAGTAGGACTCCTGGATCTGGCCCTGGCTGTCCTGCATCAGGTAGGAGTGCATGCCGAAGAAGACCCCCTTGCTGCCGTGACCGAGCGGCGCGCCGTGCTCGCCGCTCTCGATGCCGTGACCACCCGGCTCGACGCCGATGAGACGTACTTCAGGGTTGTCGATAAAGTCCGCAAACATGCCGATGGCGTTCGAGCCGCCGCCGACGCAGGCGATCACCGCATCCGGCAGGCGCTCTTCTTTTTCGAAGCACTGGGCCTTGGCCTCTTCCCCGATCATCTTCTGGAACTCCCGCACGATAGTGGGGAAGGGGTGGGGGCCGGCGGCAGTGCCGAGCAGGTAGTGGGCGGTTTCATAGTTGGCTGCCCAGTCGCGCAGCGCCTCGTTGCAGGCATCCTTCAGCGTGGCGGAGCCGGAGTGTACCGGGATCACGGTGGCCCCCATCAGCTTCATGCGAAACACGTTGGGCTTCTGGCGCTCGCAGTCCTTGGCCCCCATGTAGACCCGGCACTTGAGGCCGAGCAAGGCGCAGGCCAGCGCGGTAGCAACGCCATGCTGACCGGCGCCGGTCTCAGCGATGATCTCGTGCTTGCCCATGCGCTTGGCGAGCAGGGCCTGGCCCAGCACCTGGTTGGTCTTGTGGGCGCCGCCGTGCAGCAGATCTTCACGCTTCAGATAGAGGCGGGTCTTGGTGCCCCTGGTCAGGTTGCGGGTGAGGGTCAAGGGCGTCGGGCGCCCGGCATACTCGGTGAGCAGGGACTGAAACTCGGCGACGAAGGCCGGATCATCCTTGGCATCGACGAAGGCCTTCTCCAGCTGGAGCAGGGCGGGGATGAGGATCTGGGGCACATACATGCCGCCAAATTCACCAAAAAACGGGTTGAGCAGGGTCATACATTATTCCTTGTGCTTATGGGCAAACGCAGTTCATTAATTCGTTGAATGAGTCACGGGGGCGCTCACAGTTGGCGTAGGGCGGCGAAGGCGGCCGCCAGCTTGTGCGCATCCTTCTGGCCCGGGGCGCTCTCCACCCCGGAGTTGAAATCAAGGCCCAAACAGCCCACCCGGGCTGCCTCGAGGGCGTTGTCGGGGCTGAGCCCCCCCGCCAGCATCAGTCTGCTCTTGTCGAGCCCGGCCAGCAGGGCCCAGTCGAACGCCTGACCGGTGCCGCCGCTCTGGCTGCCGACTTTGGTATCGAGCAGCAGGCGATCCGCCGGGTAGTCGAGGGCAGGCAGCGGCTCGCCGCTTGTGACTCCGACGGCCTTCCAGATCTGGCAGCCCGCCGGCAGCAGGGGGCGCAGGGTCTCGATATAGGCGGCGTCTTCATCCCCGTGCAGTTGCACGGCGGCGAGCCCCAGCGCATCTACCGTCTTGGCGATGGTGGCGGGCTGGGCATTGCGAAATACCCCGACGTAAGAGAGCGGTGCACCCGCCATCACGGCGCGGGCGGCGGGAATGTCCACGTAGCGCGGGCTCTTCGCCACGAAGATGAGGCCGCCGAACACGGCCCCCGCCTGATGGGCGGCGGCGGCGTCCTCGGGACGGGTCAGGCCGCACACCTTGTTCTGGCCGAGCACGAGCTTGCGCACCGCGGCCTCCAGATCCGGCTCCGCCATCAGGGAGGAGCCCACCAGGAAGCCCTTGGCGTGGTGGCGCAGATCCGCCACCTGGGCGCGGTGGTTGATGCCTGATTCGCTGATCACCACCCGATCGCTCGGAATATCTTTGGCCAGCTGTTTGGTGCGGGTGAGATCGACGCTCAAATCCCGCAGATCCCGGTTGTTGATGCCAATCACCGGGGCGCCCAGGGCGATGGCGCGGGTCAGCTCCTCCTCGTTGCTCACCTCGGTGAGCACGCCCAGATCCAGCTCCTTGGCGACCGCAAACAGGGCCTTATACCCCTCGTCGGTGAGCACCGAGAGCATCAAGAGGATGGCGTCCGCCTGATAGTGGCGGGCCAGATAGACCTGATAGGGGTCAATCATGAAGTCCTTGCAGAGCACCGGCTGCTGGACACGGCCCCGCACGCGCGGCAAAAAGGCGAAATCCCCCTGGAAGAACTTCTCGTCCGTCAGCACCGAGATGGCGGTGGCGTAGTGGCCGTAGATGTCGGCGATGGCCTCCGGGCTGAAGTCATTCCGGATCAAGCCCTTGGAGGGGGAGGCCTTCTTGCACTCCAGAATAAAGCGGGTGGAGCCTTTGCGCAGATCCCCCTCGAAGTCCCGATCGCTCGGGGTGAGTGCCCCCTGGAAGTTCGCCAGGGGCTGGCTCTCCTTGCGGGCGGCGACCCATGCCTGCTTGGCCGCCACGATTTTGCCGAGAATGGTCTGGCTGATGGAGGCCATGTTCAGAAAGGCGTGGGGAGCAATGACGTCTGACATCTCGTTATCCTTGCGAAGCTGGCTGTTGCCCGTCGGGCGTTCTGCGTGAGCGCCTTGTGGGCGACTCTCCTGGGTGGTGGCTGACATCATGCCTCCTGATGGCTCAGGGTGGCGAGCCGGGCGGCAAGTTCCGCCGCCTGGCCGCTCGCCAGTACCGCCAGCACCCGGGCGGCCGCCTGTTTGAAGTCCGGGGCCTTGCCCGCCATCACCAGCAGCGGTGCCACGTTGGCGGCGATGGCGGCGTTGTGAGCCGGGCTGCCGCGTCCTTCCAGGATGGCGGCGGTGATGGTGCGGTTCTCCTCGGGCTCACCGCCCTGGATGGCGCTGACCGGGTAGGTCTCGAGGCCAAAGTCCGCCGGGGTGAGCAAGTACTCGCGAATTTCGCCGTCGCGGATCTCCGCCACCTGGGTCGGGCCGTGAATGGCCACTTCATCGAGCCCGGCGCCGTGTACCACCATACCGGTTTTCAGACCGAGCGCCAGCAGGGTTTCGGCGATGGGGCGCACCAGCTCGGGGGCATAGACCCCCATCAGCTGGAAGCTGGGGCGGGCGGGGTTGATAAGCGGCCCCAGCACGTTGAACAGGGTGCGGGTCTTGAGGGCCTGGCGCACCGGCATGGCGTGGCGCACCCCGGCGTGGTACTGGGGAGCGAACAGGAAGCAGACCCCGAGCTCGTCCAGGCAGTGGCGCGCCTGGGCCGGGCTCATGTCGAGCTTGATCCCCATCTTGTCCAGCAGATCGCTCGACCCCGACTTGCTCGAGACGGAGCGGTTGCCGTGCTTGGCCACTTTCAGGCCGCAGGCGGCGGCCACCAGGGCCGAGGTGGTGGAGACGTTGATGGTGTTGAGGCCGTCCCCCCCGGTGCCGACGATGTCGCAGAAGGCATAGTCCGGGCGCGGGAAGGGGCGGGCCTCGGCCAGCAGCGCCTCGGCGGCGCCGGCGATCTCCTCCGGGGTCTCCCCCTTGATCTTGAGGGCGGTCAGAAGGCTCGCCAGCACTATGGGATCCACTTCACCACGGACCACCTGACCGAAGGCGTCGCGGGCGGCGTCGCGGGTGAGAGACTGACCCTGATAGAGGGTGTTGAGATGTTGATGCATGGTCTCTTCCTTACCGCACGTGGCTTTCTGGACGGGTGATGTGGGCGAGGGCCTGGGTGAGCAGGCGGGCCCCTTCGCTGGTCATGATGGATTCCGGGTGGAACTGGAAGCCCAGCACCCGCTCGTCACGCTGCTCGATGGCCATGGGCATGCCCTGATAGTGGGCAATCACCTGCAACTCTTCCGGCACATAGGTGGCCACCAGGGAGTGGTAGCGGGCCACCGGCAAGGGGCTCGGCAGCCCCGCGAAGGCGCCGTGGCCATTGTGCTCGATGAGGGAGCGCTTGCCGTGGACGATTTCCCCCGCCGCCCCGACAGTGCCGCCGTAGGCTTCGCACAGGGCCTGATGACCGAGGCAGATGCCGAGGATGGGCACCCGGCCCCGGGCCAGCTTGATCAGATCAATCAGACAACCCGCCTCGTGGGGGGCGCCCGGCCCCGGGGAGAGCACCAGCACGGCGTCCCCCTCGCAGGCGTCGATCTCCTGCATGATGCGGCTGGCCGGCAGGCTGTTGCGGTAGATGCGCACCGGGTAGCCCAGGGTGCGGAACTGGTCGACGAGGTTGTAGGTAAAGGAGTCGAAGTTGTCGAGCAGGAAGATGTTAGTCATGGGACTGCTCCTTCGAAGTGCGGAACTGATCGGCCTGGGTGCTGTAGGTAAACGAATCGAAGTTATCGAGCAGGAAGATGTTAGTCATGGCTCACGTCCTTGTGTTGCTCCTGCTGGGCACTGAGGGCCTGCAGGGAGGTGCCATGGCTGGCAGCGATGGCGGCCAGCACGGCCGCCGCCTTGGCGCGGGTCTCGTCCGCCTCGGCCTGGGGTTTGGAGTCATAGACCACCCCGGCGCCGGCCTGGACGTGTGCCACGCCCTCTTTCACGAAGGCGGAGCGGATGACGATGCAGGTGTCCATCTCCCCTGCGCCGTTCAGGTAACCCACGGCGCCGCCGTAGCTGCCGCGACGCTTGCCTTCCACCATGCGGATGAGCTCGCTGGCACGCAGCTTGGGAGCGCCGGTGAGGGTGCCCATGTTCATGCAGGCCTGATAGGCGTGCAGGGCGTCAAGGTCGGCGCGCAAGGTGCCCACTACCCGGGAGACCAGGTGCATGACGTGGCTGTAGCGATCCACCTTCAGCAGATCCTTGACGTAGCGGGTGCCGGGGGCGGAGATGCGGGCGATGTCGTTGCGGCCCAGATCCACCAGCATCAGGTGCTCGGCCACCTCTTTCTCGTCCTGACGCAGCTCCAGCTCGATGCGACCGTCCAGATCCAGGTTGATGCTGCCGTCCGGGTTGAGGCCGCGGCGGCGGGTGCCCGCGATGGGGTACATCTCCACCTGGCGGCTGCCCGCGCAGAATTTTACCGCGCTCTCGGGGGAGGCGCCAAACAGGGTGAAGCCCTCGTCCTGCACGTAGAACATGTAGGGGCTGGGATTGGTCTGCTTGAGGCGGCGATAGGCGGCCACGGGGTCCGGGCAGGGGAGGGAGAAGCTGCGGGACGGCACTACCTGGAAGATGTCGCCACGGCGGATGAAGCCCTTGAGCTTCTCGACCTCGGCGCAGAACTGCTTGTCCCCCTTGTCGACGGCCAGGGCGCCGGTCAGCGGCGCCGTGCCCTGCGGCGCAGGCAGCGGCTGCTGACAGGCCTGTTTGAAGGACTCGAGGCGAGCGGTCAGGCGGGCGTAGCGCGCGTCCAGCTGCTCATCCTCTTCGCCGCCGAACAGGCAGGCCAGCAACTGGGTGCTCTGTTTGATGTGATCTATGGTGATCAGGGTCTCGGCCACATAGAAGCAGTAGTCGGGGCAGTCGTTGCTCCCCTCCGGCACCTCGGGCAGATCCTCGAAGGAGGCGATGAGGTCGTAGGCGAAGCTGCCCGCCATGAAGAGGGCCTCTTTGCCCTGCTGGCATTGCAGCTCCCGCTGCAATGTGCGCAGCACGTCCAGCACGCTGCTGCCCTTGAGGCGGCTGTCTTCGTCAAGCTCCCGATCGGACGCCGGGAAGTCGAGGTGCAGCTCGTCCGCCACCCGGATCTGGGTGATGACGGCGGGCAGGCGCTGCTCCAGCAGGCGCAGCAACTGCACCCCGTTGTCGCCGAGGGGGCGCACCTGCACGGTACGGCCGCGGCACTCGATGCGCAGGCAGGCGTCCACCAGCAGCAGGCTCTGGGTGCCGGCCTTGGAGTCGATCTCCACCGATTCCAGCAGCAGGTTGTTGGGTCTGTCCTGGCAGAGCCGGGTATAGAGTGCCAGGGGGTCTGTCACATAAGGGGCATTGAGCCTGATGGTATCGAATTCGCCCAGGGGCAAACGGGTCTTGTTGCCTGTCATAGTGCCTTCCCTTGCGTGTGCTGTGTGTTACCGATGTTCATGACGTTGATTACCTTGATAAATGCCTTGAAAATTAACGGGTTCTGGAGAGATTGGCTCAAGGCCGCCATCGCCAGGTCAGGGTGCTTGTCTGAATTGTCGGTTTCATCACAGGTCCATTTGCCGGATAATAAAAAAGCCCGCTGGGGTCAGCGGGCTTTTTCTTTGGGTTCTTAACTTGCTGTCAATTTACAGGTACAGCAACGACCACACGCCCGCATGTCAGGGAGTGTGCCACCACCAGATGGTCAGGATGGAAGTCGCTTGCATGATAGAGTCCTGTAAAAAGATGTTTGCAATGAAGTGCCTACAGAAAACGATAAAGCCGCGGCCAAGTCAAGTCGCTTTTTTGCCAGCCTTTTCCAGGCAGGTCCCGAACAAGAGCGAAACACGCCGATGAGATTCGATCTTCATTGCCATACCACTGCCTCCGACGGGGTGCTGAGCCCCGCCGACCTGGTGCGCCGCGCCGCCGAGAAGGGGGTGGAGGTGTTAGCAGTCACTGACCACGATACCCTCGCCGGGCTTGACGAGGTGCGCCAGACCATAGCCGCCGAGCAACTGCCGCTGCGACTGGTGAGCGGGGTCGAGATCTCCACCGGGTGGGAGCATCACGAGATCCACATAGTGGCCCTCGGGGTGGATGAAAAAAATCCGCAGCTGGCCGCCTTCCTGGCCGGTCAGCGGGCCCGCCGCGAGGCGCGCGCCGAGGAGATAGGGCGCCGTCTGGAGAAGTGCCTCATCCCGGGCACCTATGAAGAGGCCAAGGCGCTTGCCGGTGACGCCGCCGTGACCCGGGCCCACTTCGCCCGGGTGCTGGTGGCGCGCGGGGTGGCCGACAACATGCAGAAGGTGTTCAAGAAGTACCTGAGCCGGGGCAACAAGGGCTATGTGCCCGCCGAGTGGCCCGAGATGGGGGAGGCCATCGCGGCCATTCACGGCGCAGGCGGGCTGGCCGTGCTGGCCCACCCGAGCCGCTACGATCTCACCGCCAAGTGGATCAAGCGGCTGCTGGTGGCCTTCAAGGCCGCAGGAGGCGACGCCATGGAGGTCTCCCTGCCCCAGCAGAGCCCCCAGGAGCGGGCGAACCTCGGTCAGTGGGCCAGGGAGCACGACCTCTATATCTCGGTGGGATCGGATTTTCATTTCCCCTCCAACTGGACCGAGCTCGGCCGCCACCTCTGGCTGCCCAAGGAGGGGATGCCGCTCTGGCTGGGCCACCCAGGGCACTTCGGGCTGACCCCGGAGGAGCATGCCGGCCTGCTGGCCAGCCGCTGAGGGCAATCCGGCGGGAGAGCACCTTTGATGCGGGCGAGTCTGCGTCAAACAGGTTAAGGTAGTGTCATGGGCCAAGGGGCCCTTGATCATGAAGCGGGCAACGAGCGTGCCCCTATCGCGAGAAGAGCATATGAGTCAGCATTTTTACGTACATCCGGACAATCCCCAGGTTCGCCTCATCAGCCAGGCGGTACAGATCCTGCAAAACGGCGGCGTCATCGTCTATCCCACCGACTCCGGTTACGCCCTGGGCTGCCAGATGGGCAACAAGGATGCCCTGGAGCGCATCTGCCGCATCCGCCGCATCGAGCCGAACCACGACTTCACCCTGGTGTGCCGGGATCTCTCGGAGATCTCCACCTATGCCAAGGTGGACAACACCGCCTTCCGGCTGGTCAAGAACAACACCCCAGGGCCCTACACCTTCATCTTCAAGGCCACCAAGGAGGTGCCGCGCCGCCTCATGAACGAGAAGAAGAAGACCATCGGCATCCGGGTGCCGGCCAACAACATAGCGCTGGCTTTGCTGGAGACCCTCGGCGAGCCGCTGCTCTCCACCACTCTGATCCTGCCGGGCTCCGAGATGGCGGAGTTCGACCCCGAGGAGATCGCCGACAAGCTCGGCAAGCAGCTGGATCTGGTGGTCAACGGGGGCTATCTCGGCGAGCAACCCACCACTGTGGTGGACTTCTCCGACGACGAGCCCGTGCTGCGTCGCCGCGGTGCCGGGGATCCGACGCCGTTTGAGTGATCTTGCCGAGCCCGTGCCCGAGGCGCTGAGCGCACCGGGCACGACGGGGGAGGCTTCCCTTTCCCCGCCCATCGCGACCGTGCTGGGGCAGCCCTACCATGAGCTGCCCCAGGACTTGTTCATCCCCCCCGATGCGCTGGAGGTGTTTCTCGACACCTTCGAGGGGCCGCTGGATCTCTTGCTCTACCTCATCCGGCGTCAGCAGCTCGACATCCTGAACCTGCCTATCCTGCAAATCACGGCCCAGTACATGGAGTACGTGGAGCTGATGCAGGGGCTCAATCTGGAGCTTGCGGCCGAATACCTGCTGATGGCGGCCTGGCTGGCGGAGATCAAATCCCGCCTGCTGCTGCCCAAGGCCCCGGAGCTGGAAGATGAGGAGGAGGGGGAAGACCCGAGAGTCACCCTCATTCGTCGGCTGCAGGAGTACGAGCGCTACAAGCTGGGGGCGGAGCGGGTCAATGCCCTGCCGAGGGTGGAGCGGGAGATCTTCGTCGCCTCGGCCTTGCCGCCGGATTTCGGCGCCCTGAAGCCGCTGGCCCCAGATGTTTCACTGGTTGAGCTCGCCCTTTACATGCAAAGTGTGGTAAAACGCGCGACTCATTTTGAGCATCACCAGATCCGCCGCGAGCAGATCCCGACCCGGGTGCGGATGGCGGAGATCCTCGCCATGCTCTCCCTGGGCCAGACCCTGCGCCTGGAGCAGGTGCTGCGGGCCGAGGAGGGGCGCATGGGGGTGCTGGTGACCTTCCTGGCCCTGCTGGAGCTGTGCAAGGAGCAACTGATCTGGATCCTGCAGGCGGAGCCCCTGGGCCCCATCCATTTTGCCCTGGCAAGCCAGGAGGAGGCGGCGCATGAGCATGTGCACTGAGCGGCCGCTCACGGCCATGGGCACAGCCCGGGAGGCCTGTCGTGGCGCTGCCTGCTGAACGGCTCAAGGCCCTGACTCTGGGAGGAGTGCTCAATGGCGCTGCCCGCTGAACGGCTGAAGACCCTGATCGAGGCGGCGCTCTTCGTGGCGGGCCGTCCCCTCACGGTGAACGAGCTCAAGGGCAGCGTGCTCTCGGATTACCCGGTCACCGGCCGCTACGTCCAGCTGCTGCTGGCGGAGCTCAGGAAAGACTACGAGACGCGGGGGGTCGAGCTCAAGGAGGTCGCCTCCGGCTGGCGCTTCCAGGCCCGTCAGGAGTATGCCGAGGAGTTGTCTCGCCTGTGGAGCGAGCGGGCGCCCCGTTATTCCCGCGCCGTGCTGGAAACCCTGACCCTGATTGCCTATCGTCAGCCCATCACCCGGGCCGAGATAGAGGCCATCCGCGGGGTGGCGGTGTCGAGCCAGATCGTCAACACCCTGAAAGAACGTGGCTGGGTGCGCAGCATAGGCCACAAGGAGGTGGCGGGTCGCCCCGAGCTGCTCGCCACCACCCGGGAATTTCTGGACTATTTCAATCTGCGGAGTCTGGAACAGCTTCCCGAGCTGGATCCCGAACTGCAGACCCCCTTGTCGCTCATGCCGGGCGAGGGCGGTGACGGTCAGCCTCTGGTTGGCCGTCCTGAGCATGAAGATGGTGGGGAGGCCAATGGGGCCTTCGCACAAGAACCAAGGTTGTCCGCGATGTCGGCGGGCAGCGATCAACAATCAGGTAAACCCGATGAGTGAAAAACTGCAAAAAGTATTGGCCCGCGCGGGTCAAGGCTCCCGTCGTGAGATGGAGGCCCTGATCACCGCAGGTCGGGTCAGCGTGGATGGCAAGGTCGCCACGCTGGGGGATCGCGTCGAAGTGAACGCCGTGATCCGGGTGGATGGCCACCAGGTCAAGACCCGCGCCGCAGAGGAAGTGATCTGCCGCGTGCTGGCGTACCACAAGCCCGAAGGGGAGATGTGTACCCGCCACGATCCCGAGGGTCGCCCCACCGTGTTTGATCGTCTGCCCAAGATGGACGGCGCCCGCTGGATCGCGGTCGGTCGTCTCGACGTCAACACCTCCGGTCTCTTGCTGTTCACCACAGACGGCGAGCTGGCGAACCGCCTGATGCACCCGAGCCACGAAGTGGAGCGGGAATACGCGGTGCGGGTCTTTGGCGAGATCACCGAAGCCATGCTGCAGCGCCTGCGCAAGGGCGTGCAGCTGGAAGACGGCATGGCCAAGTTCAACAAGATCAAGCCGGCCGGTGGTGAGGGGCTGAACCAGTGGTTCAACGTCACCCTGACCGAGGGCCGCAACCGGGAAGTGCGCCGCCTGTGGGAATCCCAGGAAGTGCAGGTGAGCCGCCTGATGCGCATCCGCTACGGCGACGTCACCCTGGATCGCGGCATCCCCCGCGGTGGCTGGCAGGAGCTGAAGCTCCCCGAAGTGAACTACCTGCGCGGCCTGGTGAATCTGCCGAACGAGACCGAGTCCAAGGTGGATCTGCAGCAGGACGGCAAGGCCGGTCGCCACAAGCAGGCTGCCCAGATCCGTCGCGCCGTCAAGCGCCACAAGGAGATGCAGGGCAAGGAGCCGCGCGCCCGCAGCACCACCGCCCGCCGCAAGCCGACCTCCTCCACCCGCAATTCCGGCACCGGCAGCAAGTAAGCCGCCGCCCTGTCGGCCCGGAACAACCCAAGCCCGCACCTTATGGTGCGGGTTTTTTGTTGCCTGCTCCCGCCGGGCTCCTTGAGACTCAATCGCACGGGGAGAGAAAGGGCCAGACAGGCTCCTCCCCCTTATGAAGGGGGAGGCCGGGAGGGGGTTGTTGTGGTTTACGCTGAAATAGTTTGTAGCCATAAGGAGTACAACTATGAGCGAGAGGCCAGTCCGTATTTTCAACCGTGAGGCCACGCTGGACAAACGACGTGAACAAAGAGGCAATCCGACAGAGCCCGAACGGCGATTGTGGCAGGAGCTTCGGGCTGGGCAACTGGGAGTCAAGTTTCGCCGTCAGCAAGGCATTGGCCCATACATTGCCGACTTTTACTGTCCCGAGCGGTTATTGGTGATAGAGGTCGATGGTGACAGCCATTTCGACGAGCGAGGCTTGAGCCATGACACGCAACGGGATGCCTATATGGCGGTCCTGTCGTTGACGGTACTGAGATTTAGCAACAGGGAGGTGATGCAAAATCTACCCGGAGTGGTTGTATCGATTCAGGAATGGCTTGATCACGTCTGACCCCACCCCAGCCCTCCCCTTGCCAGGGGAGGGGGCAAGAGTCGCCCCCTTGTGGGGAGGTGGTCAGTATTCTCCTCCCCTTGGTGAAGGGGAGGCCGCTAGAGTTGCTTCTTGGTGGGGAGGTGGCCGATATTCTCCTCCCCCTTATGAAGGGGGAGGCCGGGAGGAGGTTGCTGCTGTGGGATGTGGATCAGGATGGTTGCCCTGCCGGGACGGGCTTGTTAGCCTTTCCCGCACTGATACAGGAGAAACCAATGAGCAAGGTACTGGATGAGCTGCTGGCACTGCTGGCGCTGGAGAAGATCGAGGAGGGCCTGTTTCGGGGCCAGAGCCAGGATCTCGGATTGCGATCCGTGTTTGGCGGACAGGTGATGGGGCAGGCCTTGTCAGCCGCCAAGCAGACGGTCGCCGTCGATCGCCAGGTGCACAGCTTCCACTCCTACTTCCTGCGCCCAGGCGATGCCAACAAGCCCATCGTCTACGACGTGGAGAACATCCGCGACGGCCAGACCGTCTCCACCCGCCGGGTCAAGGCGATCCAGGGCGGCAAGCCCATCTTCTACCTCAACGCCTCCTTCCAGGTGGAGGCCGAAGGCTTCGAGCACCAGGCGCAGATGCCCGAAGGCATCACGCCTCCCGAGCAGCTCAAGAGCGAGCTGGAGCTGGTGCGTCCCTACGAGCAGCTGATCCCGGCGGCCCTGCGGGACAAGATCCTGTGCGAGAAGCCCATCGAGATCCGCCCGGTGACCCTGGTGGACCCCATCCGCCCGGACGTGCACGAGCCCCTGCGCTACACCTGGTTCAAGGCCAACGGCCCGGTGCCGGACGATCAGCGGGTCCACAACTACCTGCTGGCCTATGCCTCCGACTTCCACTTCCTGTTCGCCGCCCTGCAGCCCCACGGGGTGTCGTACTGGGAGCCGGACATGCAGGTGGCCACCATAGATCACTCCATGTGGTTCCACCGGGAGTTCAGGCTGGACGACTGGCTGCTCTACGTGGTAGACAGCCCGAGCGCCAGCGGCGGCCGGGGCCTGGTGCGCGGCCAGTTCTTCACTCGGGACGGCGTGCTGGTGGCCAGCACCATGCAGGAAGGGGTGATCCGCCGCCGGGGCTGACAAGCCGGCACTAGGCAATAAAAAACGGGAGCCATCGGCTCCCGTTTTTTATTGGCCTGAGTGATCAGGCGGCATCCTGCTCGGGGAGCGGGGCGCCTTGGTCGCGTTGGGCGAAGCGGTCGGCCCAGAGGGCGATGACGCCGTCACCGGTGACGTTGCAGGCGGTGCCGAAGCTGTCCTGGGCCAGGTAGAGGGCGATCATCAGGGCGATGGAGGCCTCGCCGAAGCCGAGCATGGAGGTGAGCAGGCCGAGCGCGGACATGACGCCGCCCCCCGGGGCACCGGGAGCGGCGATCATGATGACGCCCAGCATCATGATGAAGGGCAGCATGGTGTCATAGCCCGGAATGGCCAGGTGTTCGGAGAGGAACATGACGGCGGTGGCGCAGGTCACCAGCGTGATGGTGGAGCCGCACAGGTGGATGGTGGCGCACAGGGGCACGGTGAAGTTGGCGATGCCCTCGCTCACCCCGTTGCGCTTGCTGGCCTGCAGGGCCACCGGGATGGTGGCGGCGCTGGACATGGTGCCCAGCGCGGTGAAGTAGGCGGGCAGCATGTTCTTGATGAGCATGGCGGGGGAGCGCCCCAGGGCCAGTCCGGTGCCGACGAAGAGCACGCAGAGCCAGATCCAGTGCATCAGTATGGCCATCACCAGCACCACGCCGAAGGTCTTGAGGGTGGCGAAGACGGTGCCTTCCACCGTCATCTCGACGAAGACGCCGGCGATGTAGAAAGGCAGCAGGGGAATGATCACGCGTGCCAGCAGGCGGTCGATGATGTCACGACCCTGATCGGCGACCCGGCGCAGGTCGGTGGCCTGGGTGGCGCTGATGCCGATGCCGAACACGAAGGCGGCGGCCAGGGCCGACATCACCCCGAACAGGGGCGGGATCTCGAGATTGATGTAGGAGGCGAGCTTGATGGCGGCTTGCGCCGTGGGCTCGGCGGCCGTGGTCAGGCGCGGGATCAGGTGGCTCGCCACGGTGAAGGCGAACAGGCCCGCCAGTATGGTGGAGCAGTAGGAGAGTCCCACCGTCTTGCCCAGCAGCTTGCCGGAGTTCTTCGGCAGGCTGGCGATGCCGCTCATGATGAAGAAGAGGATGATGAGCGGAATGGTGAAGGTGATGAGCTGGCCTATCACCGTCTTGGCCGTGAACAGCACCCGAGCGACCCATTCCGGGGCATAGAGACCGAGCAGCAGACCGGCGAGGATGCCGGCGATCAGGTTAAGGACGAGTTTCATGGGGGAATCCAAGTGTTGGTGTCTGTGTTGTGATTAAATAATGATTTTGATGGCGCTTTTTAACACAAACTCCGCATCTTGTCTGTCTTGCGCTGGTTAATGTGGCGTTAAATTTTGATGTTGAGGGTTTTTATCGCGTTTTGAACTGGAGCGTGGCGGCCTCTGGACGCAGTGCCAGGGCCGCAGGAAGCAATGCATGCACCCAACGCCCCTTCATCCTGTCTTCGCTGCGTCAGCGCCCGAGCCGCGGGGAACAGAGCGGGCTACCTGCGGCTCCTCATCCTCTCTTTGCTGCGCTCAGCATCTCAGCAGCAATGCGTGCAGCCAGCGGCCGTTCGCCCCATCCTCGCTGCACCAGTGGCGGTGCAGCGTCACGGGCAGGGGGGTGACGAGGCGAAGCAGCCCGGCCTCGTCGAGCCGGGTCAGCAGGGGATACGCCTGGGGCGACCTGCTGGCCGGCGACTCGCCATCGGCATGGGGGAAGGAGCAATAGAGGGGCCCGCCGCTCTTGAGGAGGGCGGCGAGGTGCCGGAGTACCGGAGCTATCTCCTCCCCGGGCAGGCAGGGCAGGGAGGCGCTGGCCCAGATGCCGTCATAGGGGACGACGCTTCGCATCTGCTCGAAACGGCAGACCCGCACCGGCTGGCCGCAAAGGCGCGAGGCGGCCGCCGCCTGCGCCCGGCTCGCATCGAAGGCGGTCACCATCAGCCCCCGCTCCCGGAAGAGGCGCAGATCCTCACCCGCGCCGCAGCCGGCCTCCAGCAGGTGGCCTCGCGCGGGCAGCAGGGC
This sequence comes from Aeromonas sanarellii, assembly GCF_000820085.1. GTDB lineage: Bacteria > Pseudomonadota > Gammaproteobacteria > Enterobacterales > Aeromonadaceae > Aeromonas > Aeromonas sanarellii. The sequence continues at coordinate 15,394 of NZ_CDBN01000014.1, forward strand.
GAGGAAGGGGGCATGGGCCCCGGCCACGAGGGCGGGACGGGTATCTGGGCTCGGGGCTGGGGTGTGGGGCGCTATCATGGGCTCATCTCTGCGGTGGGCGGCTACTCTAGCAAATTCGCCCCCGACTGTTCAGCCCCGATGAAAGGGTATCTGCGCCCGGGCCATCAGGCTTGCCGGCGCAGCGGGAGGGGGGCGCTGGCGATCAGACCGAACAGGGTGTCGAGCAGGGTGTCCGACTCCCGGATCAGGTCGATGCGATCGGGGAAGTGCAGCCAGTTGATGATGTAGCCGTCCAGGGTGCAGTGCAGCAGGGTGGTGGCGCGCCGCAGATCCAGCCCCTGGGACAGCTGGCCGTGGCGCACCGCATTGGCCAGGGTGATCTCCAGATCCCGGAAGAAGTTGATGGACTGCTGGCGCATGTGATCCCGCAGGGCACTGGCCTCCCCTTCCAGGGCCTCCAGGCTGAAGATGATGGTGAACATCTGCTGGTGGGCGGGCTCTGTGCCGATCTTGACCATCACCTCCTTGAGGAAGATCCGCAGCTTGCCGAGGGGGTCCGGTTCCGCTTTGTCGACGCAGGCGTCGAGCTGGTGGGAGAGGGGGGCGCACAGCTCCTCCCACAGGGTGACGAACAGTTCCTCCTTGTTCTTGAAGTGCCAGTAGATGGCGCCCCGGGTGAGATCCGCAGCCTTGGCGATGTCGGTCAGGCTGGTCCTCGCCAGCCCTTGCTGGCAGAAGAGATCCAGCGCCGTGCTCATGATGTGGCAGCGGGTCTGTTGTGCCTCTTCTTTGGTGCGTCTGGCCATGGGCTCGGTTCCTGTCGATCAGTGAAAAAAGTTTCTTACATACATTCGTGAATGTATGTATATTGCCTCATCTTCGCCATTTTACCAACAGGCACCTTATAAACCCTGTGGTTTTGTCGTTTTTTATTTTGTTGAAACAGAGGCTCAGAGACTTCATGCATAAACATATTCTCGCACGTTCGGTCGGCCTTGCCTTGCTGGCAAGCGGCCTGCTGGCAGGCTGTGGTGACAAGGGAGAAGCCCAGCAGGCCATGGAGATGCCTCCCGCCGCCGTGGACGTGGTCACCCTTCATACCGCCCCGCTGCAGCTCATGTCCGAGCTCACCGGTCGCACCGCCCCCCTGCGGGTGGCCGAGGTGCGTCCCCAGGTGAACGGCATCATCCTCAAGCGCCTGTTCACCGAGGGCAGCGACGTCAAGGCCGGCCAGCTGCTGTACCAGATCGATCCCGCCGTCTATCAGGCCGCCGTCGCCAGTGCCAAGGCGAACCTGGCCAAGGCCGAGGCCAACGAGCGCAGCGCCCGCCTCAAGGCCCAGCGTTACGCCGAGCTGGTGAAGGTAAAGGCCATCAGCCGTCAGGAGTATGACGACGCCGATGCCACCTGGAAACAGCAGGTGGCCGAGATCGGCGCCGCCAAGGCGGCCCTGCAGAGCGCCAACATCAACCTGGCCTATACCCGCATCACGGCCCCCATCAGCGGCCGCATCGGCAAGTCGGCGGTGACCGAGGGGGCCCTGGTGACCGCCCAGCAGGCCGCCAGCCTCACCACCATCTCCCAGCTCGACCCCATGTATGTGGACGTGCGCCAGTCCACCGCCGACCTGCTGCGCCTCAAGCGCCAGGTCGCCGCGGGCAAGCTGACCCAGGGCGAGCAGGACGGTGCCAGCGTCAGCTTCCAGCTGGAAGATGGCAGCCAGTACGGCCAGAAAGGCTCGCTCCAGTTCTCCGACGTGACCGTGGACGAGACCACCGGCATGGTGACCCTGAGGGTGATAGTGCCGAACCCGGATCAGCTGCTGCTGCCCGGCATGTTCATGCGTGCCACCCTGCAGGAGGGCGAGCGCCCCGAAGGCCTGCTGGTGCCGCAGACCGCGGTGACCCGCACCCCCAAGGGCGGGGCCACCGTCATGGTGGTGACGGCGGACAACAAGGTGGCGCTGCGCGAGGTGCAGGTCGGTCGCATGTCCGGCGACAGCTGGGTGGTGGAATCCGGCCTCGATGCCGGCGAGAAGGTGATCGTCGCCGGCCTGCAGAAAGTCAAACCCGGGGCTGCGGTGGCGCCCACTGAACGCGCCAGCAACACAGTACAGGCTCAGCAGACCCCGGCAACCAAGCAGTAGGATGGAGTAGTCGCCTCATGGCACGATTTTTCATAGATAGACCCATTTTCGCCTGGGTGATCGCCCTGGTGATCATGCTGGCCGGGGCCATGGCCATCATCAGCCTGCCGGTGGCCCAGTACCCGACCATCGCCCCGCCGGCGGTGGGCATCTCCGCCAGCTACCCGGGGGCCTCCGCCAAGACGGTGGAAGACTCGGTCACCCAGATCATCGAGCAGAACATGACGGGGCTGGATCACCTGCTCTACATGTCGGCGCAGTCCGATTCGTCCGGCAATGTCAGCGTGACCCTCACCTTCAAGCCGGGCACGGATCCCGACATCGCCCAGGTGCAGGTGCAGAACAAGCTGCAGCAGGCCATGTCGCTGCTGCCCCAGGAGGTGCAGCAGCAGGGGGTGCGCGTCCAGAAGACCTCCAGCAGCTTCCTCATGGTGGCCGCCTTCATCTCCACCGATGGCAGCATGACCAACGACGATCTCGCCGATTACGTGGTGGCCAACATCAAGGAGCCCCTGAGCCGGCTGGACGGGGTGGGTGACATCACCCTGTTCGGCAGCCAGTACTCTATGCGCGTCTGGCTGGATCCCCACAAGCTCAATCGGGTGCAGATGACCCCGGCCGACATCCAGACCGCCATCAAGGCCCAGAACGCCCAGGTCGCCTTCGGCAAGCTGGGAGGCACCCCTGCGGTGAGCGATCAGCAATTTACCGCCACCATCATGGGCCAGACCCGGCTCTCCACCGTGGAGGAGTTCAACAACATCCTGCTGCGGGTGAACCAGGACGGCTCCAAGGTGCTGCTCAGGGACGTGGCCCGGGTCGAGCTGGCCGGCGAAAGCTATGACGCCACCGCGCTCTACAACGGTCAGGCCACCGCGGCGGTCGCCATCAAGCTCGCCACCGGTGCCAACGCCCTGGACACCGCCGAGCACGTGCGCGCCAAGCTGGGCGAGCTGTCGGCCTACTTCCCGGCCAACATGGAGATCGTCTACCCCTACGACACCACGCCGTTCGTGAAGATCTCCATCGAGGAGGTGGTGCAGACGCTGATCGAGGCCATCTTCCTGGTGTTCTGCGTCATGTATCTGTTCCTGCAGAACTTCCGGGCGACCCTGATCCCGACCATCGCCGTGCCCGTGGTGCTGCTCGGGACCTTCGGCGTCATGGCGGCCTTCGGCTTCTCCATCAACACCCTGACCATGTTCGGCCTGGTGCTCGCCATCGGCCTGCTGGTGGATGACGCCATCGTGGTGGTGGAGAACGTGGAGCGGCTGATGAGCGAGGAGGGGCTCTCCCCGCTGGAGGCGACCCGCAAGTCCATGACCCAGATCACCGGCGCCCTGGTGGGCATCGCCCTGGTGCTCTCGGCGGTGTTCGTGCCCATGGCCTTCTTCGGCGGCTCCACCGGCGCCATCTATCGCCAGTTCTCCCTCACCATCGTCTCGGCCATGGTGCTCTCGGTGCTGGTGGCCCTGATCCTGACCCCGGCGCTCTGTGCCACCCTGCTCAAGCCCATGAAACACGGCGAGTTCGGTGCCCAGCGCGGCTTCTTCGGCTGGTTCAACCGCTTCTTCGACACCAACGCCAATCGCTACCAGAACGGCGTGCGCAAGGTGATCAAGCAGGGGGCCCGCTACGGCATCATCTACGTCGCCATGCTGGCGGTGCTGGCGGTGCTCTTCATGCGCCTGCCCACCTCCTTCCTGCCGGAAGAGGATCAGGGGGTCATCATGTCCATGGTGCAGCTGCCGGTCGGCGCCACCAAGGAGCGTACCGAGGTGGTGCTCGCCGAGATGCGCGACTACTTCCTCGAGAACGAGAAGGAGAACGTGGACTCAGTGCTGACGGTGGCGGGCTTCAGCTTCGCCGGTAGCGGCCAGAACAGCGGCATGGCCTTCATCAAGCTCAAGGACTGGAGCGAGCGGCAAGGGGAAGAGCGCAGCGCCAACGCCATCATAGGCCGCGCCATGGGGTTCCTGTTCAGCATCAAGGAAGCCCAGGTGTTCGCCTTCAACCTGCCTCCCATTCCTGAACTCGGTACGGCCACCGGCTTCGACTTCTTCCTGCAGGACCGCGGTGGTCTGGGTCACGAGAAGTTGATGGCGGCCCGCAACCAGTTGCTCGGCATGGCGGCGCAGGATCCCAACCTGGTGCGGGTGCGCCCGAACGGGATGGAAGACACCCCCCAGCTCGACATCAAGATCGACTATGAGAAGGCGCTGGCCCAGGGGCTCTCCATCGCCGACATCAACAACACCCTGTCGGCGGCCTGGGGCTCCTCCTACGTGAACGACTTCGTCGACAGAGGCCGGGTCAAGAAGGTCTACCTGCAGGCGGATGCACAGTTCCGCATGAACCCGGAAGATCTGAAGCTGTGGTACGTGCGCAACAGTGCGGGCCAGATGGTACCCTTCTCCGCCTTCGCCAGCACCGAGTGGAGCTATGGTTCGCCCCGTCTCGAGCGCTACAACGGCGTCTCCGCCATGGAGATCGTCGGTGAAGCGGCCCCGGGCAAGAGTACGGGCGACGCCATGGCGGCCATCGAACAGATGGTGAAACAGCTGCCGGAAGGCATCGGCATCGAGTGGACCGGCCTCTCCTTCCAGGAGCGGCAAGCAGGCTCTCAGGCGCCGGCGCTCTACGCCATCTCGCTGCTGGTGGTCTTCCTCTGTCTGGCGGCCCTCTACGAGAGCTGGAGCATTCCGTTCTCCGTCATGCTGGTGGTGCCGCTCGGGGTGTTGGGGGCCATCCTGGCCGCGACCCTGCGCGGGCTCGAGAACGACGTCTACTTCCAGGTGGGCCTGCTCACCACGATCGGGCTGTCGGCCAAGAACGCCATCCTCATCGTCGAGTTCGCCAAGGAGCTGCACGACAAGGGGATGAAGCTCGGGGATGCGGTGGTGGAGGCCTCGCGCCAGCGTCTGCGCCCCATCCTGATGACCTCGCTCGCCTTCATCCTCGGCGTGTTGCCGCTGGTGATCAGCACCGGCGCCGGCGCCAGCAGCCGCAACGCCATCGGCACCGGCGTGATGGGGGGGATGATCAGCGCCACCGTGCTCGCCATCTTCTTCGTGCCGCTGTTCTTCGTGCTGGTGATGCGCTACTTCACCGAGCACCAGAGCGCCGAGGAGCGCATCACCCACGCCAAGGAGATCAACCATGGCTAAGACTCTGATCGCCCTGAGTGTGACCCTGCTGCTGGGGGCTTGCTCCATGGCCCCCGACTACCAGCGCCCCGAGCTGCCCCGAGGGGCCTCCTGGCAGGACAATCTGGCCACCAAGGGGGAGCTTGCCCCCTGGCGCCAGCAGTTCCAGGACCCGGCCCTGCAGACGCTGATCGGCACGGCACTGGACAACAACCGGGATCTGCGCCTCGCTGCGCTCAATGTCGAGGCCTATGAGGCGCAATACCGGATCCAGCGGGCGGCCCAGTTGCCGACCCTGGCCGCCAGCGGCTCTGGCACCCGCCAGCAGGGATCCGACGATCTCAGCGCCGCGGGGCAGGGCACCATCAGCAGCCAGTACGGCGCCGACATCGGCATCACCGCCTATGAGCTGGACCTGTTTGGCCGGATCCAGAGCCTCAAAGATCAGGCCCTGGAGAACTACCTGGCGCAAATCGAGACCCGGCGCAGCACCCAGATCGCGCTGATCGCCTCGGTGGCCAATGCCTACTTCACCCTGCTGGCGGATCAGGAGCTGCTGGCCCTGAGCCAGGCGACCCTGGCCTCCGAGCAGGAGAGCTACGCCCTGACCCAGCACAAATACCGGCTGGGGGCCGCCTCCGAGATGGAGCTGGCCCAGGGGCGCACGGCGCTCGAGAACGCCAGGGTCAGCCAGGCGCAATACCAGCGCCTGGTGAAACAAGACAGAAACGGCCTGGCCCTGCTGCTTGGCACCGAGGTGCCGGTGCTGGCAACACAGCCGGCCACCCTGGCCGAGGTGAAACTGGCGCCGATCCCGGTGGGGGCACCCTCCAGCCTGCTGCAGCAGCGCCCGGACATCCTGGCGGCGGAGCACAGCCTGAAGGCGGCCAACGCCAATATCGGCGCGGCCCGCGCCGCCTTCTTCCCGACCATCTCGCTCACCGCGACGGCGGGCACCGCCAGCAACCAGTTGAGCGGCCTGTTTGACGGCGGCACCGGCACCTGGACCTTCATGCCCCAGATAAGCCTGCCCATCTTCGACGGTGGCAAGCGCGTTGCGGATCTGGACGTGGCGGAAGTGGGCGCCAAGCAGGCGGTGGCGAGCTACGAGAAGAGCATCCAGACCGCCTTCAAGGAGGTCGCGGATGCGCTCGGCGCACAGGCGGACTACCAGCAACAGCTGCAGGCCCAGCAGGCGCTGGTGGAGGCGAACCAGACCTACTTCAGGCTGGCGGAGTTCCGTTACGAGCAGGGGGTGGACAGCTATCTGACCCGCCTCGATGCCCAGCGCTCCCTGTTCAGCGCCAAGCAGGGGCTCATCAGCACCCGGCTCGCCCAACTTAGCAACCAGGTCGCCCTCTACAAGGCGGTCGGCGGCGGCTGGCAGGCGCCCGCGGAGGAGAAGCCTGCCGGCTGACGCGGGCAGGAGAAAGGAGGCACTGTCGGTGTCGACAAGCACGGGGCGAACCATCTGGTTCGCCCCGTTTCTATGTGTGCTGCCGCTTCGCAAACCGCACATCGGCGACGGAAGAGGTGGCGCGGGATGGCCGCTCACCAAATCCGGGAATGAGCCCGCACCAGCGCTCTCGATATTGTGCGTCTGACCCTACCGTCATCATCGACCTGCGAGCATCGACGGCCGCATCGCTGTCGCTTCCGTCGCCCTTGGCGAGTCGTACCCAGGTGATGCCATTTATCGCATAAGCTGCGCACTAATTATTCTTTCAAAGAATAAATGTGTGGCTCTTATAGTTGGTCACTCGACTCTCATTCCAAGGACGTGCAATGAAACGACTCGTGCCCGCCACCCTGCTCGCCGCAGGCCTGGCCTTGACCCCGTTGGCCCAGGCGGCCACCCTGCTCAACGCCTCCTATGACGTGATGCGCGACTTCTACAAGGATTACAACGCCGCCTTCCAGAAACACTGGCAGGCGGAAGGCGGCGAGCCGCTGCAGATCAATATGTCCCACGGCGGCTCGAGCAAGCAGGCGCGCGCCGTCATCGACGGCCTGCCCGCCGATGTCATCACCATGAACATGGCCACCGACATCAACGCCCTCGCCGAGCATGGCGGCCTGGTCCCAAAAGAGTGGGCCGCCCGCCTGCCGGACAACAGTGCGCCCTTCACCTCGGCCACCGTGTTCATCGTGCGCAAGGGCAACCCCAAGGGGCTGAAGGACTGGCCTGATCTGCTCAAGGAGGGAGTGAAGGTGATAGTGCCCAATCCCAAGACTTCGGGGAACGGTCGCTACACCTATCTGTCGGCCTGGGGCTATGTACTGGAGCAAGGTGGCGACGAGAAGGCGGCCAGGGCGTTTGTGGGCAAACTGTTCAGGCAGGTTCCCGTGCTCGACACCGGTGGCCGCGCCGCCACCAGCACCTTTATCCAGAACCGGATAGGTGATGTGCTGATCACCTTCGAGAACGAAGCCGAGATGATCGCCCGCGAGTTCGGTCGTGGCAGCTTCGAGGTGATCTATCCGAGCGTCACCGCCGTGGCCGAGTTGCCGGTGGCGGTGGTGGACAAGGTCGTCGACAAGCAGGGCACCCGCAAGGAGGCCGAGGCCTATCTGACCTACCTGTGGTCTGACGAAGGGCAGCGCATCGCCGCCAACAACTACCTGCGCCCGCGCAACCCGGCGATCCTCGCCGAGTTCGCCGACCGCTTTCCGAAAGCCACCTTCCTCAATGTGGTAAAGACCTTCGGCGAGTGGCCTGTCATCCAGCGCACTCATTTCAAGGAGGGCGGGGTGTTCGACCAGATCTATGCCGTGCAGTAAGACGCGTCTGGCAAGAAAAAGGCCGGCCAGGTGTCACCATGCCGGGGCGAGCCACCTGGTGGCTCACACTCTGATCCCCGAGCAGCTCAATCCGATGGGCGCTGTGTATGCAGAAACCCAGAATCAGCGTAACCGTGTTTCCGGGTATATTTGACCACTACATGTACTATCGTTAGCTCATACTAAGCGTTGCGTTTTTTGGAAATTATGTTGTTTTTAAACATGTTAGCTATCACCTCTCAATTAAACATGAATGGCGCCTATCATGAGAGACTCATATAATTCCCATCAACCCGCCACCATACTGGTAGTGGACGATACCCCGGACAACCTGATGCTGATGGCAGAGCTGCTCAAGGACAAGTACAGGGTCAAGCTAGCCAACAATGGTGAGAAGGCGCTGCGCATTCTGGCGGGAGATCCGCTGCCGGATCTCATTCTGTTGGATATCATGATGCCCGGACTGTCCGGGTTGCAGGTGGCTGAACAGTTGCAGCAAGATGCCCGCACCCGCCATATCCCCATCATCTTCCTCACCTCCATGGCGGCGGTGGAGAGCGAGCTCCAGGGGCTGGCGCTGGGGGCCGTCGATTACATCACCAAGCCCATCAGCCCGTCGCGAGTGCTGGCGCGGGTCGAAACCCAGATTAAGCTTAAGGCGGCCGCCGACTTTCTGCGGGATCAGAACGATTTTCTCGAGCAGGAGGTCCAGCGCCGGACCCGTGAGGTGGTGGCCATCCAGGAGGTGACCATCCAGGCCATGGCCTCTCTTGCGGAGACCCGCGACAATGAAACCGGCAACCATATTCGCCGGACTCAGCACTACGTCAAGCTACTGGCCGAGCTGCTGTGTGATCACCCCCGTTTTCGCCACTTCCTCAATGACGAGACCATTCACCTGTTGTTCAAGTCGGCTCCCTTGCATGACATTGGTAAGGTCGGCATCCCCGATCATATCCTGCTGAAACCCGGTCGCCTCACTAAGGAAGAGTTCGAGATCATGATGACCCACACCACGCTCGGGCGCGATGCTATCCAGCGGGCCGAGGATCAGCTCGGGTTTCCGGTGGATTTTCTGCGCCTGGCCAAGGAGATCGCCTACAGCCATCAGGAGAAGTGGGATGGCAGCGGTTATCCCCTGGGCCTCTCTGGGGATGACATCCCCATCAGTGCCAGGTTGATGGCGGTGGCCGATGTCTATGATGCGTTGATCAGTCACCGGGTCTACAAGCCGGGCATGCCGCACGAGGAGGCTGTGGATATCATCCGCCAGGGAGGGGGCTGGCACTTCGATCCGGACGTCTGTGCCGCCTTCCTGTCCGCCACCGAGCAATTCAAGGCCATCGCCGAACGCTTCAGCGACAGCGAGCAGGGTTTGGCCAAGCAACAGCCAACCCCCTGAGCCAAGACAAAGAGCCACTCTGCTGCCGGGAATGCCTCACGAGGAAGCACCGGACATCATTCGCCAGGGGTCTTTGAGCCTTCCATCCGGGTGCCTGCGCTGACTTTCTGTCTAATGCTGAGCTGCAGGGTGCTGTATGGAGCTCGGCATTAAAGGTAAGAGGGAAGATATCGTGTTGATGCGATTGTTCAAGGCCCTGTCTCTGTTTATCTGTCTCGGCGGCCAAGGGTTCGCGACCGAGCTTAAGATCGTCGTCAGCCAGTACACGCCTCCCTATGTCTTCGAAGACGGTAGTGGCATCCTGCTTGACATAGTTCGCACCGCTCTGGCGGAGGGCGGTTATCAGGTCAAGCCTATCTATGTTCCTATCGAACGCGGTTTCAGGATGTTTGCCGATCGGCAGGTAGACGGCACGACCATTATTCAGGAGAGTTCTGGGCTACAGGCTGAATACTCCGATTACTTCATGCAATACCACAACCGGGCCTTTGTCCTGAAGTCCAGCCAGCAGGTCATTCACCGTATTGCCGATCTGGGCGGTAAGTCTGTGATCGCCTTCCAGTATGCCGAACGCTATCTGGGGGAGGAGTTTGCTCGGGCCGTTGCCGGCAACCCCCGCTACAAGGAGCTGGCTCAGCAACAGAGCCAGGTTCATATGCTGCTGCTCGGCCGGATAGATGTCGCGATCATGGATGAGAGCATCTTCCGTTATTACCACCAGAAGCTGATCGCCGAGCGTCAGGTTGAGCCCGGGCAGGAGGTCATCAGTTACGACATCTTCCCGCCGACGCGCTTCAAGGCCGCCTTTACTGATCCTGCGGTACGCGACGGTTTTGACAAGGCTATCGCTCTCATGCGCAAGGATGGGCGCTATGAGGCCATTTACCGCAAGTACACCGAGCGATATTTCTCCGTTGAGCCCTAGCAAGGAGGCTGTGTGTTTCATTCACTGCGTGCCCGTTTATCGCTCCTGCTCATGATGGCAGTCACCCTGACTCTGGCCGTTTCCGGCTTCTACGGTCACTCGCACCTCGTCGGCGAACTAAACGAACGCTTCGGCGATCTTCAGGTGGGGGCGTTGAACCGCATCGCCCAGAGCGCGGCAACGCCACTGTGGGAGCTTAACAAGGATGTGATCGCTAATCTTTTGCGCGCCCAACTGGCTATTCCCGAGATTGCCGCACTGGAAATCAAAGATGTAAATGACGTGACGATTGCCGCCTTCAACCGCGATGCCACGGGAGCTATCGTGGCGCTCAAGGACGACTTGCCGATGCATGCGCTCACGCTGGAGAAGGTGATCGTCCTCACCGATAAGCCCGATGAACGTATCGGTCTCCTGCGCGTACAGTTCTCCCGCGACAAACTCGACGCGACCATCCGCAGCAACTTCTACCAGCTCATCCTGCAGATCCTGGCCGTGGATCTGGTGCTGATAGTCCTGTTGCTCACCAGCCTGCGCATCGTCTTCCGGCCGTTGGCCGATCTGCGTGAGGCGCTCATGATGCTGGGTGGACAGAACGGAGAGACCGCCAGCGGCATCACCGAGTTGCCGGAGGGCCAGCATCAGGAGCTTGCCGGCCTGATCCGCGGCTTTAACTTGGCGTTGCGCCGGATCCGCGAGGAGGCGAACAGGCAGGAAACTGTGCTGGGGGGCAAGGCGCGGGCTGGCGAGCTGTCGCAGCAGTTGCAAAACAGCGACGATCTGGCCCAATTCGGCCAGCGATTGCTGCAATATCTTATCCCCTGGCTGGGGGCCGATGTGGGGGCCTTCTTCGTCCACGATGAGGACGAGGGCGATTTTCGCTGCCGGGCCGGATTTGGCATCGAACCATCGGGTTGCAGGCCGTTCAAGATGAGTGAGGGGTTGGCTGGTGAGGCTGTGGCGACGGGCAGGGTGATACAGTGTCAGAACCTGCCGGATGAGGCAATCAGGATCCAGTCCGGCCTTCTTTCTGCCGTGCCACGCACGCTGTCCATCGTCCCTATCCGAAGTGCGGAGAGGGTGATCGCCGTGCTGGAGTTGGGCTACATGAATGTTCCCCGATATCAGGAGGAGGTGCTGACCGACGCGGTGCCGGTGATCGCCTTCAGTCTTGCCTTGTTGATGAGCAAGCAAGCGACATTGCGCGAGTTGCAGGAGCGCAGCGAGCTGGAAGAGCGTACCAGGCTGCTCTTGGAATCGGTCAACGATGGCATCGTCGGGCTGGATACCGAGGGCGTGATGACCTTTGCCAATCCGGCGGCACCGGCCATGCTCGGCTACCGCACGGATGAGCTGGTCGGCCGGCAGATGCATGCGCTGGTGCATCACCATCATGCCGATGGGCGCGAGTTTCCCCTCGAGGAGTGCCCCATGTACCTGACCGGGCGCGACGGCCAGCCGCGCACCGTGGACAGTGAGGTGTTCTGGCGTAAGGACGGTAGCTCGATTGCAGTGGAATACTCAACCACCCCGATGCTCAAGGGCGATACGCTGATCGGCTCTGTGGTGGTGTATCGGGACATTACCCGGCGCCGGGCGGCCGAGCGCAAGTTCAGGGATCTTCTAGAGTCCGCTCCGGATGCCATGGTGATAGTCAATCACGAGGGTGACATAGTGCTGGTCAACCGGCGGGCCCTCGAGCTGTTCGGCTGGAACCGTGAGGAGCTGCTGGGGCGCAAGATCGAAATGCTGGTGCCGGCGCGCTACCGCCCCCATCATCCGAGCCAGCGTGATCAGTTCTTTGGTCAGCCTCAGGCGAGGGCTATGGGGCAGGGACAGGAGTTGTTCGGCTTGCACAGGGACGGCCGGGAGTTTCCAGTGGAGATCAGCTTGAGCCCCATTGAGACCGAGGATGGGGTGCTGGTATCCAGCGCCATCCGCGACATCACCGAGCGCAGGATAGCCGAGCAGGCCCTGCGCACGGCCAGCGAACGCCTGACCCTGGTGCAGGAGGCAGGCGGCATCGGCCTGTTCGACATCGATCTCGTGACAGGCCGCAACTACTGGACGCCGCAACTGGAGCAGATGTTCGGGCTCGAGCCCAGGGGCTTCGGCGGCACCCAGGAGCACTGGAAGAGGTTGCTGCATCCTGACGATGTCGAGTCAGCCAGCCAGGTCTTCGAGCGCGCGATCGAGGGGGGGGCCGATCGGATTGAGTTCGACTTTCGCATCGTGCGTCAAAGTGACGGGGCAGTGCGAACCTTCAAGTCGCTATGCCGCTTCACACGCACACCAGACGGTACTCCGCTGCGCGCAACCGGGGTCAACATCGATGTCACGGCGCTGACCGAGGCGCGGGCAGTAGCGGAAGAGGCGACCCAGGCCAAGAGCGCCTTCCTCGCCAACATGAGCCACGAGATCCGTACCCCCATGAATGCCATCATCGGCATGAGCCATCTCGCCCTGCGCACCCAGCTAGATCGCCGTCAGCGCAACTACATCGAGAAGGTGCACCGCTCGGCGGAGAATCTGCTCGGGATCATCAACGACATCCTCGATTTCTCGAAGATCGAGGCGGGCAAGATGGAGCTGGAGCTTATCCCCTTCCGTCTGGAGGACGTGCTGGACAATTTCGCCAACATGATTGGCCTGAGGGCCGAGGAGAAGGGGCTGGAGCTGCTGTTCGACACGGCGCACGATCTGCCGACGGCGCTGATCGGCGACCCGCTGCGGCTGGGGCAAATCCTGATCAACCTCGGCAACAACGCGGCCAAATTCACCGAGCGGGGGGAGATAGTGGTGGGAGCCGAGGTGCTCCATGACGAGGGTGAACACCTGGAGTTGCACTTTTGGGTGCGCGACACAGGCATCGGCATCAGCGGCCAGCAGTGCGAACGGATGTTCCAGTCGTTCAGCCAGGCCGACAGCTCGACCACCCGTAAGTACGGCGGTACTGGTCTGGGTCTGGCCATCTCCAAGCGGCTGGTGGAACTGATGGGGGGACGCATCTGGGTGGAAAGCGTGTTGGGACAAGGTTCGACTTTCCACTTCTGCGTCATGCTGGGGCGGCAGCGTGGCGAGCTGCCGCGGCGCATGTTCACCCAGGATGAGCTGTTAGGTGTGCGGGCCCTGGTGGTGGACGACAACGCCAGCGCCCGCGAAATCCTCTATGGCATGGCCCGCAGCTTCGGCATTGAGGTGGATGTGGCCGACAGTGGCCGCGCCGCTCTGGCGATGCTGATAGCGGCCGAGGGCAAGTCACTGCCCTATGATCTGGTGCTGATGGACTGGCGCATGCCGGGCATGGACGGAGTGGAGACGGTGCGGCAGATGCATGCTGCCAATCTGGCGCAGACGCCGTCGGTGATCATGGTCACCGCCTTCGGCCGCGAGGAGGTTCGTGAGCAGGCCGAGTCGCAGGGGGTGGAATTGCCCGTGGTGCTGACCAAACCTGTTACTCCATCTAACCTGCTGGAGGCGCTCGGCAGCGTACTTGGCAAGATCCGACTCGTCGACAGCCGGACGACCGAGCGATCAGAACTGAATGCCAGCGCCACGGCCAGCCTGAGTGGTGCCCGCCTGCTGCTGGTGGAAGACAACGAATTGAACCGCGAGCTGGCCAGCGAGCTGCTGCAGGAGGCGGGCATATCCCTCAGCCTGGCGGTCAACGGCCAGGAGGCGCTCGACCTGCTTGCGCAGGACGCCGACTTCGACGGCGTCCTGATGGATTGCCAGATGCCGGTGATGGACGGTTATACGGCCACCAAGTTTATCCGCCAGCAGTCGCGCTTTGCCACATTGCCGGTGATCGCCATGACCGCCAACGCCATGAGCGGCGATCGGGAGCAGGCGTTGGCCTGCGGCATGAACGATCACATCGCCAAACCTCTCGACGTGGCCAGTATGTTCGCGACCCTGGCCAAATGGATCAAGCCACGCGCCCGTCAACCAGTAATGGCCAGCGTGACTGCGCTCGAGGCTGTGCCGCCTACAGGTCTCTTACCTACCGAGCTGGATGGCATTGATCAGGCTGCCGGCCTGGCCACCTGCCAGGGGAAGGCTGAGCTCTATCAGCGGTTGCTTCGCAAGTTCCATGCCGCCAATCAGGGCTTCGCCGCGCAGTTCGCGGCCGCCCTCGCGGATCCCGATGCCTCGGCGGCAACCCGGCTCGCGCACAGCCTGAAGGGGACGGCCGGCAACATCGGAGCCTTCGAGGTCGCCCAAGCGGCGGCCGAGCTGGAGTTGTGTTGTCAATCCAGTGCGAGGGGTGAGCAGCTCCAGACTGCGCTCAACAGGGTGGAACAAAGCCTGGCCCCTGTGCTCGCCGCCCTGGCCGTATTGGATGCAGATACGCTAGAGCCTGCGCCGTCGGTAGCCCTCCCCGATGCGGACATACAGCCACGATTGGCCAGGCTTGGCCAACTACTGGCAGAGAGCGACAGCGAAGCGATCGAGGTGCTGGTCGAGTTGCAAGCCCTCTCCCTGCAGCCCGAATTGGCCGAACGCCTGGCCAAGGTGGCACAGCAGGTGGAACGCTTCGAGTTCGACGCGGCGTTAGCGGCGCTCTTGAAGTGACGAAAATCAAATGTCGCCCCAATCAGCTGATTAAAAGTTGTGTCGCGCGGTAGTCAAATAAATCCGGTTTACAAATCTAGTTATCACCTGACACCGGCTTGAGGTGGGGGGGTTGGTGAATACTATCCCCCATACAAACAGCGATGGTGATTCCACTTGTGCGTCGGGGCTGATGTTAGCCGGGAGTTAGCCGCCTCAAAAATGAATAAGGCTCGCATCGCTGCGAGCCTTGCTATATCTGGTGCCGGTAATAGGAGTCGAACCTACGACCTTCGCATTACGAATCCAGATTGTTATAGAATCAAGAAGTTTCAACAAGAACGACAAATTTGAAATAACATAAATAAAATCAATAGAATGCTCTCTTTCTGAAGACTCATGTTGTCTCAGGTAGTTCCACGCCATATCATCACAAAAGCGGGGTATGGAGAGGGGTATGAAACGTGGTGAATAAGCTACTCAATACAGCTACAGAAATCTCTGCTGCGGCCTTGAGAGAAGGTGCAACAGTGCAGCGGTTTGCAGTTCAGTCCAAGCATGGTGGCGGCTTGAAGTTGGAGCTTCGTAGGCACGGTTTGAAGCGTTTTATCTATCGTTACAAATTGGCTGGAAAAGAAGGAGAGTTGCTGCTGGGAAGTCACCCCGCTATGAGTTTGGCTGCTGCTCGTCTCGCCCATGCTGATGCTGTTGCTTTTGTGAAGCAGGGAATTGATCCGCGCCAGGCAGCGAAAGAGGTCAAGATCAAAAATACCCAGATGCCAACACTGCGGGAAGTGTATCGTGATTGGTTGATGTTACGCGCCAAGTCAAAGCCAATAGGTCCACGAACACTGGCTGACTATGAGGGAACTTTTACACGCCATATTGAAAGAGCTTTGGGCAATCTTCGTGTTTGTGACTTGTCACGTGCCGTACTGTATGAGCATTTTCGCCAAGTAGATACGGCTGAAGGGACACGAAAGGGATTAATCGTGTTGAATCAATGTCTGGATCATGCGGTTCTTCAAGGCTACATTGAAATAAATCCCGCTAGACTGTTAAAACCAGCCATGTTTGGAGCATCAATGCCGCCTCCTCGTGAGCGGTGGCTGGCTAAAGAGGAATTAAGGAAATTATGGCTTGCACTTGAGCAAGCAACATCAGGAGCTGGCGCCAAAGCGAATGGAGGGCGTGGTATAGCTTCTAATGTGGTGTTGTCTCTTTCGGTCGCAAATTGTTTACGAATAATTTGTTTAACTGCTGTCCGGCGCTCAGAAGCTGTAGCTATGAAATGGGAACAAATTAATGGTGATCGTTGGACAATTCCTGAAACGAAAAATGGACGAACGCATGTTGTAACATTATGCCCACTAGCGCAGCGTATACTGAAACAACAAGAGGCTTTATCACAGGGGCAATTCGTATTTGAATCTACTAGCAAGATTGGACATCCTATTACTGGTGATGCGGTTACCAAGGCGTTAGAACGTGTAAGGATAAAATACTTAGCTGAGCTTGAACCATTCAGCCCGCATGATCTGCGTCGAAGTGTAGCAACAGGTACAGCAGAATATTTGGATGCACCAGAACGATTAATTGAATTACTACTTAATCATGTACCAAAAGACCGTCTCATTAGGACCTACCAAGTTGGAGGGATGGCCGATAAGTTGCGAGTGCTATTCTTATCATGGGGTGGATTCATAGAGTCAGTAATTACCGTAACCACGGAAGAAAATGATACTGGAAATATAGTTTCTGTGGATTTCAGAAGGAAAAAATAAGAAAGCACCAGCAAATGCTGGTGTTTTTTATTTGGATATCTTTTCGTACTCATCCCTAATGAGTCGAATTATTACTTCATTTTTTCTTCGGTCAGTTTTCATGCAAATGTCGTCTAGCATACGAATTGTTTTTTCTGGCAAGACAACACTAACTGATTTTTTTCCATTGTTCTTGTCACGAAATGATTTTTGTGACCAGGCTGACTTCATTTTTCTAAGCGTCAGTTCTCTGGCTGGTGGAACTTCATTTAGCAGGTCAAAGAGTGTAACGATGCAGTCTTTGGTTGCCGAAGAATTATCTCTGTTGATAAACCATATCGGAGGATTATTATTTCCTGTCTTTGGATTTTCAAACAAATAACTCCATGCCCATTTGCTATCACAATTTTCTATCCATGTCTTCACATCCATTTTTTGGCCAGTACTTTGCCATCTCAATTTTAAAAATTCAACATCCTTTATTTTCTGTTAATTTTTCGCATCGATTATATCAAAAAAAGAAATGATGCCATTTTTTTTGCTGATATTGTTAGTTGGTGAAAGGTCTAGACTCCAGTTGTTATATACATGAAATGTCTGGGGTGCTTCAAATGCGCCATCTATTCTGATCCCAACGTCCATAGTTAAAGGTGATGCATCAGGATATTTAGTTAAAGAGCGTATGTATGCCCATACGTAATTACACAAGCGATCGTTTTTTGTATCTATCCAATTAAAATTTGTTTCGTTTATACACTCAGATTTAATACTGCTTATTATTAACTCTCGAGGGGGAATGTTCCCCTCAAAATTTTTGAGGGGAGAGCCAAGTCCACAATTAGCTCTATTTATAAGGATGCCACTATTATTGGAAAGGTAACTGATTATTTCCTCATCAGTTACAGGTAAGGATACGCCTTTATTTAATAATCTGAGGGTGAACTCCCTTTCCCTTTTGGATAAAGAGATCGTGGGTTTTATTTCTAGACCATTCTCACCATATATTGTTGGCATAATTTTATCAGCCTATAAAAATGCATTACTAAGTAATTTTGTTGCTGTTTCAGGTTGTTTGTTGGTTGTTTTTTAACTTGTTTTTGAGTGATTTGCAATGTCTTTTTGTAGCGTGTTTTTCCATGTTTGAGCACGGCATCACCGTGCTTTTGTCCATCACCAGCTTACTTTCTTGGGTTCCGATGAAGCTATTGAAGGCCTACCGTGTCGGGGAGGATGGCATGTAATCTCTATCAACGGGCATGTTGATAGGCGCGCAGGGCTTGCCAAAATACAACCCTAGGCACTTGAATGCCTGTGCCCATAATTGGGCCACGTTATCACTCTGTGAGTGAGGAGCACAAAGAGATGCCTTCACTTAGTGAATGTTGGGTAATGATATCTGGATCGTTAACGTTGAATACATGGCACAAGTTACATGAAGCCATCACACGCAATCACCAATGCAGAGGAATGATCAACCTATTGGCTTGAGTGAAGCACTTCATGGATACAGTGTCGTCTCTCCCTGGAAATGGCTATGAAACAGTGAAGGTGTAGCACTATTAGGATCAGGTTTTTAGCTTAGCTCACCAAGTTGGTGCCTCAGCTCTACTAATGAGATGTAGACCTGTGCCTTTTAAAGGGCTCTCTTGGGTAACGGAATTTGATCAAGATATATGGGGTTTACGTTTTCTGTTTCGCTATGTTTTTACACGAGCACCACGTCCTATGGACGACAAAGGAGCTCATCATGAAACTACTTAAGTTGAAAGATGTCATCGCAATGACATCACTCTCTAAAGCATCAGTTTATCGTCAGATGAATGACGGTAAATTTCCTGCATCAGTCAAGATAGGCCCAAGATCTGTTGCTTGGGTTAGCTCTGAAATAGAGTCTTGGATTGAAGAGAAAATAAATCTTCGCTAGGGCTAATTTCTGAATAATAATTTGAACAAATTAGCTCGTTGTTCAGGCTACAAGTCTTGTCCTATCAGGGATTAGAGTTATTTGGTTGGTTTGACATTAAATGCTTGGTGTCGGCAATAGTAATATATAAATAAAGAGTGCAAGTAAACACCGAATAAAGCTGGATACACAGTATGCAGATCGACAGTACAAGCATGTCGATGTCATAACTATCAGCATACCGGAATCCATAACCTATCATATCGCTATGTTGATATCGCTGTTTCAAACCTTCAATGAAAGTGTGCTAGTGCACACTTGCAAACTGCTACCTTAATTTTAATGCAGGCATACATTCGCAGCATGTAGCCATGCTCTTATCTATGGAATTTAATATGTTCGACACTCTTAATGAATATCGAGTGGCGGCTGAACGCCACTACCAGAAAAATGGATATACTTTCGATAAGGATAACCTCAGTAAAATTGTTGCTGTGATGAATCATGCTTTTGCTCAATACTCTAGGGTATTTGCTTTTAGAGTTGACCTTCGCTTCCCTGATAATTTGTTTACCAGGATGCTATCAGAAGGTAGTTCACGTTATCATGGCGCTGTGCTGAAAGCTTTCTTTACGGAAATTGAAAAACTATTTTTTCTGGATCAGATACGCCAAGCTACAAATGGGAAAAGAGTTCGCAAAACCGCAATCAGATATGTTTGGGCCAGGGAGCAAACAGCAGAGGCTGTCGTTCCTCACTATCACTTGATGTTTTTCTTAAATGGGGATGCCTATTGCTCTCTGGGGAGATTTAAGTCTGAGAATATGAATCTGGCAAACAAGCTTAGAGTGGCTTGGCATCGAGCAGTCTTTGAAACGGATTTATCAATTGATTTTTGCAGGAGGCGAGGATTGGTTCAACTTTCTGAGGAGGGACAGCACGAAGTTTTTTCAGATGATCCTGTGGCTATAAAAAAAGTGCTGCTCCATGCCGCCTACCTTGCCAAAATGGAATCCAAGCGCCGTGGGCAGGGATATCAGTGTTTCGGGGGGAGTAACCTTTGAAGGCTGATTGGTGTTGATAAAAAGACTTTTAATGCAGTTTTAGATGGCATCTGATCCGGGAGTTTCTGCTCCCGGATCTGTTAAGCTAATCCTTCATTTGTTATCGCATCAGTTGGAGTACTCAATGACAGCCTATTCCCCTCCCTCGCCCTGATCCACGCCATGTTGAGTCGGGTGATGGATATCGCCGAGTTGGTGGGGCAGTGGCGGTTTGCTCAGAGCTCCCAGGTGCCGATGCTGCGTCGAGAGAACCGGATCCGCACTATCCAAGCCTCCTTGGCTATAGAGCACAATACCCTGAGTGTCGAGCAGGTGACGGCAGTGATTGAGGGGAAGACGGTGCTTGGGCTTCCACGGGAAATCCAAGAGGTCCGTAATGCGTTTGCGGCCTATGAAGCAATGCCTGATTGGGATCCTGCTTTAGCGGAAGATTTACTTGGTGCTCATGGACTCCTGATGCGTGGACTATGCGATGATGCGGGTCACTGGCGTAGCAGTGGCGTAGGTATCTATCGAGGCGAGCAGTTAGTGCATATGGCTCCCCCTGCGAACCAGGTCCCTCGTCTAATGGGACAGCTATTGACTTGGCTGGCTGAGACCGAGGCTCATCCGCTGATCGCTTCCTGTGCCTTGCATTATGAGTTGGAGTTTATTCATCCTTTTGCGGATGGAAATGGTCGGATGGGACGTTTATGGCAGACAGTGATCTTGAGCCGCTGGCAGCCTGTAATGGCCTTCTTACCCGTGGAGAGGCGTTGTTGCCCAAATCGA